>JANZZE010000067.1 GCA_026419545.1 Acidimicrobiales bacterium
GGCCCGGGCGCGACCAGCCGACACCACCAGCACCCGGACTCGGCGCCGACGGCCGGGGCTCCGGCCCCGCCGCGGCTACAGCGCGGTCCCGCGACCGCACTCGAAGCGTCGGTGACGCCACTCCACACCAGCAGGCACCACACCACAGCACACCCAAAACCATGACCACAAAGCCCACCATCGACGTCACCCGCCGTCCACTCGCACTGCGCGAGGTCGATCTCGACCTCTTCTTCCGTCCCCGCACCGTCGCCGTCATCGGCGCGTCGGACTCGGAACGCAAACCGAACACCGCCATGTGGCGCAAGATCAACGCATGGGGTCAAAAGCACGGCGCAACGGTCATCCCCGTCCACCCCGAACGGGAAACCGTCGACGGAGTCCCCTGCTACCGCTCGATCCTCGACATCCCGGGCGACATCGACCTGGCCGTGATCCTCGTCGGGGACGCGGTCGGCATGTTCGAGACCGTGCTCGAGAAGGAGCCCCGGTTCGCGGTCATCTTCTCCGCCGGCTTTGCGGAGACCGGCGAAGAAGGCGCACGCCTCCAGCGACGGTTGGAGGAACTCATTGCCTCCGGCTCGACCCACCTGCTCGGACCGAACACAAACCTCAACGCCTTCGAGACCTTCCGTGACGATCTCGACGGACCCGCCATCGCACTGATCACCCAGAGCGGGCATCAGGGTCGCCCGGTATTCCAAGCCCAGGAGTTCGGGGTCCGTCTCTCCCACTGGGCACCCACGGGCAACGAAGCCGACCTGGAGTTCGCCGACTTCGCCCGCTACTTCGCGGATCATCCCGAGGTCGGGGTGATCGCCGCCTACATCGAAGGGTTCAAAGACGGTCGGACGCTCATGCTGGCCGCCGACCACGCGGCGAAACGCCGGAAACCGATCGTGTGTGTGAAGGTCGGTCGGACCGCCGAAGGCGAATCGATGGCTCGATCCCACACCGGTCACCTGACCGGCTCCGACAAGGTGATCGATGCGGTGTTCCGCACCTTCGGCATCACCCGGGTCGACGGCCTCGACGAACTGACCGACGTGGCGGCGATGTTCGCACGCACCAAGCCGCCACGACGCTTGCGCCAAACCGGGCGTAGCGGACGCGGCAGAGGCAACACGCCAAAGGCCGTCGAGGCCATCGCCGACCGGCCGCTCGGGGTGTGCATCTACGCCATCTCCGGCGGCACCGGCGCGCACATGGCCGACCTCGTCGCCGCCGCTGGCCTGCACCTGCCCGAGCTCACCCCAAAGACCCAGCGTGCACTCCACCAGTGGATACCGTCCTATCTGCGGGTCTCGAACCCAGTTGACAACGGTGGTCCCCCGTCGACCGACGAACGGGGTCGCAAGATCCTCGATGCAATCATCGCCGACCCGAACGTCGATGTGATCATCTGCCCCATCACCGGCGCGCTGGAGACGATCAGCCGTCCACTCGCCACTGATCTGGTCGCCGCGGCTGCGACCACCGACAAACCGATCTTCGTGGTGTGGGGTTCACCTGACACCACCGATCCTGTGTACACCGACATCCTGTTGCGCTCGTCGCTGCCGGTCTTCCGGACCTTCAACAACTGCGTGAAAGCGGCCCGAGCCTACGCCGACTACTGGGCGTTCCAAGCTCACTACCGTTCGCCGTTCGACTCGGTCGCCACGAAACGGTCGACTGCAGCCCGCAAGGTCGCCCCATTGCTGGTCGATGCCGCGTCGGAGATCCGATCCGGCTCGGGATCACCAGCGCTCAGCGAACACACCTCCAAAGAAATTCTCCGTGCCTACGGGATCCGGACCTCGCAGGACCTGCTCGTGTCTTCTGCCACCGAGGCAGCCAAGGCAGCGGCGACGATCGGTTACCCGGTGGTGATGAAGATCGCCTCACCAGACCTTCCGCACAAGAGTGATCTCGGATTGGTCGCCGTCGGACTGTCGTCTGCCGCCGAGGTGAAGCGGACCTACAACGAGTTGATCGACCGGGCCGAACGAGCCTCGCATGGCCGAGCCAGAATCGAGGGTGTGTTGGTGTGCGAGCAGGTCGACGGCGGGATCGAGACCGTGGTCGGGGTGTCCCGGGATCCGCTGTTCGGTCCGGTCGTGATGTTCGGGCTCGGTGGCGTCTTCGTCGAGGTGTTCGAGGACGTCACGTTCCGCGTCCCGCCGTTTGAACGCGACGAAGCCGAGAGGATGGTTCGGGAGGTGAAGGGGTTCAAGCTCCTCGAAGGGGTCCGAGGCCACAAACCAGCCGACGTGCGAGCGTTGGTCGACACGATCATGAAGGTGCAGCGGTTGGCGACCGACAACATCTCGTCGATCGGCGAGGTCGACATCAACCCGCTCGTGGTGCTGCCGCGAGGTCGGGGGGTCGTGGCCCTCGACGCGCTCGTCATCCTGTCCAGTCGGTACAGCACGCCGAGCTCGGTCTCGCCACCCATCCGGTGATCAACCCTCGACACGAGCGTCACGACATGACCGCGTCAACCGTCGCACCGAGCGAACCGCTGTCGATCAAGGACCGCACCGCGATCGTCGGCACCGGTCAGACCGAGTTCGCCAAACACCTCGACCGCTCAGAGAAGGTGCTCGCACTCGAAGCCATCGTCGCGGCCCTGGACGACGCCGGGATAGATCCGTCCGAGGTTGATGGACTCGCCTCGTACTCGATGGAGAACACCGAGGAGATCGAGATCGCCCGTAACCTCGGGACCGGCGACATCACGTGGTTCGCGGATGTCCGCTACGGCGGGGGCGCCGGTTGTGGCGTCGTCGGCAACGCGGCGATGGCGGTCGCGACTGGACAGTGCACTGTGGCCGTCGCCTGGCGGGCACGCAAGCGGGGAGCAGCCTCGTCCCGGCCATGGTCACGTGTGGGCAACCGGGTCGGCGGCAACCAGCAATGGACCCGCCCGTTCGGTTTGCTCCGTCCAGTGGACGAGATCGCCATGCTGACCCGTCGGTACATGCACGAGTACGGCGCAACCCGCGACCATCTCGCCAACGTGGCTCTTGCGGTGCGCAAGCACGCCAACCGGAACCCCGCCGCCATGATGCACGAGAAGGTGCTCACCCGCGAGGACTACCTCGGAGCCCGTTGGATCTCCGAGCCGTTGTGTCTGTACGACAACTGCCTGGAAAGCGACGGCGCCGCAGCAGTGGTGATCACCAGGCGGGATCGGGCCGCCGATTGCCGACAGCCGCCAGTGCTCGTGCATGGGTTCGCGCAATCGATCCCGGCTCAGCACCAGACGATGACGAACTACTTCAACGACGACCCGTTGGAGGGTCCCGCCTGGGCGTGCGCGGCGCATCTCTGGCGGCATGCCGATTTCGGCCCACACGACGTGGACGTAGCCCAGCTCTACGACGCGTTCACCCCACTCGTGCTCTTGTCACTCGAGGGCTACGGGTTCTGTGCGCGGGGCGAAGCCCCCGAGTTCACGAACGACGGTGGGCTCGAGTTCGACCGAGGCCGCCTACCGGTCAACACCTCGGGGGGTGGACTCTCGGAGGCGTACGTGCACGGGTTCAATCTCATCGTCGAAGGGGTTCGGCAACTGCGGGGCACGTCGAGCGCACAGGTCGCAGACGCCGAGACGTGCCTGGTCACCAGCGGGGAAGGCGTCCCCACCAGTGCCTTGTTGCTCCGGAGTGCCCGATGACGACACCCAGCGACCCGAGCGCGAAGGACCCCGGCACACACCGGCCCGGACACGCCACCCAGCCTGAGCCGAACCGCTCCAACCCGCCGGACCCCGGCACACACCAGCCCGGACACGCCACCCAGCCTGAGCCAAACCGCTCCAACCCACCGGAGCCCGTCAATCGTCGGGCCGGGCACGCCGACGGTCCGCCACCAGACCACGCCGCCAGGGCAGAGGCGGTTGCTGCGATGCTGCTGCCCGCTGCCGACGATGATTCCCGTGAGTTCTGGGCCTGGTGCGCCAAGGGACAGCTGCGGATGCAGCGTTGCGCAGCGTGCGGCCGGTGGCGCTTCCCGCCACGGCCGATGTGCCCGTCGTGCCGTTCGTTCACGGCCACATGGGAACGGGTGAGCGGGCGAGGGAGGATCTGGTCCTACGTCATCGCCCACCCACCGCTGCTGCCGTGGTATGCCGAGCAGGCCCCCTACAACGTCATCGTGGTGACCCTCGACGAGGACCCGACGCTGCGGATGGTGGGCAACCTCGTTGCCGCTCCTGACGGGCGGCTCGACGAGATCGATCCGCACTCGATCGAGATCGGCGAACCAGTCGAGGCGGTCTTCCTACCGATCGACGAGGGGCTGGCACTTCCCCGTTGGGTGCGGGTCACGCGCTGAGCGCCTGGTCGCTCCAACAACCGGTCGTGCGTCGCTCGCAGGCCGATCCGGTCCGGCGTGAAGCGGAAATCTTCACCGGTCGACTCCTTCGAGCTCGCTGGTCGGTTGGCCAGCGCGAGCAGCTTCATCGGTCAACTCAATGACGCATGCGCTTCGGGGACGTTGCTGACGTGCGAGTGCCCATGATCCCGCCCGCATGCCCCCGCACCTACGGAGACGAAACCGAGCACCACGAATACGAGCGCGTTACGCGTAGACGATCTCCTTCCTGATGTACCTACTCGGTGAGCGGAACGACGGGGCAGCAGCTCCGTTCAACAGCGCAGGAGATCCCCGAGGAGCGGCCGCGTCGGCTCTGCCCGGCGCAACACTGTGGTGGACGAAGGACGCCGGTGTGGTGCGGTGGCGGCTGCTAGACCTAGGGCATGCCTGTCGCCGTGGTGACCGGGGCCAACTCCGGTATCGGTTTGGCCACTACGCTTCGCCTGGCCCGAGACGGCCACACGGTCTATGCCGCCATGCGTGACCTCGACAAAGCTGGCGACCTCCGTAACGCCTGCTTTGCCGAGGGCTTTGAGAACGTGAACCTTCTCCGGATCGAGGTCACCGATGACCACTCAGTGGACCTGGCATTCGAACAGGTCCGCACGCAGTCCGGGCCAGTCGACATCCTGGTCAACAACGCAGGCATCAGCGCTGGCGGTGCGATCGAAGACACCGACATCGAAACCTTCGAGCGCGTCATGGACACGAATTATCTCGGGCCCATCCGCTGCATCCGAGCTGTGCTCCCAGACATGCGGGCACGGGCATCCGGCACGATCGTGAACGTCTCCTCCATCGGCGGTCGGGTGTTCAACCCCACAATGGCGGCCTACAACGCCTCGAAGGCGGCGCTCGAAGCCGTCTCGGAAGTGCTTGCACAGGAAGTCGCGATCTACGGGATCCGGGTCGTGGTCATCGAACCCGGCGTGGTCGCCACTCCGATCTTCGCCAAGGCCGAACCGCATCCACCCGATACCGCATACCCGATGCACTACGAGCGCAACATTGCGCGTTTCGCCAAGCTGCTGCAGTCCGCAACGTCACCCGACGCGGTGGCTGCGGTGATCGCGGAAGCGCTCACGACTGCGACGCCGAAGTTCCGCTGGCTCGTCGGTCCTGATGCCGAACGCGCGGCCAGTGCGCGGGATCGGCTGAGCGACGAGGATTACATCGGCTTGTCTGCACTTGACACCACCGCGTGGAAGCGCGCCTGGAGCGACGCGTTCGGCACCCAACTCGACTGAGTAGCTACGACGTAGCCCACAGCGACCCGAGAACGTTCGGCGGCACCTCGGATGGCTTCCGCATCAACTCGATCGAGTGGCACGGACGTAGCCCACAGCGACCAGCCCCGCGCACTTGCGTCTCGTGATCGTTGTCTCGCTGGCTCAAGCCGGCTTCTTGCCTCCACCCATGGCCCGTTCAGCGAGGTCGATGATGCGGATCGGTTGCTCGGGTCGCGGCGGCGGGGTACCCATCGACCGGACCTCGGTGTCGACCCCAGCCTCCGTCGCCTGGGCACGCAACGCCCCGACGGTGCAGCGTTCCCGCCCCCCGAGCACGGAGAAGGGGTCATAGGAAAAGATCCGCATGGCGTTGCGGTGGGTGACCTTGTCGATCTCCTCGTCGGTCATCTCGGCCCGGCTCATCGCTTCCCACAAAAGCTCCGGCGAGTTCGGCCAGGTCGAATCCGAATGTGGGTAGTCGCACTCCCAGGTGACCATGTCCAGGTTCAAGAACCGGCGTGACGCCAAGCCGAACGCATCGTCGATGAAGCAGGTCACGAAGCGCTCGGCGAACAGCTCGCTCGGCAACATACCGAGGTCGTGGCCGGTCCAGGCCCGGTGGTGCTTGTAGACGTAATCGACCCGCTCGAGGAAATACGGGATCCACCCGATACCTCCTTCGCTCAGCGCGAACCGCAACGACGGGAACTCCTGGAGCACCCTCGACCACAACACGTCCGAAGCAGCCTGGACGATGTTCATGGGTTGCAACGTGATCATCACGTTGATCGGTGCCTCCACCGAGGTGATCACGAGCTGTGAGGAAGAACCGATGTGGAGGCACACGACGACCCCTTCGTCCGAGCACGCCGCCCAGAATGGATCCCAGTGCTCGTTGTGGAAGCTCGGGTAACCGAGCTTCTCCGGGTTCTCCGAAAAGGTCACCGCGTGACATCCCTTGGCCGCCACCCGCCGGATCTCGGCCGCGGCCACCTCAGGATCCCATAGCGCTGGGAGTGCAAGCGGGATGAACCGACCTGGGTAGGTGCCGCACCACTCGTCGATGTGCCAGTCGTTGTAGGCCTGTAGCAGCGCGAGCGCCTGGTCCTTGTCCTCGGTGCGGGCGAACAGTTGGCCGCAGAACTGCGGGAAACTCGGGAAGCACATCGAGCCGAGCACGCCGTTGGCGTTCATGTCCTCCACTCGCTTGTGGATGTCGTAACAACCGGGGCGCATCTCGGAGAACGCGGTCGGGTCGATCCCGTACTCCTCCGGGGGCCGGCCCGAGACTGCGTTCAGCCCGATGTTGGGGAGCTCTTGGCCTTCGTAGAACCAGACATCGGTGCCGTCTTGTCTGGTGACAACCGTCGGGGCCTTGTCCTTCCACTTCGCCGGGAGATGGTTGTCGAACAGGTCAGGGGGCTCGACGACATGGTCGTCGACGCTCACGAGCACGAGGTCCTCGATGCGCATGGTTTGCTCCTATGTCAAGCCGCCTCAGTCTCCCAGACCGAAGATCCGAACGGCGTTGCCGCAGACGATCTTGTGTTTCTCGTCGGCCGGGACGCCGGCCATCGATTCGTTGATGGTCTTGCGGGACCTCGGCCAGTCGTTGCCGTGGTGGGGGTAGTCCGTGCTCCACATCATGTTGTCCACGCCCACCTCATAGCGGTTCCGGATGCCGTTGTCGTCACGCACAAAGCTCGCCGACATGTTGGAGAACCAGTACTCCGATGGCGGCCGATCGATTGGCAGATTGGTCCAGGACCGGTTGCGCCAGAAACGGTCGTCCATCTGCTCGAGGAAGTGCGGGATCCAGCCGACGCCGGTCTCGATCATCGCGACGTGCAAGGCGGGGAACCGGTCGAACACGCCCGTGAAGATGAGCTGGCCGATGGTCGATGGGACCGTGGAGAAGACACCAGACAGGCCGGCCGCCGCTTTGGCTCCGGCGTTGGTGCCACCGCGGCTGGCATACAACTGCCGACCACCAGCCTTGGCTGCTGCTTGACGGGCCCGGATGCGTGCACGACGGGAGATCATGTTGATGTGAATGCACACCGGCATCCCTTCGTCCGCCGCAGCAGCCCAGAACAGGTCGTCCTCATCACTGATGCTGTCGCCACCCGAGGGCCAGTTGGAGATGACGACGCTCTTGAAGCCACGGGCCTTGGCCTTGCGGAGGAACTCGACCATGTCGTCGACGCCGGTGGAAGGCATCTGGGCCACCGCAATCAAGCGGTCTCGGTCGGGCGCGCAGAACTCCTCCCACAAGAAGTTGTTGTACGCCTCGACGCCTGCGCGTACGAACTCATCGTCTTCGTCACCGAGGAAGTGACCGATGGTGCGCTGTGGCGGGAACAGGATCTCCGCGTCGACGCCGTCGGCGTCCATGTCGGCGAGCCGGTCGGCGCCGCGATAACAACCGGGGCGGGCCTCCTCGTAGGTGACGCCTTTCCAGCGGAATTTGTCGAAAGGCATGCCCGGCGTCGCGGTGAGACCGATCGGATCCGGCTCGGCTGCGCCGGCAAAGAGCCACGCGTCGCCACCCTCGGAATCTTTGACCAGCTTGGGCGCTTTGTCCTGGAACTTCGCTGGGAGCCAGTTGGTCCAGATGTCGGTCGGCTCGAGGATGTGCGCGTCGGCCGAGACGATCTCGTAGTCGGGCATGTCCCCATTTCACCCAAACCTGACACGAGCGTCAACAAATGCACCGATATTGCCTCTGTGCTGGGATTTTTCAAGACCAATTCATCTGACAAAGGTGTCAGAAGTGCTCACCCGAACCTGACGGGTGCCTTCCTCCCCTCATTGAAATGGTGTTACCCACCCGAACCTGACGGGTGCCTTCCCCCCGCATTGAACGCATTGAAATGGTGTTACCCACCCGAGCCTTGGCGTTGTGTGGGCGCGCGGGCAGTGCTCGATGACCCCGTAATGTGTCGCTCATGCGACGCGGACCGATCATTACGGCCTTGATGGTCGGACTCCTGACGATGGCGCCGGCGTGCGGGCGCACCGGCGAAAGCTCCGCGAACTCTGGTATCGCCGTCACAACGCAGGACGCGACGACCACGGCAGCTCAGCAATGGCGGCGAGCAAGCCTCGAGGTAGCCGGAACAACGGTCTCGATAGCGTGCAACGGAACGGGTGAACCGTCGGTCTGGTTCGTGTCGTCACTTGGTGAGGACGGGACCGAGGGGTGGCTCGGCTCGGGCGTGCCTGACAAGGTCGCTCAGCGAACCCGGACCTGCGTGTACGACCGACCCGGTCTCGGCGAAAGCGGGCCGCCCGCCACCGACCGGACGATCGAGAACCACACTGCCGAACTCGACCAGATCCTGTCAGCCGCGGGAGAGACCAAACCGGTCGTGGTGGTCAGCCAGGGTTCGGGCACCTTCGTTGCACGACTGTTCGCGAAGCAGCATCTCGATCGCCTCGCCGGCCTCGTCCTGATTGATCCCGTGCTCTGGGCACTCCCCACGAACGCCCCCGAAGGATCAGACGACGGCGTCCGAGCCGAATACGCCAAGGTGGCGGCGCTCAACGAGGAACTCGGAGCCTACGGAGCGGCCGCGCTGCCCACCCCACCGGTCCCGACCATCGTCGTGGGCGTGTCTGCCCGGCTGCCAGCAAAGCCGCCAGCCAACGACGACGCAGAGGAGACCAGCGGTGACGTCACGTCCACCGACGACATCGACGGCAACAGTGGCACAGCAACCAGCGACACAATCACCGACTCCAGCGGTCGGAGTGGTGACGGCACTGGCACGGGTTTGAGCGGCGGCGGTAGCGGCGACGCTGGACCGGCCGAGCCGGATCTGCCTCAGAAGGCACGCCACGAGATGCAGCAGGTACTTGCCAACAAGTCACCGTTCGGCAAGTTCGTCGTGCTCGACGAGGCTGGTTCAGCCGCCCAGTACTGGGATCCTGAGGCCATGGCAAAAGTGATCCTCGAGGTGCTCGACCACCCGAACCTGCGCAAGTAGCCGAACGCAGGCCCTCTCCACACCAGCAAGCGCGGTTACCAACTCGCGGCCCGTTCAGCGCGGCGAGCTTTGGATTGGGATGCGAGCCTCGCCACACCAGCAAGCGCGGTTACCAACTCGCGGCGCCACGCTCCGATCAACCCGGCATCGCCCCACCACCATCCACGCAGAGCACCTGCCCCGTGATCATCGCGGCGTCGTCGCTGGCGAAAAACACTGCGGCACCAGTGATGTCTTCAGGCTGGAGCTCCTTCTTCATCGCCGTCATCATCGTGACGAACGGCATGAACTCCTCGGGCACGATCTTCTTAGTCGCCTCGGTCATGGTGACGCCCGGTGCGATGCAATTCACCGTCACATTGAACGGCCCGAGCTGCGCCGCCAGGAACTTGGTCAACCCGATGATTCCCCATTTGGTCTGGCTGTAGCTGAACGCGCCCACCTCTTTGAACTCACCCATCGGCGGGAGTTGGTAGAGATAGGCCGCGGCCGACGACTGGTTGATGATCCGGCCCCGGCCACGTTCGACCATCACCGGCGCGCATGCCCGAGCCATGAGCCAGGCACCGTGGAGATTGACCTTGAAGACCTGTTGGAGGTACTCGAAGCTGTTGTTCTCGTTGTCGATGTCGTAGTAGAGCGCGGCGTTGTTGACGAGGATGTCGATCGTGCCGAACCAGTCGACGGTCGCCGTAGCGCACGCGTTGGCCGAGTCCTCATCCGAGATGTCGGTCTTCTGGAACTGGACGCGATCACCGCCATACCCGAGTTCCGCAAGATGCGTGAGCGCCTTTCGCGCTCGCTCCACATCGATCTCGGCGATCACGACCTTGGCCCCTTCTGCCAGGAACCGCTTGGTGTAAGCCAAGCCGATTCCCTGCCCGGCACCAGTGATGATCGCGACTCGATCCTGCAGCCTGCCTGACATCGTGAGTCACCCGCGATGGATGAGGTTCATGCGAGAGGTGAGAACGGGGTTACCTTCGGCATCCCGGTACACGTCCTCGGTCACGACAAAGGTCATCGTCTTCCCGCTGCTCGACTCCTTCGTGTAGTAGTCGACAACCCGGCCTTCACTCGTCAGCTCGTCGCCGACCACGATCGGCCGGTGATAGATGAACTCCTGCTCGCCGTGCAGCACTATTCCGCCCTTCGCCATGAGCCCACCGATGATCTCCATCAGCGGGCTCTTACCTCCAGTCGGGTCTGACGGCTGCTGCTCGGGGAACTTCCCCCAGTACTGCAACGCCGAGAATCCATAGGTGGGCGGGACGGGGATATCGGAGAACCCAACCGCTCGAGCCGCGTCTGCGTCCTGGTACACCCGACTGTCGTTGTGGACCGCCTCCGCGAACTTCATCACCGGTCCCCGCTCGACGACGACCTTCGCTGTCCCGGTCGGTCGTCCTACTACGTCGTCCTTCTCCATCGATACCCGCTTTCCAACTAATATGACACTGGCGTCAGGTTTCCGCATCATAACCACCGAGGAAAGGGATCGCTCCACATGGGACTCGTCGAAGGCAAAGTCGCGCTCGTGACTGGGGCAGGCCGGGGAGTCGGCCGAGGAGAAGCGCTCGAACTCGCTGCACAAGGAGCCAAGATCGTCGTAAACGACTTCGGTGGATCGATGATCGGCGAGGGTGGCGACAAAGCACCCGCTGACGAGGTGGTCGATCTAATAGTCAGCCGCGGCGGTGAAGCGGTCGCAAACTATGGGAACGTCGCCAACTGGGATGACGCCGAAGCCATGGTCCACCAAGCCATCGACACGTTCGGCACCCTCGACATCTTGGTCAACAACGCTGGCATTCTCCGTGACAATTCGATCACCAAGATGACGGAGGAGGAATGGGACTCCGTCATCGCCGTTCATCTGAAGGGGACGTTCAACACCACGCATCACGCCTGCGTCTACTGGCAGAACGAGTCCAAAGCGGGCCGCAAACGTAGGGCCGCCATCATCAACACCGTGTCGTCGGCCGGACTGCAGGGCAACCGGGGACAAGCCAACTACGGCGCGGCAAAAGCTGGGATCGCGGCCCTGACCATCATCACCGCGATCGAAGGAAAGCGATCAGGGGTGCGAGCCAACGCGATCGCACCCGGTGGGGCCACCAGGATGGTGAACGCCGCGATGCCATCCATCCCGATCGTCGAGGCTGATCAGGTCGGCGAGGACGACGAGTTCAATCGTCTCAATCCGGGGAACTCAGCACCGATGGTCGTGTGGCTCGCGTCCGACGAAGCGCTCCACATCACGGGTCAGGTTTTCCGAGCAGTTGGTGACGAGATCGCGCACTACCGCGGGTGGAGCCTCGGTCCATCGGTCAAGACCCCGAAGGGTCCCCGCAAATGGGATCCCGCCGAGATCAGCGAGGCAGTGGCGAGCATGTTTGGTTACGGCGTAAGCGGCTTGAATCTCGGCGGCTGAGCCGGATTCGTTGCTTGCATCCCGGACACACCAGTCCCACATCCGAGACCCACACACCCGAAAACCCCCACCAACCGACCGGCGCTTACATACCGACGCTCGGGCCGCACGGCCTGATCCGCCAGCCAGCCGCACCCACCCACGCGCTTCTGACGTATCGTCAGGTACCTTGACGGGAGGAGTACCACAACGATGCGTGACTACGAGACCATCACCTGCGAGGTACGCGACTACGTCGCCTGGGTGACGCTGAACCGGCCCGAGGTGCACAACGCCTTCAACGTCCAGATGCAGAAGGAACTGCGTGACTGCTGGCGTTCGATGCGCCACGACGACGACGTCCGAGTCGCAGTCCTGACCGGCGCCGGCGACAAGGCGTTCTGCACCGGTATCGACCGCAACGAGACCCTCGGGACGACCGAACGCCAACTCGCTACCCCCGATGGCGAGAACAAGACCGTCGGCAGCGGCTCGACGCCTTTCCATTTCGATGACCCCGGCGCCTACATCGGGCCCAAGAGCAACGATCTGTGGAAGCCCGTCATCGCCGCGGTGAACGGCATGGCCTGCGGAGGTGCGTTCTACATGCTCGGCGAGGTGGAGTTCATCATCGCTGCTGAGCATGCGACCTTCTTCGACCCTCACGTCACGTACGGGATGACCGCTGCATTCGAGCCGATCCACATGCTGCAAAAGATGCCGTTTCACGAAATCATGCGACTGTCGCTGCTCGGTAATCACGAACGGATGTCGGCCCAACGAGCCCACCAGATCGGGCTGGTGTCCGAGGTCGTTCCCAAAGAGGAGCTGGCGTCGGCGGCTCAGTGGTGCGCGAACGCCATCGCCTCCGCACCGCCGCTTGCAATAGAAGGCACTGTACGAGCGATCTGGGCTGGGCTCGAGCACTCACGCTCCCAGGCGCTCGCGCTCGGCTACGCGTTTGTCGGGTTGGGCACGAATCCCGACTCCATCCGACAAGGACAAGAGTTCTTCGCCAGCGGAAAACGAATCGAGTGGCGGCTCCGCTGAACCAACAGCGCACCGCCGCACTCGTCAAGCCGCTGCAGCAGGTTTCGCCGCAAAGAAACCCCGGTGGATGAGCACGGCGAGCGTGTCAACCATCGCTTCGTCATCGAAGGCAAGGTTCCTCGACGTCACGAAATACGTGAACCGCTCGAGCATGGCCAAGAGTGCTGCGGCCGAAACTTCGGCTTGGTGATGGTCCCCAGGCCGGGCTTCCTCGATGCGATTGACCAAGGCACTGACGACCGCGTTAAACGTCTTGATCCCTAGACGCGACAACTCCCTGGTCGACACCTGGTCCTCCATCCACGCCCTGATGACCACCCCATATTTCCGGTAACAAGCGATGAAGCGGGCAATCCATCGACTCAAGTCGTCCACCCCGGCCGGGCCAGGATCAACCTGACCCAGCGACTTGGCCAACTCGGTCATCTCGTCTGCGCATTGCACCGCAAGGGCACGGAAGAGGTCTTCCTTGTTCGCGAAATACAGGTAGAACGTGCCGTGCGACACCTTTGCAATCCGCACGATGTCGTCGACGCGGGCTGCGTGATAACCACGGGTCTGGAGCACCTGAATGCCGGCATCGAGCAGCTTGGCCATCGTCTGGCGGCCTTGGCTGCGTAGCTCGCGACCACCAGGTTGGGGCGTTCCCTTCTCTGTTGCACGACTCACCCTCGCTGCCATGCGTACTCCGTGTCTCTTGTCTCGATCTTCTCTAGGCGCCCGCTCTGGGCTTCCTCGCCTACATCCGTTCCCCACCGCGTGCACCGGCAACGCTGCCTACCGGCGGGCTAGCCCGCCGCCCGCTTACCGTCCAGCCGCGCACCGATGCAGCCGATCGGCGGCGATGCGGTGACCAGCGCACCACCAGATCGGCGGCCGTGCGGCGCACCCGCGCACAACGGCTGCCACCGACCGATCGGTAACAGCGCACAGATCACGTTCCCTGGCTGGCATGCTGGGGCGATGCTGGCCCGAATCGTCGACGAGGCCGCGCAACGTTTCGGTGATGCTACCGCCTTCGTTGCCGCTGACGGATGGTCGCTCTCCTTCCGGCAACTTGCGGAGCACTCGAGCGCCGCGGCCGTAGGACTAGC
This sequence comes from Acidimicrobiales bacterium, assembly GCA_026419545.1. Lineage (GTDB taxonomy): Bacteria > Actinomycetota > Acidimicrobiia > Acidimicrobiales > Acidimicrobilacustridaceae > JANZZE01. Next base: position 14,138 of record JANZZE010000067.1, read on the forward strand.
TCAACTCGGTGTCCGCCGAGGAGAGACCGTCGCGCTTGTACTTCCGTCGATACCCGAATACGTGGTTGCCTACGCAGCCGCCAACCGTCTCGGCGCCATCACTGCCGGTATCAACGCCCGGCTCACCGCGGCCGAGCGAGCCCGGCTTCTCGAGCTGGCCGAACCGCGAGTCATAGTCGCCACGGCATCGCTGATGCCCGATGAGAGCGTGTGCACCGACGCAGCGCGCCTCGAAGTCGAGCCTGCGACCAGCGCGACCGAGCTGTTCCGATCGCTCAGCACCACCAACTCGAGCTCGGTACTGGAAGCGGCGGCACCTACGCCTCCCGCCGCGCCCGATGATCCCGTCGCGCTCGTCTTCACCTCGGGCACAACAGGCACACCGAAAGGTGCATTGTTCTGCAATCGCCAACTCGAGTTCATCACTCACGTCGACACCGGCAACCGATGGGCGGAACGCCCCGGCACTCCTGCGCTCGCGGCCACGTCACTTGCGCACCTCGGCCCAATGACGAAATTGCCAGGCAATCTGATGCGCGGCACCACGACCTACTTCATGCGACAGTGGCGAGCCACCGATGCACTCGAGCTGATCGAGAAATACCGCATGCCTGCCATTGGCGGCATCCCGACCCAGATCGCCCTCATGTTGCGCGACCCGACCTTCGACCGACGGGACCTCGACTGCGTCAAAGCCATCGTCATCGGCGGCGGACCCGCCACCCCCAGTCTCGTCCGGCAGGCGAGGGATCGCTTCGGAGCAGTCATTGCCGTGCGCTACTCCTGCACCGAAGCGGGTATCGGCGTGGGCACCTCATTCACCGACCCGCCAGAGGACGCAGAACTCAGCGTCGGGCGCCCCCACGAGGGCGTCGAGCTGATCATCGTCGATCCCGACAGCCTCGAACCGTTACCACCAGGAAAAACCGGCGAGGTGTGCCTCCGCTCCCCCGCGGTGATGAGCGGGTATTGGCACGATCCCACCGCAACCGCGGCGGCGTTTACCCCATCTGGTGCGGTTCGCACCGGCGACCTCGGGTTCGTCGACGACCAAGGTCGTCTACGCCTCGCAGGCCGCATCAAGGAGATGTATGTACGGGGCGGCTACAACGTGTTTCCGGCCACGGTTGAGCAGGTGCTCGCTGAACACCCCGGCATTGCCGAGGTGGCGGTCATCCCTCGAAACGACGAGATCATGGGCGAAATCGGCGTCGCTGTCGTGGTCCCCGCGAACCCGGATCAACCACCCTCACTCGAAAACCTGCGTTCCTTTGCCCGCACGCAGCTGGCTGCCCACGAGCTTCCCGAGGCAATGGTGACCGTCGAGGCGATGCCGCTCACCCCAATGGAAAAGGTCGATCGTCGCGCCCTCCTTGACATGGTTGCGCGTCACGAC
>JANZZE010000068.1 GCA_026419545.1 Acidimicrobiales bacterium
TCCTTGACGTGTGTCGCTGGCACCCTGATCGCCAAGGTGTCTCAATGAAATGCCCGACAGCGAGGGCATTGAAACAGGTTGCTGGTCGACACGGATGTTCGGCCCGAGAAGTTCGTCGACGACGTCGCGAGAAATTTGCTCGAACGTTCACCGCTCGAGATAACCGTCGACCTCACGCAAGGTTTCCGTCACTTTTCCTTGCTCATCTTCTCGACCGCAGTCTTTCTTCAAACACTGGGCCGCACGAAGGTGGCTCACTGCTACTATGCAATGCTGCAGGACGACTCAAATCAAAAGGATCAAAGGAGCGAAGTTCTTGACCTCGCACCTCTCATCAGACTGCAGCGATTCGCCTACATGGTCAACGCGTTCCGTGAGCGGCTCGATCTTGAACCGCTGGTCGACCAGATCGGGCAACAGCTCGAGTCGACAAACCATGAGTCGGCCCGCCAGCTCCGACTACTGGCTTCGACGCTCAACCTCCGGCTGCCGCTCGACGTCGCTTCGGTTGCGGCAGACTTTGAGGCACATCGCAAACCAATCACGCGGTCACTGAACGCGCTGGGCATTCCCGCCTCCAAGGAACTCACCGATCTCATCATGGACGCCGTCGCGGATCGAAAGCTCCCAGGCGCCACCCTGAAGCAAAAACCTCCGGCGCTCACCAAGCCGCTCCTCGAAAAACTTGCGGAGGAGATCACGCGAGCATTGGATCGCAACGACCTCGCCGCTTTCTACGGCAACACCCGAGAATGGCTTGTGTCGTGGCTCCTGTGGCGAACCCACGGCGACAACTTCGACCGCTGGCTCAGACATGACGAGCGGGCACGAGCAGAACGGTGCCTCACCGCCTTAACGCAGATCTACGACGACTTCGCTCGACCCAAGACCACGACTGGAGCTCGGGCCGACGCCGGAGCCGCTCCGGAGCTCACCGAGGACCAGGCCCGCCTGGCGCGTGTTTTCAAAGCTCTCGCTGCACTCCGGAATCGCATCATGCACGCGGGCATGGCGCCTCAGCTGTTCGCTGACTTGATAAAGAACCATGAATCGCTCGCCGATGAATGGCGCAACTGGCTCTCCCACCTCCCAGAGTTCGACCCCACACCTACAGGCGGCAACAAGTCCGTCCTGGTCTCCCCGATCGGGAAGACCCCCGGCGCGTTCTACAGCGCACTCGTCGCCTGCCAACCACCAGCGGAGCTCGTGATCTGTCTCGCCTCGGAGCAAACGATTGGCTTCGTCGCCGAGGCCTGCGATCGCGCCAACCGCCATCCCGACCTCCTTCCCGTGATCTTCGCCGACCCAATGGGAGGCCTCGAGGAAGCACGACAACTCACCGAACGGAAGCACTGGTCGGACAGCGGTCGTTCGATCGCACGCAATCTCGTGTTCGCCGATCACGTGTACGTGAACCTCACCGGCGGCACGACCCTGCTGGGCTGGACAGCGGCGAAACTCGCGGAGATCGCCGAGCGTTACGGCCGTGACGTCAAACGGATGTGTTTCATCGATCCCCGAGAGCGCGACGAACAACGACGCGACCCGTGGGTGAGCCGAGACCCACTATTCATCGACTGACACGTTCAGCAATCCACGGGACTTGCACCACGCATCGGATCGACCTGGCCGCAGCACGACCATCACCTCGTACGGCAAAATTCTGCATGCATCTCCATTCCAAGGCGGAAACCTTGCGGCACTCGACCAAACGATGACACCAACCGAGTCCAACCGGCCACGGCGGCGAGCGCAACGAGGCATCGAGGGAACACCTTCCGTTGCCTGCGCGACGGAACAGAACCCCCCACCATCCACCTCGTCCGTCACCGCCCCCTATCAAGCGAGAACCCTGACACGGCTATGACCAGGCAACTCCCACCAGCGCTCGACTACGTCACCGAGATCCTCCGGCGGGAAGGACCGAAATCACTGGCCGAGCTGACCTGCGCGTTGCGTGACGAGAACTACAGACCCAGCGAACGAGTCCTCAGGAAGCGACTCACTGAATGGCCCGATGTGTTCACCGTCGACGGCGACACCGTGCGGCTCACACCGAAACTTGCACGCAGGACTAGGACCGACAACACCGACGATCTCGACCCCGACGATCAAGAACCCAGGCCGTGGTGGACCGAACTCCCGCCGCACGACCCGATCGAACTATCCGACATCGTCGTCCTTGACCTCGAAACAACCGGGCTCGACCCCGCAACCGACCAGATCTGGCAGATCGGCGCGGTCAACGCCGGCACGCTCGAAGAATTTCTCATCGAGGTCGAAGTCGACACCAAACCCGACAGCGCCTACGCCGGCGAACAACAACCCGTCGCCCTCAGGGACGCCTTGACGGAGCTGCACGACTTCATCGGCGCCGCGACCGCGCTCGCTGGCTACCGCCTCCCACACTTCGATGCACCGTTCCTCCAGCACGCACGTCAAAGAGCTGGCTTGGAGCTGCGCATCCCTTCGATCCTGCTCGACGTCCACCGACTTTCTGTGGTGATGGCACCAGAACTAAGTTCCCGCGCCCTCGTCGACGTCGCCGCAGAACTCGGGATCCCCCACCACCGACCGCATCACGCGCTCGACGACGCGAAAGCGACCGCCGCAGTGATGCAGCACCTGCTCGCCCGCTACGACCCATCCGATCGTCAATGGGCACTCGTGCAACGATGCCTGCACCGGGCAAACGACCCATGGGCGCGGCTGCTCACCCCCGGACCGTTACCCGAGGAGCTTCACCGCGCTCTGCGACCCCGGCCCGATCCTCTCGCGATTGGCCGCTTGGCGCCGCCACAAGCACCACCCGAGATCAGGTCGGCTGGCGGGAGAGCCGCCCAGCATGCCGACACTGCCCACCAGCAATCCACGCGATCCCTGACCGACACCGTTCGCGACGGCTTCGCTGCGCTGAGCTCCCAACCTGGCTACCGCGAACGCCCCGGCCAGCGACAGATGGCCGACCGCGTCGCCAACGCGCTCGCCGACGGCGACCTCGTTGCAATCGAGGCACCGACCGGCACCGGCAAAACCCTCGCGTACCTCTTGCCGGCGATCGGCGCAGCGTCGGAACGACCAGTAGTAATCGCCACCCACACCAAAGTGCTCCAACGCCAACTCCGCGCAGACGCAGAACGGCTCGATGAACTCGGCGTCCTCGACGTGCCGTTCCGTCAGGTGTTCGGGGTGGCGAATTACCTCTGCACCCGCGAAATCGCAGACGCGATCACCGCCGCTGACGCAACCCCGGACGGGTGGTTCGCCCTCGCGACCGCTGTACGTGGCTTGGCATCTGTGCCGAGCGGCACCTGGGACGACATCGGCGACACACTCATGGTCCGCGAAAGCCGCGACTATCACCTCCAACGAGACGTGCTGCGCATCAACTCGGATGCCTGCGACCGGAGGCAGTGCCGCTACGTCGAATGCTGCCCGTTGTTCATCCGGCTCCAGGGACTCGATTCCCAGCCCGGCATCATCGCAACGAACCACTACCTCGTCGGTGAGTGGATCGCGAGCGCACGAAACCGCCGCGCCAGCACCAAACGCAGCACGCAAGAGTCACCGAGCGGCGATGCCGACGACAACCTCATCGACTTCACCGCAGAAACGACGCCACGAAGCTCTAAAAATCGTGCCCGCCGGACACAACTCCCAAGCGATCTCTTCCTGCAAACCCCTCCCTGCCTGATCTTCGACGAGGCCCACAACCTCGAAGACGCCCTCACCCACGCGTGGACGAACGAGACCGGGCAACGGCAGCTCGACGCTCTGATCGAAAAACTCTTCGCCCGGTACGGACCGATCACGCGTGCCCGGCGAGCCCGGAAAGCTCTCGGCCTCGAGCTGCCCGAGGACGTCGTGAAACTCGATCATCTCAACCGCGCCGACGTCACCAACACACTCGAGCAGTTGCACCGCGCCGTCGATGACTACCTCCACGACTTCGGCGGCAAAACCCAGAACACGCCGCTGCTTCCGGGCGTCGTCCGCAACCGTAAGCTGTACCACCGCATCTGCGCCGAAGCAGCCGACACCGAACGCGTCCTGGACGAGATCCGCGGTCTGCTCTACGACACCGCGAACCAGCTCCAACAGGCGCTCCATGGCCGAGAGTACGAACTAGACGATGAGGTCGTCGCCCGAACGCGGCAGGCCATACGCCGATGCATCGCCACCGCCAACGAGCTGCGCGATCATGCCATGAACCTCTCGCAGCTGCGGAAACTCGAGGAGCCGAACCGCTACCTCCACCTGTTGAACCGCAGCGAAACCGCAAACGACAAAGAACTCCATCCCTGGACATACCAGCGCATACCCATCGAGATCGCCGACGACTTCCGGGAAGACGTCGCCACGAAGTTTCACTCGGTGGTGCTCACCAGCGCCACGTTGACCGTCGACGGTACGTTCCGTTTCATCGCCTCACGATTGGGCCTTGAACTCGCCGATGACCAGGCCCCGATCCTCACCCCCACGCTGGAGACGCTCAAGGTTGCGAGCCCGTTCGATGTCAACAAGCAGGCAGCGGTCGTGCTGACCAGCCACCTGCCAGTACCACTCCCGACCACCGAAGCCGAATTCTGCGAAGAAGTCGCTCGCGACCAGATCGGCTTCCTGTCCCTCTCAGGCGGGAAGGCGATGACGCTGTTCGCGTCACGCGCCCGCATGGAACACGTCGCAGCACTCGTGAAAGAAAAGGCGCCGCAACTCGCCGAGCGGGGCGTCACGCTGCTGGTCCAATACGAGCACACCCCAACCGAGATCCGCCGCCAGTTCCTGGCAAACAAAGGCGCTTCCCTATACGGCCTGCGAAGCTACTGGGAGGGTTTCGACGCGCCCGGTGACACCTTGTCGTACCTGTTCATCGAGAAACCGCCGTACCCAGCACCGAACGATCCGATCACGGCCGCCCGTCAACGAGCACTCGCCGAACGAGGTGAAGACCCGTTCCTGAACTATGTCGTCCCCAAGACAGCGATCCTGCTCGCCCAAGGATTCGGTCGCCTCATCCGCACCGAGACCGATCGGGGTGCCGCAATCGTCTACGACCGGCGCATCCAGCTTCCCACCACCGCAAACTTGATGTTGCTCAACGCGCTGGAAACCACCAACCGACACGTTGCCGTCGACCGGGACGATGCGTGGCGCTATGCCCTCGAATTCGTCACCGGGACGCCACCTGACCTCGACGACGCACTCATCCTCGAACGATCCGAGCTCGAACAACTCCTCGACGAACTCCGCCTACAAGAAGGCGAAGACCCGGTCGACAAACTGCAACGAGCCGCAACCGAACTGTTCGGCATCGAGACGTTGCGCCCCCAACAACTCGAGCTGATGCGTGCGATTCTCGCAGGCCGCGACGCGATCGGAGTACTCCCCACCGGATTCGGCAAATCCATCTGCTACCAGCTGCCCGCATTGTTGCACCCCCGCCAACTGCCGACCATCGTGATCAGCCCGCTCGTTGCGCTCATCAAAGATCAGGTCGATCAACTGCGCTCCGTTCGGCGGCTGCGAGGGGTTGCCGGGATAACCCAGCGCACCGCACGCAACGAACGCACCGAGATCCTCCGCGAGCTGCGGTCCGGCAAACTGCGCCTCCTCTACCTTTCTCCGGAACGACTCGTGCGCGACCCGGCACTCGAACAGGCATTGGCGAAGGTCGAGCTCGGTGCTCTCGTCATCGACGAAGCTCACTGCATCAGCTCCTGGGGGCACGATTTCCGTCCAGAGTTCCGCCAGATCACCAAAGCAATCGACCATCTTCAACGGTCACCACGTCTCGCGCTGACGGCGACGGCAACCCCGGCGATCACCGAGGACATCATCGACTCACTGAAGATGCGCGAACCCACGACTGTCCAGCTGCCGACCGATCGGCCGGAGCTGCGTTACCGGGTCCTCCACTTCGACAGCGAACGCGAGCGGATCCGAGAATTGCTGCGCTTCGTGGCGGCCGCAGGCGACAAAGCAGGCATTGTCTACGCGTCCCGCCGGACGCTCACCGAACAGGTGGCATGGACACTGAACCAGGTTGGCGTGGGTGCCCGCGCCTACCACGCCGGCATGCCACCCGAGCAACGAGAAGCAATCCAAGACGACTTCCTCTCGGGCAACACCCAAGTCGTGGTCGCCACCAAAGCATTCGGCATGGGCATCAACAAACCCGACATCGAATGGATCGTGCACTTCGACCTCCCCGAATCGCTCGAGGCCTACAGCCAGGAATCAGGTCGCGCGGCACGAGGACGCGGACTGACCGCAGACGCGGCGCTGTTCTACACAAACGGCGATCTCGCACGTCGTCGGCAACTGTTGAGGTGTGCGACGCAGCAGCGGCGCGCAGAGACCGCTCAGGAAATCCTCGACGAGATCGGTCGCTCACCGCGGCGAGGCGATCACCGGCTCATCAACCCCGACGAGCTCGCGCCCAGGCTCGGCATCGACCCCGATGAGATCAACTCGTACATCGCATGGCTGGAACGAACCGGTCACCTGACCCGCCACCGAGACGCCACCGATCGAGCCGTGCTCAGCATCGGTCTCCGGGAACCCTCCGATACTGAGGAACGTCGCCGCTTCTTCCAGCTCTGCAAGGGAAAGCTAAAGATTCGCGTCGGCGTCGAGCGGCGCATCGACTTCGCGACCGTGGCCGACGATTTCGGCGAGGATCCCGACGAACTCGAAGCATTGTTCACCGAATGGACACTCGAGGGAATCGTGAGCTTTCACCCCACCCGCCGAGTATGGCGGATCGAATTGCACCGATCTGTGTTGGACGACGCCCAATTTCGCGCGGCCGTGCGAGCGTGGGAAGATTTCGAAGCCAACCGATTCGACACCATCGCACGTTACGTCGACACCCGCCGATGCCGTCGTCTCTTGATCGCCGAAGCCTTCGGTGACACGCCGCGTACCTGCGACGAACAACCAGACGCTCAACGATGCGACGTGTGCGCAGGCTCACCACCTGCCTGGCACACCGTGAAGTTCGACACGGTCCCCGACCCCGACCATCTCGTCGACGTCGAACTCGAAGTACTCAAAGCGGTCCGCTGGGCACAGCAGTCACGGGGCACCTACGGCGAAAAAACCCTCCAGCGTGCACTGCTCGGCACGGACGACCCCGAATACACCAAAGTGGGCCGTGGGATACTGGCGTGCCCCCAATACGGGGCGTTGCGATTCGTACGAGGAAATCAGCGCCGGCTCAACGACGCGATCGAGACGCTGCTGAGCAACGGTGAACTCCGTCGCGAAACCGTCACCTGGGATCACCGCAGCTACACAACCCTCGTGATCACCGACGCAGGGCTGCGACGGCTCGGCCATCGGAGGAGCGGTTGAGTTGACCGTCGAGAAGACGATCACCGAGCCGGTGCTCGAGGCTGGCTACCTTTCGCTCGGACCGAAGGAAGCTGAACGACTCGGCCTGCCCCGATTTTCTGCCGACATCGCGGCTCGCCTGGGCGACGACACGTTCGCGCTCCACTGGAACGCATCCGCTCGGCGACTCGAAGGTGACTGGATCGTCGAAGACCTCCCGCTTCACGCCCAGCTGGACGGGATCCTCCAACTCGAATCCGAAAACGGCGGCATCGTGCTGCGGGTCATCAACCGCTCGTCCAGCCCACGTCCACCCGACTTTCTCGGCTCGCCATTGGCAAGTGCTGAACTCGCGCAGCAACGACCGCAGCCGGACCACGCCACCGCGGGCACCCCAACCAAGACCCGACGGCGACGTGCCAACCGCTCCGCTCGCTTCGCGATCCTCAGCGACGAGGAATACCGCTGGTTTCGCAACGACGCGATCGGTGTCCTGACCACGGCGATCACCACTCTCGAAGACAACGTGAAGGCCGGTGGTTGGGACGAACCGTCATGGTACGAGCTGCGAGTCCGGGGTGAAGAACTGGCGGTCGCCAGCGACTTCGACGAACTGCTCGCCCCTGACCTGTCCCACATCGACCCGCTCCACCACCAGCACGCCACTGTCGCACGCGTACTGAATCGTCTCTCGGGCCGGGCGATACTCGCCGATGAGGTCGGGCTCGGTAAGACCATCGAGGCCGGGCTGGTCGTCAAAGAACTCGTGGTGCGCGGGCTGGTCCGACGAGTGCTGGTGCTCGTGCCCGGGTCGCTTCGTCAGCAGTGGTACGACGAACTGAAAGAGAAGTTCGACGAGGAATTCCGGATCGTGTGGCGACGCGCCGACGGTTTCACCGGCGATCGCCTCATCATGACACTCGAGTTGGGGCGCGCAAACGCAACGCAGCTGGTCTCCCGGTCCTGGGATCTCGTCATCGTTGACGAAGCACACCGCATCGCCGGCAAAGGCGCGAGGAAAACCCGCAACTTCGTCAAAGAGCTCAACTGTCGCTACCTCCTGTTTCTCACCGCCACACCGGTCCAGAACGACCTCGAAGAGCTCTACCGCCTCGTGGAACTGCTGCGGCCGGGCACATTCCGATCCATCAGCGAGTTCAACCGACGGTTCGTCGCCGACAGCGACAAGCGGCGACCAAGAAATCCTGAGTCACTGCGGCAACTCATCAGCCAGGTGATGATCCGCACCACACGCACCCAAGCGGGACTGGATCGGGTGCACCGGCACGCCGTCGACGTCCCGATCGAACTCTCCGAACCCGAACGCAACCTCTATCGCCTCTGCACCGAGCTGCTCCGCACCCGACTGAGCGGACCAGGCGAACAGTTACGGCGTCGCCAGTTCGCGCACCGACTCACCATGTCACCTCGTTCACTGGCGATCTCACTACACCGTCTCGCCGACTCGGTACAGGACCCGGAGACCCAGGAGCTGCTCACTACTGCAGCAGACCTGGCGACCGACATACTGCTGTCCTCACGGCAACAACGACTGCTCGCCCAGCTCAACACCTGGGTCCGTGACCCCGACAAAGGCAAGGTGCTGGTATTCGCCCAGCATGCCGACACCGTCGACGATCTGCTCCGCATACTCGACGCGACCGGGATCCCCGCCGTCGGTTTCCACGGGAAGCTCACCGCCAAGAAAAGGCAGGATGCAGTGCGGCGGTTCCAGAACGACGTTCCCGTGATGGTCTCCAACGACGCTGGCGCCGAAGGCCTCAACCTGCAGTTCGCGAACTGCGTGATCAACTACGACCTGCCGTGGAACCCGATGCGCATCGAACAACGGATCGGGCGTGTGCACCGGGTCAGCCAGACCCGTGACGTGTACGTAGCCAACCTGTTCGCCCTGGCGACCATCGACGAGCACGTCTATCGCCTCCTCCACGACAAGTTGAAAATGTTCGAACTGCTCTTCGGTCAGGTGACAACCATCCTCGGCGAGATCAAGGCCGAGAGTGATGTTCAAGACACCGGTCTCGAAACGCAGATCCTCGAGGCACTCTGTGCGCCAAACGACGACGAGATGCGAGCACGGCTCGAAGCGCTCGGCCGCGCCATCGACGACGCCTGGGAGCGGGCGTCCGAGTCGATGAACTCCGGCGCCCACCTCACATGGCTCACCGACAAGTCATGGCGCGACGAACTCGACGGAGAAGCCGACGAGCTGCGCCCGACCGAAACACTCAATCGGACTCAGCGCCGCGAACAGGTTCGGGCATTCATCGAAGACTTCGTTGCGCTGTGTGACGGGACAATCGTCGAACAGCGAACCGATGCCGACGGCAACACCTCGTTCATGAGCATCCGTGTCCCTGACGATCACGCCGCCGAATTCGGCGTCGACGAGCTGCACCTTGCGTTCTCGGCCGACGGGCTCGCCGTGCACCCAGAAGCCGAATTGTGCGCAGCGGGCTCCGCTGTCTTCGATGAGCTTCTCGAGATGCTGAGGGAACGCAGCGATCTCGTCGCGTTCATGCCCCAGACCGGCGACGTCGACCACCTACCGGTGCTGCCGCACCTCGACGGCCTGCAATTCGAGCACCGCCGAGTCCTCGGCCCGTCCAGCTGGCGAGCCGACATCACCTGGCGGGTCCGGGCCAGCGACGGCCTCGCCGGTGACCGGGTGGTACACACCTTCGTCGGAGAACTCGCCGACGACGACAGCGTTCCCCGGACCGACCAGAACGCACTCACCGAAGGGGACCTACTGCCCGAGAACCTCCCAGCACCACAACAGCTACTCGACCAACTCGTCGAGGGGTCACTCGACCAACTCGACGAGGTCAGGCGCGAGGCACACGACGCCGTGACACAGGCACGGCAAGCCGAACGTGAACGACTCAAACAGTATTTCGAATCCCAGATCGAAGAACGTCGTCGACAAGCGGAATTGGCGTTGGGCGAGACCCGGAAATCTCATCTCGTCGCATTACTCCAGCTCGAACGGGATCGTGACCAACAGCTAGCCCGCCTCGCCGATACCAACGTGAGGCTCCGGGCAGAACCGCTCGCAATCGCACTCGTCGGTTCCCAACGCCTCGATGTGATCGAGTCATGGCGCACCGCCGACGGTCGCACGTTCGAACTGTCCGCGACCTGGCGCCCCGGCCAGGCGGCTGAATACCGGGCAGCTGACGGCACCCCGATCCGTCGACTCGCCGTCTGCGACGCCACCCACCCCATCGACGCCACCCACACCCGCCAGTGCGAGACGTGTGAACTGCTGTGGTGCCCACTGTGCACGTCGGTTCCCAGACCCGAGCCCTGCCTTGCCTGTCGACGCCTCCACTGCCACACCTGCCAGCCATCCGAACTCGGGCTCTGTCCGAGCTGTCGAGACCTACGCGCAGACCGGGAACTGCCGGGCTCGATCCGCACACAACTGCGCCTCAACGGCTTGACAACCGCGGTCGCCCACACTGGCGACACGACCGTGATCGCGATCCGAGGGGCCGAACGCCGAGAACTCGCGTTCCTCGACGGCGAACAGCTCCGCGAGTGGTGGGATCTCGGCGGTCACAGCGACGATGAGCTGCGTTGCCTGTTGTATCTCCAGCCACCGGATGCCAACCACGACGTGACGATCAGCGCGTCGGTGTCTCCCACACCACAGTCCCCAACCGACGCGCTGATCCTCGTCGACGATCGCCACAACCAGCTGCGTGTGGTGCCCCCATCTGGCCACGACGGGGTGTACCCACTGCACAGTCAGTCGACGCAGCCGGTGACCGCCGCGGCGCTGTTGTTGGTGGACCCAGCGCTTCCGCTACCCAGCGCTGCGCCCTCGCAACACGTACAACCGTGGCAATCGTTGCTCCCTCCGCACTCTCCGTCGACGGGGCGTCAGCTTCATCTCGTGATCGAAACCGCGGTCGACCAATGGTGGCTGGACACTGCGGGGCTGCACCACCGGAATGGCTCCACACCAAAGTTCGACGAAGCGTGCGGCGCCTGGCAGCCAGCTTCGCCGACCGAACTCCGCGAGTGGGAAACAGGTGCGTCCGGACTGCGCTGCCAGCTCGCTGGCATAGTCTGCGAGCTCCTGGCCCTCGGGGCCGGTCGCTACCTCCGCATCTGTTCACCTAGTGACGACCGGCTCTATCGACTCGACGAGCACCCATTCCATCCGCTCGCGCTGCGAATCGGCCTGCGGTTCGAAGGCAAGCCGCGTGAGCTCATCGTCACCAAGTTCATCCATCCGTCCGCGGTGACTCCTCTCAACGTCCTCAACGGCGAGCGGATTGCCGAGCAACGACGAACCACAGTGATCCCTGCACACGCCCACGACTCCGGCAACGAGAACGACCTCGTCGCAGCGTCCTGGAGGCTGCCCGAGCTCAAGCTGCCAAGACAGCCGCGACCGTTGCACCATCCGATAGGCAAGGAACTCGCCAACTTGCTGCCCGCACCAGAACCACCCGAGCGCGTCGAGCTCGGGCTGCGATGTTCGGAAGCCTGGTCGACGCCGTACGGCGACGTCCGCGTGGCCTACACCCTTGCGAATGGTCAGCACACCGCTGTCGTCACGGCCTACGACACGGGCACACCCCGTCAACGAGTCCACGTCGACCGCTCACTGCATGTCGTCGAGAGGGTCGTGCCCTGCGCGTACTGCACCAAGCTGAGCTGTCAGCGTTGCGACGATCCCCTCCGGGCCGAACCGTGCGAACTCTGCCTGATCCCGATCTGCGGCGACTGTGGGATGGACCGGCAAACCGGGATGCATCGCTGCCAAGCATGCCGGAACCTCGAACGGTTACGAGGTTTTCGGGTCCGGCGCACCTACGGGAAACGCAATCTCGTGTTCCGCGGTGAAGACCCGCACCATCGGGTGACACTTGTCGTCAACACCGAGCACTCGACGATACACATCATCGACGAGTCGGCATCGGGTGCCGAACGGACCACGGACGTCCCGCTCACCGATCTGCTCCGGCAAGCGCTGTACCTGGAATGAGACACCTCACGACCCGGTAACAACTCGGCTCGCAATCCAAGTTTCGGTCAGGTCATGCACCCCAGCCACGTACGGCATCGCAGGCGTGCCATCCGGCAGCGTGCGCGACCGTGGCTCGTGGACACGAGGCGCTGTCGCTATCACCCAGTCGGTCCGAGCAAACCACACGTACGGCACCAGCTCCGCGAACCGCCCCAACACGTCGGCGTAAGCCTGCTTGCGTGTCTCGAGGTCTGGGCTTTCGCGTCCCCGACGCATCCCGTCGGTGATCGCTGGATCTGCCAACCGCGAGAAATTCAAGCTGAGCTGCCCAACCGGCCTTACGGTCTCCCCGGTCCAGAAATGCCAGAGTCCATCTGGGTCGGGTTGACCGAAATACCGGAAATTGACTGCCTCGAACTGGCCAGCGACAGCACGGATCACAAAGACCTTGAAATCGATCGCCTCCACATCGACATCCACGCCGGCTTCTCGCCACTGTCGCGCGAGCTCATTCGTGAGCTTGAGATTCACGGGGTCATCGGTGGTGCCGAGCCGGACCCGGATCGGTCCACGCTCGGCCTCGTACTCTTCCACCAGCCGCCGCGCCGCCGCTCGGTCATAGGGAGGCGGAGCCGCAGCACTGAACCACATACTCCCTTCCCGGAACGGTCCGTCCGAACGTAGATCGGCAGGCCAACCAAGCACCTCGAGGAGTTGATCCCGATCGGTTGCGTGCGCCAAGGCTTTCCGGACCCGGAGATCGTCAAGTGGCGGCACCGCGGTGTTGAACATCACGAAGTTCGATTCGGTGGCGCCGGGGTCGTGATACACCTTGATCGAACCCTCTGCCGCGAGCTCGTCGAGCCTTTCGTTCGTGGCCGGGTCGCTGGAGTGGATCACGTCGAAGGACCCGCCCAATAGCCCGTTGACCCGATCAGTCAGGGACCCGGTCGGGATGAACTCGACGCGGTCGAGATAGGGCAAACCCTCTCGCCAATAGTCAGGATTGCGTTGCAACACCAGCCGTTTCCCCAGTTCCCATCGTTCGACCTTGAACGGCCCAGTTCCGATCGGGTGGATCGAGCCTTCCGGGTCGTCGAGCTGCGCAGGTGCAGCGATGAAACCCCCCTGGCCGGTGAGCAACACCGGGTACGACGCCCACGGACGCTTCATCACCGTCTTCACCTCGAGGTCGGTGATCTTTTCTGAATGCGAGACATAGACCGCCGCCGGGCCGGTGATCGGTGATTCCTGGATCGCCTTCGTGAAGCGCAACACCGCATTCGCGTCAAGTGGCGTGCCGTCGTGGAATCGCACGCCGGGACGCAATTTCACGGTCCATTCCGTGTAGTCATCGTTGTGGGTCCAGCTCTCGGCCAGATACGGGCGGGGCTGACCGTCGGCATCGAACTTTGCGATCGGATCGAAGATGGCGTGCGCAGCCAACAGTCCACTCGGGTCCCAGCCGTTCTTGGTCGGGTCGAGGCCGTTCGGGTCGGCCTCGACGGCATAGGCCAACGAGCCACCGCGGCCTGCCGTCGGTTCGGTGATCGAGCTCGCCTCTTGTGGTTTGCCCCGGGAACACCCCAACAGCGCGACACTCACCAGCAACCCGATGAGGCTGAGCCACACGCGGGCCGGGGCGCCATGTCCGTGATCAACGCAGCCAGGAACTGCCACCGCCGAACCTCCTTCTCCCAGGTCCCGCCAGCCCGCCGATCCGGAGGCGTTCTGCGACGAACGAGCCCGCCTGGCGCTTGCAACAGGGTAGTTCACCCACATTGACGGGAGCGGCGCGAACCGCGCGTGATACGCGGTGAGCTCGCACAACGGATGAATCACCGCCAAACACCCAGAATCCCGTACAAGTCATCCACTGTGCGATGCAGCGATCTACCGCACGAAACGGATGAATCAGCCGCAACGAGTCGCTGGGGCCTCGGCGATCACCTCGACTCGACGGTTGAGGCGTCGACCGTCCTCTGTTGCGTTGTCAGCAACCGGATGATCTGGTCCGACGCCAATGGCGACAATCGAAGGCGCAGCAGGAGACGCGTTGGACGTTCCACCGCCAGACGCGGACGGCAGCTGGTCAACCGACGCGTCACCATCGCCTTGGGCGTGACGATCACCAAGTTGCGCGTGGAACGCGGAAGCGACCGTCTCTGCACGACGACGTGAAAGCTCGAGGTTGTAGGCCCGATCCCCTTCAGCGCTCGTGTGCCCGACGACGGTGACCGAAGTCGCGTCAGCCAGCTGGACGGCAAGCTGGGCCACCAGCACAAGACCGGCATCGTCGAGATCGGCGGAGTCGAACGCGAAGCCGATCTGTTCGTTGGTGACCGTGATCTCGATTCGGCAAAGCGAACTTCCCGGCGATTCCGGTGGCTCGACCAAGGTGCGGGTCATGGTCGTCGTGGGCGGCGATACCGAAGGGTCGAGCGTGGTCGGAAGCGACACAATCGGTCCGGAGCCGCCCGCACCACGGACCGCTGGTTTTTCGGAACCAACTCCTCCTGCCACGCCCTGACCTCCGGAACCGCCGCTCACGTGTACGCCAGCCGCTCCACCCTCTGCGGTCTGCTCGTGGGCGTTGCCGCCGCAGCCAACCAGGATGAGACCAATCAGGAATGCACCTGCACCCGCAGCCATCCGGCGACCAACGTTCTGCCACCTCACCACGAGCCTGGCCCGCTCGAGACCATGCCAACCATCAGACGTGCCGACGACCGCCAGATCGGACCTGTACCGGAACGCAGCGGACGGTACCGGCCAGTTCATCCCAGCACCTCGCTCGTCTGACACGGCACCTCGAAACGACCGCAAAGGTCACGCGTGAACTGCTCGAGTCCTGCGGCACTAATCGCATTGGTCATGCCGTCCGTCGGTGCGACGAACGCCACGACACCCACACGTTGATCCAGCGGCCGGACGACGCCAGCTCCCACCAGGGTGTCCAATACGTAACGGCGCCGCTC
>JANZZE010000069.1 GCA_026419545.1 Acidimicrobiales bacterium
TGAGTCCCCCGCTCTGACCACTGAGCTACGAGCCCGTTGCCGAATCGGTCCCCGACCTGGCTCGTCGTGCCACCGGTCGGAGAACCCGCCCGACTTCAGCTCCGGGGGTGGGGCTCGAACCCACAACCTAACGGTTAACAGCCGTTTGCTCTGCCAGTTGAGCTACCCCGGATTGCAGACGACGGAGATTAGCAGCGTGCCAGCGGGCCTCAGACCCCGAACAATGGCACGGACGACTGCAGCTGGTCTACTCGCCTTCGAGATAGTCACGCAGCTTCTGGCTGCGGTGCGGGTGACGCAACTTCGCCAACGTCTTCGACTCGATCTGGCGGATCCGTTCGCGGGTAACTCCGAAAGCCCGGCCGACTTCTTCCAGCGTTCGAGCTTGACCGTCGTCAAGCCCGAAACGCAGTCGGACCACCGCCTTTTCCCTCTCGCTCAGCTCGTCGAGCGCCTCGATCACCGCAGAGGTAAGCATCATGCGGGCCGCCATCTCAGCTGGCGCCTCACTGTTCTGATCCTCGATGAAATCGGCCAGGTTGGAGTCATCCTCCTCCCCAACCGGCGAATCAAGCGACAGCGGATCCTGGGAGATCCGCAAGATCTCCCGGACCCGGGCCGGGGTCATGTCGACCTTCTCGGCCAGTTCCTCGATCGTCGGTTCCCGTTCGAGGTCCTGGGTCATCTGGCGCTGCACCCGATGGACCTTGTTGATCGACTCGACCATGTGCACGGGAATGCGAATGGTGCGGGCCTGGTCGGCGATGGCCCGAGTGATCGCTTGACGGATCCACCAGGTTGCATAGGTCGAGAACTTGAAGCCCTTCGTGTAATCGAACTTCTCGACGGCCCGCATCAACCCGAGGTTGCCCTCCTGGATCAGGTCCAGGATCAACATTCCCCGTCCGACATAACGCTTGGCGATCGACACGACGAGCCGCAGATTGGCTTGGGTCAACTCGTGTTTGGCCTGTTCGCCATCACGCGCGAGCCGCTCGAGGTGCCGGCGTTCCTCCGGATCGAGCGTGTCGAGTAAGCCTTGGGCCGCAAGGTCAGCGAGCCGCTCGTCCGCCTTTGAACCGGCCTCGATGCGCTTCGCCAGCTCCACCTCCTGCTCCGCGGTGAGCAGTGGTACCCGGCCGATCTCCTTCAGGTACATGCGCACCGGGTCCGACGAACCCCCACCATGGTCCCGCGCCACGTGCCGGATTCGTGGACGGCGGCGCACAACGTCGTCCTCCCCCGCGTCATCGGCGACCGCCGACCGCGTCGATGTGGTGACCGCAACCGCAGCGCCCGAGGCAGCACCGGGTTCACTCGGAGCGCCCGACGATGGCAACGGTTTGTCTAACGGCGCAGGATCGATCACCGTGGCTTGCCGCAGTTCTTCGTCATCGACGTCCTCATCACCGAGCAACTCGATGCTGTGATCGACGCAGAGCTGTCGGATCGCGTCGATGACGTCATGGGAGAGCTCGACGTCTTCGAGCACCTGCATAACATCTTCGATTTTGAGAACCCCCTGGCTACGACCCCGCTCGAGCAAGCGATGCAGCTCCGCTTCCGGAACCCCCGCCAGAGGGGAGAGCGCCGGTGCTCCCTCGCTCATCCCTCGTCCTCCGACTGCTGTGTGAGCCAGGCTAGCAATTGCTCTCGTGACCCGACGCTTGGGTGCTCGCTCTGCAGATCCTCAATGGTCAGCTTCAACCAGGCGATCGTTTGCGAGTATGCGAGCGGATCGTCGGCCAGTCGGACCTCGGCTTCGAGTTCAGTGATGGCCCTGCGGCCAGCTTCTGCCAGCAGGAGGTCGACGACATCGAGCGGCTCTGCCGTGCTCTCCTCCACCGCAATCCGCCGGAGCAACTCGCCGGCAGCTGGGTCGGCTCGTTCGATCGCGGCCCTGACCCCATCGGTTTCTACGAGCGCACGGTACGCGGCGAGCGACAGGTCATCGCCAAACAGTTCCTCGAACAACCAATCACGTACTTCATCGGGACGGCACACGAGCAGGCGCAACGCCTCGATCTCTGGACCCTCCCGAATCGAATCACGACCCCCAGGCGCACCGGGCTGGCGCAGTTGTGCACGATCGGCACGACGATCACCGCTCTTTGCACCGGCCGCTCGTCGTGTGCGAGCGGCGCGCTCGCGGAGTCGTTCGGGATCGATCCGCGTGCGCGCGGCGACGTCGAGCAGGTACTGATCGCGAACCAGGTCGCTCGGGTGTTCACGAACGACGTCCAACGCGGCCTCGGCGGCTCGGGCCCGCTGCTCCGGCGTCGACAAGGGCATCGTCGCCAACACCCGGTTGACCCGGAAGCCGAGGAACGGCTCCGCCTCGGCGACTGCCCGCAGCAGCGCCTGTGGGTCGTCACGAGCCAGATCCGACGGGTCGACACCCGTTGGGAGCGCAGCGACGGCGACGTCGATCTCGTACTGACGCTCCCATTCATAGAAGCGTTCAGCCGCGTTCTGCCCGGCCGCATCAGCGTCGAAGGCGAGCACGACACGCCGGGCGAAGCTTTTGAGTAGCCGCAGGTGTTCACCGGTCAAGGCCGTCCCACAGGTTGCGACGGCCCGTGGAAGCCCGGCCTTGGCGAAACCGATCACGTCGGTGTAGCCCTCGCACACGATCGCCTCATCCGCGTTCACGATCTCGCCTTTCGCCCAGTTGAGCCCGTACAACAACCGGGATTTGTCGTAGATCGCGCTCTGCGCCGAGTTCTTGTACTTCGGTCCTTGCCCACCGGGCAGTATCCGCGCGCCGAATCCGACGGCGCGTCCTTCGGTATCGAACACCGGGAACACCACCCGTCCTCGGAACGCGTCGGTCGGGCGTCGTTGCCGGTTCAAGAAACCCAACCCGGACCCGACAAAGACGTTCTCGGGCAGCCTCAACGCTCGGGCGAGTTCGTCCCAACCCTCCGGGGCCCAGCCGATCCGATAACGCCGTACATCGTTACCATCGAACCCTCGTGAGCGAAGGTAGGCACGGGCCTTCGCGGCGTCGGGCGCGGTGAGCAGGCGCTGGTGATACCACTCCACAGCTCGCTCAACTGCCTCATAGAGCGCGGCTTTGTGCTTGCGGCTCTCGTGCTCGCCCGTGTCGGTGTAGCGAAGCGTGATGCCCGCTCGCGACGCGAGCTTCTCGACCGCGCCGACGAAATCGAGCTTCTCGACCTCGCGCACGAAGGTGATGACGTCACCCGATGCTCGGCATCCGAAGCAGTAGTAGAGACCTGCCTCTTGGTTCACCGAAAACGACGGCGTCTTCTCGCTGTGGAACGGGCATAGCCCCTGAAACCTACGGCCGACTCGCTTGAGCTGCACGTGTTCGCTGACAACCGCGACGATGTCCGTGGCATCCCGGATTCTCTGGATGTCCTCATCGAGGATTCCCATTGCCTGCTCACCATCTGCTCAGCGTCTGCGAGGGACGGTAGCAGCGAACTCGCCACCCCGAGCCCTCCTCCCAGGTTCAGTCTCGCCGAGGAGCGTTCGCCATCGCTTACTAGGCGACGCGGCGTCACGGACCGCGCGCCACGTCGCCGACCTTCACGCCGGCAATTGACCATGGTCGTGAAACAGTCGGGGACACAAGGTGAACGGTGCACCCGAGTGGGGGCAGCCGGGAACACCGGAGAACAAGGCTGAAAAGTCACGGGAACACACCGCACGGGCCGGCCCGAACGCAACATTGGGGGCAGCCGGGAACACCGGAGAACAAGGCTGAAAGCTCGGCGCCGGAGATCCCACCTGGAGCCCCCGACACCCCGACCGTCGGCGAACAGTTCCCGTCGTCAGCCTCGGACACCGGCACCAGCCGCAACGTAGGGGCAGTGCCATCTACAAAGGGATCCCAGCGCAAACGGTTTGATGACTGACCGCCCACCGATCCCGCACTCCCGGGGCCTTGCCCGTATCGTCCTGCTATTCGTCGCTGTCGGCGGCGTGTTCGATTGTTCCAGGTCGAGCTCCACGCCGACGCGGCCGTGCCCTCGGTGCCCACCGCCAGCACCAGACCAGCGGGCACCCGAGCCGCTAGTGACAACACTGGTCGCACCGGCACCACCGTTGCCCCCGGCACATCGGCGTCGCCTACGTCGTCATCGTCGAGCACCAGCACAACAGCTGTGCCGACGACGTCGACAGGGCCGACCGGTGGTGACGATGCCGCCTTCTGTGGGCAGTTCGGCGAGATCTTCGTCACGATCCACCAGTTCTCGACGCTGCCTGGCGAACCCGGCTTTGAACAGGAATGGGCGTGGTACGAGGCCTACCTCGACGAACTCCCAACGATCGCACCATACCCAATCAAGGCCGCCATGGAACTAATGAGTGCGGAGATCGCAGCGCGTGATCCGGCCAAGCTGAGCTACTTGTCGCCAGGAACCCAAGCGGCAGCTGATCGCATCAAAGCGTGGGCCATAGCCAACTGCGGCTTCGACCTAGACGAGACCTGCACCCTTCGGCGACCCAAACGAGACGTGAGCTTCAGGCCGTCGAATCGGGCCCCGAAGCAGCCAGGACCGATCGCGCTGCCGCCAACCGAGCAATTGGAACGCGGAACGGCGAACAGGACACGTAGTCCAGGCCTTGCTCGTAGAAGAAGGCGATCGAGTCAGGGTCGCCGCCATGCTCACCGCAGACCCCGAGCTTCAGCTTCGGGTTGGTGGCACGACCTCGCTCACAACCCATCCGCACCAGCTCGCCAACACCGCGCACGTCGATCGATTCGAATGGATCGACCTTGAGGAGGCCTTGCTCGAGATAAGCCTCCAGGATGGGTGCGACGTCGTCACGGGAAAAGCCGAACGTCATCTGCGTGAGGTCATTCGTTCCGAACGAGAAGAAGTCCGCTGCCTCGGCGATCTCGTCAGCACAGATAGCTGCCCTCGGGGTCTCGATCATGGTGCCGATGATGACGTCGACCTCAACCTCTTCCTCGGCGCATACCGCCTGCACTTCCTCTTCAACCCACTGCCGGCACAAGGCCAGCTCGGGATAGGTCACGACGAGGGGGATCATGATCTCGATGATCGGGTTCTTGCCCTCCCGCTTCAGCTCGGTCGCGGCCTGCATGAGAGCCCGCACCTGCATGCGATACAGCCCATCCTTGATGATCCCGAGCCGCACACCGCGAGTGCCGAGCATCGGGTTCTGTTCCTGCCATTTGCGAGCGGCGGCGAGCAGTCCCTGACCGTCCGGCGACAGCTCCCCCTTGGCATCGGCGACGAGCAGCTCCTCGACCGAGGGTAGAAACTCGTGCAACGGAGGGTCGAGCAGGCGCACTGTAACTGGAAGGCCGTCCATCGCCTCGAGCACCTCTTTGAAGTCGGCGCGTTGCGCCACCCGCAACTCCTCGAGGGCGGCGGCCTCCTCGTCGGGTTGGTCCGCGAGGATCATGCGACGCACAATCGGTAACCGTTCACCGAGGAACATATGCTCGGTACGGCACAGGCCGATGCCCTCAGCGCCGAACTCACGAGCGCGGGCTGCGTCCTCACCGGTGTCTGCATTGGCGCGCACGGCAAGCTTGCCCTGGCGGATCTCGTCGGCCCAACCGAGCACGATGCCGAACTCTTCCGGCACTGCGCCTTCCGCCAGCGGCACCTCACCCAAATACACCTTGCCGTTTGTGCCGTCGACGGAGATCACGTCACCTTCGTTGACGACGGTCCCGTCAGCCGCTCGGAACGACCTCGCCCCGATGTCGAGGCTTTCGGCCCCGACCACTGCGGGCTTGCCCCAGCCGCGGGCCACCACCGCAGCATGACTGACGAGCCCACCTCGCGAGGTGAGGATCGCCTCCGCGACCATCATCCCGTGCACGTCCTCGGGTGAGGTCTCCTGACGAGCGAGGATCACCTTTTCTCCCCGGTTCGCAGCCTCAGCCGCCGCATCAGCGTCGAAATACACCTTCCCGACCCCGGCACCAGGTGAAGCGGCCAGGCCAGTGGCAAGGACCGGCTTGTCGGTCTTCTCGAACTGCGGGTGCAACACTTGGTCCAGATGCTCCGGCGACACCCGCTGGACAGCTTCTTCCTTGGTCAGCTGGATCTTCGGGTCCTTCGTGAGGGCAACCGCGATGCGCAACGCCGCGGCACCGGTGCGCTTGCCCACCCGCGTCTGCAACATCCAGAGCTTGCCCTGCTCGATCGTGAACTCGGTGTCGAGCATGTCGCGATAGTGCGCTTCAAGCCGCTCGAAGATCTCCATCAACTCGTCATAGACCGCTGGCATCGTGTCCCGCAGCGCCGAGAGGGGCAGCGTGTTGCGGATACCGGCAACAACATCCTCCCCTTGAGCATTGATCAAGAAATCGCCGTAGGCACCAGGCTCACCAGTCGCGGGATTTCGCGTGAACCCGACACCGGTCCCCGAATTGTCGTCCCGGTTCCCGAACACCATGGTCTGGACATTCACGGCCGTCCCGAGGTCGTCGGGGATACGCTCCCGCTGCCGGTAGGCCTTGGCGCGAGGCGAATCCCAGGATTTGAACACGGCCTCGATTGCGCCGTTGAGCTGTTCGACAGGATCCTGTGGGAACGGCTTGCCGGTGTGCTTCGCGACGATGGCCTTGTAGGCATCGATGACCTCCGCCAGGATCTCTGCCGGGATCTCTGCATCGGATCCAGCGCCGCACGCATCCCGTTTGGCCTCGAAAACCTCGTCGAACGCTTCGCCCGGAATGCCAAGGACGATCTTGCCGTACATCTGTATGAAGCGGCGATACGAGTCGTTCGCGAACCGCTCGTCGGAGGTCTGCGTGGCCAGGCCTTTGACGGACTGGTCGTTGAGGCCGAGGTTCAAAACCGTGTCCATCATCCCAGGCATGGAAAACTTGGCCCCGGAGCGGACACTCACCAGCAACGGATCGGTCGGATCGCCGAGCACTTTGCCCATCGTCGCTTCCAGCCGAGCCCGATGTCCGGCCACTTCCTCGTCGAGGCCTGCGGGCCAACCACCCTTCATGTACTCCCGGCATGCGTCGGTCGAGATCGTGAAACCGGGCGGAACCGGCAGTTTCAATACCGACGTCATCTCAGCCAAGTTCGCCCCCTTCCCGCCTAGGAGATCTTTCATCTCCATCGGGGGCCGGGGATGCTCGTGATCGAAGGCGTAGACGAAGGTCATCTGCGTGGCTCCTCGGTGCCTGTGCCGGTCGTAGGACAGTGTGTGTGTTCGTGCCGAAGCCTAGTGGTCGCCCCGACGCTGCGGTCCCAGTACGACGCCTACCTCTGACGACGCCGTCTTGGTGGCCTTCATCGAGTACATAAGCGGCAAGCTCGGCACGCCGGGAGGGAGATGATAGGTGCGGTCCTCTCGGCGCTCGAGGAAGGGCCAGCGAGCAAAGAGGGTGTGGTCCCACTCGTGGAGGAACTCGATCCGCAGACCGGTCGCCGCCACCGCCGAGACAACTGAACCCAGCGGGTGTGTCCATTGCCAAGTGACGTTGTGCTCGGTGGGTGCATCGGGGTCGGTATAGGTGCCGGAGTCGTCCCAGCGATTCCCCTCAGGCTCGAAATACGGAAAACCGACCGAAAGGCTGTCGTCGTAGAAGACGTTGGCGATGGGGTGGAACTCCACGAAGTAGAGGAAACCGCCGGGTTTCACCAATGATGCGCACACCTGGGCCCAGCGTTCGATGTCAGGGAGCCAGACGATGGCACCCAAGCCCGTGTAGACGATGTCGAACTGACGCCCACCGAGGGCTCCAACGGCGTCGTACACGTCGGCTACCACGAACTCGGCGTCGAGGCCGCAGTCGCGGGCCAGGTCCCGGGCGGCCTCGATCGCGGGGGCCGAAAAGTCGAGACCGGTGACCGTTGCGCCTCGACGTGCCCACGACAGGGTGTCCTGCCCGAAGTGGCACTGCAGGTGGAGCAACAACTTGCCAGCGACATCACCGACTTCGTCGAGCTCGAAGTCACGCAGCGAACATCGCCCGGCCCGGAACGAGTCGTTGTCATAGAACTCCGACGAAAGATGGATCGGGACCCGCTCATCCCAGGCACGTCGGTTCAGTTCACGCCAGTCGTCCATTGCCGCTTCGCCCAGCTCCGCATGCCGACCGGCGTCAGCTCACACACTTCGTCGTCGCCTCTCCGGCGGTCTTCACGGTTCGAGCCGCTCTCGCAGATACTCAACAAGGCCGCTGATCGTCACCCGGTCCTGACGCATCGAGTCGCGCTCTCGCACGGTGACCGCCTCGTCGTCCAAGGACTCGAAATCAATTGTGACGCAATACGGAGTGCCGAGCTCGTCCTGGCGCCGGTACCGGCGGCCTATTGCTTGTGTTTCGTCGTAATCGCACATCCAGTGCGGCTGGAGGAGGTGAAGCACCTCCCGGGCCTTGGACACCAATGCGTCTTTCTTCGACAGTGGCAGGACCGCGACCTTGTACGGGGCGATCCGGTGATGGAGCCGCAACACCCGGCGCAACTCACCTCGGACCAGTTCCTCGTCATAGGCCGCGAGCATGAAGGCCATCATCGTCCGGGTAGCACCCGCCGCTGGCTCGATCACGTGCGGCACATAGCGAGTATTGGTCGCCTGGTCGAAGTATTCGAGTTTCTGACCCGAGTGCTTGGCGTGCTGGGTGAGGTCATAGTCGCCTCGATTGGCAATCCCCTCGAGCTCTCCCCATCCCCACGGAAACAGGAACTCGATATCGGAGGTACCGCTTGAGTAGTGCGACAGCTCATCGGGGTCGTGGGGTCGGAGCCGCAATTTCGACTCCGGGATGCCGAGCTCGACATACCAACGGAATCGTTCGTGGCACCAGTACTCGTACCAGTGGGGGGCCTCCTCAGGGGGTACGAAGTACTCCAGCTCCATCTGTTCGAACTCACGGGTCCGGAACACGAAGTTCTGCGGCGTGATCTCGTTGCGGAACGACTTTCCGATCTGGGCGATCCCGAACGGAGGCTTCTTGCGGCTCGTTTGGAGCACGTTGGCGAAGTTGACGAACATGCCCTGCGCCGTCTCGGGTCGCAGGTACGCGACCGCAGCGGAATCCTCCACCGGGCCGGCGTGGGTTTTGAACATCAGATTGAACTGGCGAGCCTCGGTGAAGGTGCCCTTCTTCCCACAGTTCGGACAGATCTCCGGCTCCTCGAGTTGATCGAGACGCCACCGCTCCTTGCAATTCGTACAGTCAACCAGGGGATCGGTGAAGTTCTGTAGATGTCCAGAGGCTTCCCAGATCGCTGGTGGCCCGAGGATCGCTGCGTCGAGCCCGACGACGTCGTCGCGCAACTGCACCATCGAACGCCACCACATGTCCTTGACGTTGCGCAGCATCAACACGCCTACGGGGCCGTAGTCGTAGCTCGAACGAAACCCGCCGTAAATCTCGGCTGAGGGGAACACGAAGCCTCGCTGTTTGCAGAGGTTGACGATCTTTTCAAAGAGGGTTTCGTCGTTGGGCACGTCGACTGGGACCGGCTCGTCGCCGGGCGGGCTATCCAATGTGGGCTCCGCAGAGGACATGGTTTGCAGCGTAGCTGCCGGGCCGAGAGCCGCTTCCAGTGCGCAGCAGCAGGAAATATCGCCGAGGACCCGGCATCTCGACGCGCCGTGGGCCACACTGGGTTCATGAATCCCTACCGCGTCATCGATCCCACCGACGTGCTGTGGAAGCGGGTTGGGGCCTACCTGATCGACGGGCTCCTCGCCTGGGCGCTGATGTTCGTCGTCGGGGGCTTCGTGCGACTGCTGTACAGCACCGGCATCGCGTTGTTCGTCGCTGTCCTCGCGGGTCTCGCGTACTTCGTCGCGACCCACGTTGTGATGCAGGGCAGGACCGGTGCGACGATTGGCAAACATCTGTGCGGGTTGCGGGTCGTCGGCGCGGACGGGCGGTTGTGCACCATGCACCAAGCGCTCGTGCGCTCGCTGGCCTGGATGCTGGACGGGTTTCCGTATCTGATCGTGCCGGCTGCGACCGCGTTCGCGGTCGCAATGAGTTCGCGTGGCAATCAGCGAACCGGCGATCACCTGGCTGGCACCTGGGTCGTGGACAAGGATTTCGTGGGCTTGCCCCCCGTCGCGGTGGCACTCCCCAAGAGCCCCGAACTGGGGCTCGAACCCTACGAGTTGCACACAATGGGCCAGTACCTCCCAGAGGGGATGGACATCCCAACCCTGAAGGCCTTGCGTGACCGTTACAACCGTCCCGCCGGGATTCCCGACAACGCGCTCGGCACGGCCGGCACTGGTCTGTCGGTCGCGGGCACGAACGCGCCGCTCCCTATGCCTCGGTCCAAGAACCCGGCCGAGCCGCGCTGGGACCCCGAGCGCAAGGCGTATGTTCGCTGGAACGCCCTGCGACGCGAGTGGATGGTCTTCGACGAGACGAGCAAGGAGTGGGTAAAGGCTCCTGAACCCGCAAGCCACACCTGATCCCTGACGGGTGCTTTCCTCCCCGTTTAGAGGGGAGAGAAGCACCCGTCAGGGGGTCAGATGATGTGCACTGAGCGGAGACGGCGTTCGAGATGGTGCTCCAGCGCTCGGGTCGCCAGTTGATCGACCTCGTGGGTCGCGGCGGACGGTGGTTCGTTCAACGCCGCCCCAAGCTGACCGCCGAGGATCCGGCGGAGCAACCCGAGCGCCTCGGCTGAAATGGGGCCCCCGCGGCGGCAACTGCGACACAGCGTTCCGCCGGTATCGGCATCGAAGGCGACAAGATCGGTGGCCGTGCCACACAAGACACACTCGTCGAGCACTGGTCGGTATCCCTCCAGCGCCAACACCTTGAGGAAGAAGGCGGGAACGACCAGCGGGCTGTCGGCCGCGGCAAGAGCACGCAAAGCGCCGAGCAGCATGGCGAAAAGCTTGGCGTTCGCCTCACGGTCGGGCGCGACATGGTCGACAGCCTCGAACATCGCGGTCGCCTTCGCGAGCCGATCGAGGTCATCACGGATCGATCGGAAATGGTCGATGGTTTCCGCCTGCGTGACGATGTCGAGCTCACGTCCCTCGTAGAACTGCAAGGCCACATGGCTCGTTGGCTCGAGCCGGGCACCGAACTTGCTCTTGGTCTTGCGTACACCTTTGGCAACTGCTCGCACCTTGCCACGGCCCCGAGTCATGATGACAACGATCCGGTCGGCTTCCCCCAATCTCCAGGTCCGAAGGACGATCCCTTCGTCTCGGTAGAGAGCCACCGGCTCACCTAGCCAACATCGTTGCCAATACCACCGAAACGACGCTCCCGTGACTGGTAGTCACGAACGGCCGCGAACAGATGCTCTCGACGGAAATCCGGCCAGAGTGTGTCGGTGAACACGAGTTCGCTGTACGCGAGCTCCCAAAGCAGATAGTTGGAGATCCGGAACTCGCCTGAGGTGCGGATCATAACGTCAGGGTCCGGCATCTCGGGGTCGTAGAGGAATTGACGGATGGTTCTCTCGGTGATCTTGTTCGCTGGGATGCCCGCCTCGACGATCTTGCGGACCGCGTCAACGATCTCGGCCCGGCCGCCGTAGTTGAAGGCGATGGTGAAGGTCATCGTCCGGTTGTTCCGGGTCAGTTCCACGGCCTCGTCCATCCGCTTGATGAGCCGGCGTGGTACCCGCCAGTCGCGCCGGCCGATGAACCGCATACGAACGTCTCGCTCGTGCATCTCATCCCGGCGGCGCAACAGGATGGACTCGTTGAACCCCATGAGGAACCGGACCTCATCCGGCGGGCGCTTCCAGTTCTCAGTGGAGAAGGCATACACGGTCAACCACTTGATGCCGAGTTCAAGTGCGCCCTCGACCGTGTCGAACAATGCCTCCTCACCCGCCGCGTGACCATCCGTACGCCTCAACCCTCGCTTCGTGGCCCACCTGCCGTTGCCGTCCATCACGATGGCGACGTGCGCCGGAACGCGGGATGGGTCGATGCCTGGGACCGCTGCCACGATCTCGCACCCTACTGCCGAGCCCAGTGTGGTTCGCGAACCACACTGACGCGACCGGAACTGGTCCGAGCCGCGCGAGGATGGCCAGTCATGGCCCGAAACTGGACCCGATCGGCGACGGCAGGCACCGTTTCGATCACGACTGCACTCATCACGCTCTTGCTGCTGCTCCCTGCGTGCAGCCGGACTCCCGGCTCGAGCGCTCCTCTGGCCGGCCAAGCTCGGGGCACGACCCAGCAGCGGGCCGCTGACCCCCGCCCCAACATCGTGCTCATCATGACCGATGATCAGACACTCGGCGAGCTCAAACACATGCCGAAGGTCAAGCGCTACCTCACCGATGAAGGCACCAACTTCGCCAACTATTTCGCAAGCTTTCCGCTGTGTTGCCCGGCTCGAGCCACGTTGCTCACCGGGCAGTACGCCCACAACCACGGTGTCCTGGACAACGTGCCTCCTCTCGGCGGTAACGACAGGCTGGATCACAGCCAGACACTGCCAGTGTGGCTGCAGCAGGTCGGCTACCGCACCGGCCACGTCGGTAAGTACCTCAACGGTTATGGAGACCCAAGCGCAGGGAACCGACCAGCCACGGTACCGCCCGGTTATGACGACTGGTTCGGGCTCGTCGACTGCTCCCCGAGTCCGTGCGCGGGCACGCTCAACTACTGGGGGTTCAAAGTGCTCGACAACGGCACTGAGCGGACCTACGGAGACAGTGATGACGAGTACCAGACTGACGTGCTCGCCGCGAGAGCAGTTCAGGACATCGATCGCTTTACGCGGGAGGGCAAGCCCTTCTACCTGACCGTGTGGCCGCTGGCCCCGCACTCCGGCCAAGGCCGTGGAATCCCACAGTTCACGCTGCCCGACGGTCGCACTGTTCCCATCGGGGTCGCTCCCGCGGCGGCCCCCCGCCACCAGTCGATGTTCCTGAACGAGACAGCACCCCGGGCTGCGTCCACGTTCGAGTCGGACCTCTCCGACAAGCCGGCCATCATCCAGAGCATCCGGCGAGAGGTGGATGAAGGTCTCGCAAACCTGCAACTCGATCCCAACCAGATTCGCGAGATCCTCGACATCACCTACCGAGCCCGGCTCCAATCGCTGCAGGCTGTCGACGACCTAGTCGAGCAAGTGGTTCGGGCCCTGGAGCGAACCGGCCAACTCGACAACACCATCATCGCGTTCAGCTCCGACAACGGTTGGATGTTCGGCGAACACGGCTTGGTGTTCACGAAAGTCGTACTCTATGACGAATCAGTCAGAGTGCCGATGATCGTGCGGGGGCCCGGGTTCCCCAAGGCAAGGGTGGTCACCCAGCCCACCACCGACGCCGATTGGGTGCCGACTGTCCTTGAAGTGACCGGCGCATCGGCGCCATTCCCCGTCGACGGTGAACCTCTCACCCAGTTCGCAGCCGACCCCAACAGCGGAAAGGATCGCGCAGTGCTACTCGAAGCGTGGCACCAGGGACGAGAACGCAGCTGGCAAGCCAGCGGGGTCAGGGTTGCAGGGTTCGTCTATATCGAGTGGGACACCGGTGACCGAGAGCTCTACGACCTGTTCAACGATCCGTTCCAACTCGACAACAAAGCCGATAACCCGGTCTACGCGCGCACCCAAGCGCGCTTGGCGACCGCACTCGACGAGTTGCGATCATGCCTAGGGCAGGGCTGCTCGGTGGTGGTCGCTCAACAAGAAGTTCGCCGATCCCCCGACTGACCGCGTCGCCGACTCACGAGCTGCCTCGTCGCCGCCGCTGCGCGTCGATCCGGCGCGCCGTCTTGACGACGTCGTTCCAACGGGGGTGTCCACCAGCGTCGGGTGGGAACTGTTTCATATCGGCAGCCAGCGCTTCGAGGAAGCCCGACAGGCTGATACCCGACTCTTCGCACACCCGATGCCATACCTCGTGGCTATCGACGGTCAGGTACGCGTGGATGGCTCGGCGTTCTTCCGGCATGAGGGACAAGGTAGGCAGTGAGGGTTTGCACCCCGTCAGAGCGGACTCAAGATTTGGTCAACTGCCCTGCGCAGCGTGGGTTGGTGCACCCCCACTGCACACGGTCAGTAGCCAAGACGACTGAACGCTCTCGGACGCCGCTGCCAGTCCTTGTCCACCTTGACGAACAAATCGAGGTAGGCCCCCGGCGGGAGTTGTTCGCGGACCGCGGTTCCAACGGTCTTGAGCACTGATCCGTTCTTGCCGATGACGATCGCTTTCTGCGAGTCACGTTCAACGAGAATTTCGCAGCGGATGTAGGGCCAGTCCCATTCGGTCACCCGCGTGGCGATGGAATGCGGTAGCTCGTCCCGTGTGCGGGCCAGGAGCTGCTCGCGCACCAGTTCGGCCACCCAGAAGGCTTCGGGGACATCGGTGACCATGTCGTCCGGATACCACTTCGGCCCGCTCGGAAGGCGTGGGATCACGAGATCGATCAATTTCGGCACGCCTGCTCCGGTTCGGGCCGACACCGCAACGAGCTCTGGGAAGCCCAGCCGGTCGATTGCCTGCTCACGTTGCTCGTCCAGACGCGCCGCGTTCACGGCATCGATCTTGTTGAGAACGACCATCGTCTCTGGAGGAAGCCGTCTGGCAACGAACTCATCGCCTCGGCCGATGCCGGCCCGGACGTCGACGACGAGGCAGACCACGTCGACCCCGGCGGCTGCTGCGGACGCGGTGTCGTTCAAGTGCTCCCCGAGCGCGGTGCGAGGCTTGTGAATGCCCGGCGTATCGACGAAGACGACCTGAGCGTCAGGACGGTTGAGCACCCCGCGTACTTGGGTTCGCGTGGTCTGTGGTCGATCCGACACGATCGACACCTTCCGGTCGAGAATCTTGTTCAGCAACGTCGACTTCCCGACGTTCGGTCGCCCGACCAATGCCACGAATCCCGACCGGAAGTCCTGCTCCGACGAACCCTGCTCGGGATCCTGTGACTCTTCAGGAGCATGGTCCCGCTCGTGGTCAGTCATCTGTCGCCTTCACCGTGCGGTCGGTCGCCTCTGCCGCAGCTGTGCGCGGTGTGATCCTGACCCGCGCTATACGCCCTGTCTCTTATACACATC
>JANZZE010000070.1:0-3714 GCA_026419545.1 Acidimicrobiales bacterium
GTCCCAGGGTCTCCTCCCGCGGGCTGAGATGGCGCGTGCCTGTTCGATCAAACGCTCAACCGACCGTCCGCCGAGGTTGTCGACGCCAGCTCCCGACCCGGCGCCGGAGATCATGAACCGCTCTCCTGACAGCGTCGTTCGGGCCACGCGCCATCCACCATGGACGGGTCCGATGCGGTTGGCGTCTGGTACCCACGCCTCGTCGAGGAAGACCTCACAGAATTCTGCGTCACCGTTCATCTGTCGTAGCGGCCGTACCGTTACTCCGGGCTGGTGCATATCGATGGCGAAGTAGGTGATGCCTTCCCGGTTGGGGACATTCGGGTCCGTCCGGGCGAGCAGCATGCCCAGGTCCGCTTCATGAGCCCAGGTACTCCACACCTTCTGGCCGGTGACTCGCCAGCCTTCGCCGTCGCGCTCAGCCCGGGTTGCAAGCGACGGGAGGTCGCTCCCCGCGCCGGGCTCGCTGAACAACTGACACCAGAGCTGTTGGTTCCGCACGATAGGAGGTAGGAAGCGATGGCGCTGTTCGTCGGTCCCCCACTCTAAGAGAGTCGTACCGGCCAGGTTGATGCCGAGGATGTTCAGTCGTCCGAGGTGATAGGGCGCGAGGACTTCTTCGATGGCTCGCAAGGTGGGGGCTCCAACCCCGAGTCCGCCGTACTCGCGAGGCCAATGTGGTGCGACGAGACCGGATTCAGCAAAGACTGGATACCACTCTTCGTAGTCCCTCCGAGAACGTACGGCACGGAGTGCGAGCAACCCTCCCTCCGCAACGGCCTCCCGCCATGAGGCGGGAACCGCCCGGTTGACCCAGTCCTTGACGATTCGCACTGCCTCAGCCGTGGGAGTGTCCGCGTCGATCGGTAGGGCGTCGGGGAACTCGGTCACGATCCGTGCTCCGTCCTCATTTTCACCAGCTCGCGACGCAGGACTTTGCCGATGTCGTTGCGCGGCAGTGTCCTGACCCACTCGAAGCTGACCGGGGTCTTGTAGGGCGCAAGACTGCTCCGGCAATGGGTAGCAAGTTCATCGTCGCTGGGCTGGGGCACGTTGGCCGTGGGCACGAGGAACGCAACCGGCACTTCACCGAGCCGACGGTCGGACACACCCGCTACCGCGACGTCGGCCACAGCCGGGTGTTGACGGAGGACCTCTTCGACCTCGCTGGGGAAGACTTTCAGGCCGCCGCGGTTGATGATGTCGGATACGCGGCCCGTAAGCCAGACGAACCCGTCGTCGTCGATGTGGCCGATGTCGCCGGTCCGCAAGAAACCGTCCGGGGTGAGTCGCTCGCGGGTGGTCTCGTCGAGATAGCCAGCCATCACATATGGCGACCGCACACACAACTCGCCGTCGGTGCCCGCTGGGGCGAGTTCGTTGCCGTCGAGGACGATCACCTCGACGCCCGCGTGAGGTCGACCTAGGGCGCCGAGCTTGCTTTCGCCGAACGCCCGCGCGTCAGCTGCTGACCAGCCGATCACTTCGCCGCCGAGCTCGGTCTGGCCGTATGAGTTGAGGACCGTGACACCGAAGCGGTCATGGAATCGGCGAGCTTCTACTGGTGACAGCGGCGCGGTGATGCTGCGCACGAATCTGAGTGGTTCGAGCGACGTAATCGACGGGTCGTCCGCGAGCATCGTCATCATGGCTGGAGCGAGCACGCTGCTGCGGATGCTGTGCTCACGAACGGCGGCGGCGAATCGAGCCGGTTCGAACGGGTCCAGCAAGACGAGGCCGGCTCCGACGCGGAGCGCGAACAAGACGTTGTAGATCCCGGCCCACAGAGACAACGGCACCGGGATGAGGTTCGGCGACGAAACGCGGCGCTCGTTCCCGAGCGATGTGTTCGGTGAGCTCGTGCGCCCTGATCGGAGGGTGGCCAGGACGGTGTCGATGCCGTTGAGCACCCGCTGGTGGTTCAGCGCAACGGGCTTTGGTTCGCCGGTGGTGCCCGAGGTGGTGAGCACGATGGCGAGGTCGTCGCTCCCACTTCCGGCTGCCTGATATAGAAGTGACCCCATCGTGCTGGACCGTGACGTCGACCGGTCACGGCTAGACAGGGCGATGTTCCCTGCGGGGTCGAGCGAGAGATTGGCCACGGCACCGGCTCGGGTGAGGAGCCGGTCCTGTTCGCCCGGGGTGAGGCGAGGATTCACGGGAACGAACACCGCGCCCGCTCGCCAGATGCCGAACATCGCGGCAATGGCCTCGATAGAGGTCGGTACGGTGCTCCCAACCGCAGAACCCGGCTCGATGCCCGAAGTCCGGAGGAGTTGCGCCACCTCGTCGGCCATTTCCCTGATTGACGAGAGTTGCTCGCGTCGGCTTCCCTCCTCCACATAAGGGTTCCCTGCGCCAACCGCTTCATCAATGAGGGTGGCCAGGATCTTCTCCTGGTTCCCGGGCGAGAGGCGGGCTGTCCGCTCTGAACCACTGTTCACGAATTTGAATCTAGCGTCAGAGACGAACTCGGGCCACATGGCGTTCAGGTCTGAGACGTCTCGGGTTCTCTGGCCGAGTGGGTGCTCGTTCGTCTGCCATTTAGAACGTGTTCTAAAGTGTTCGGCGGTGGATTTCGAAGACACGCCGGAGGAAGCAGCATTCCGCAAAGAAGTCCGCGCATTTCTCGAGGCGCACGCCCGCCCGCGGACTGGGACCGACGCCGACTGGTCGCGCGGGAACCTCGCGACCGACCCGGCTCAGGCTGCGGACTACATCCGACGTTGCAAGGAGTGGCAGCGGACGCTGTATGACAACGGCTGGGCTGGGTTGACGTGGCCCAAAGAATGGGGTGGACGCGGCGCTTCGCCTGCCGAGGCGATCATCTTCGCCCAGGAGGCAGCTGAGTTCGACGTGACCAACGGTTTCATCGGTGCGGCGCAACAACTGGTCGGTCCCGCATTGCTCCGTTATGGCAGCGAGGAACAAAAGCAGCGATACATCCCGCCGCTGTTGCGGGGTGACGAGATGTGGTGCCAGCTGTTCAGCGAGCCCGGTGCTGGTTCGGATCTCGCCGCCCTCTCCACCAGGGCAGTCCGCGAAGGGGACGAGTGGGTGGTGAACGGGCAGAAGGTCTGGACGTCTGCTGCCCAACATGCCGATTTCGGCATTCTGCTTGCGCGTACGGATCCCGACGCACCCAAGCACAAAGGCATCACCTTCTTCATTGTCGACATGCGTTCGGAAGGTATCGAGGTCCGGCCGTTGGTACAGGCCACGGGACTGTCGCACTTCAACGAGGTCTTCCTCACCGACGTGCGGATCCCGGCGAGCAATGTGGTGGGTGAGGTGGGGGAGGGATGGAAGGTCGCTCGCACTGTGCTCGCGAGCGAGGCAGGCATGATCGGCGGCGCGGGGCAAACCTCGACCTTCGACGCAGTGCTGGCCTTGGCTCGCCAGTGTGGCCGGACACACGAGCCGGTTGTTCGCCAGCGTCTGGCCGACATCTACTGCCGGGAGCGGATCCTCAAGTTCATGCAATATCGGATGCAGACGGCGATCATGCACCGCCGGGGAACTCCACCCGATCCTTCGGTGCTCAAGAACTTCTTCGTCGAGACCCTCTCACGAAGGGTCGAGCTGGCGGTTGAACTCGAGGGGCCAGCCGGGATGCTGGCGGATGCCGATGCGCCCCAAGATGGTTTCTGGCAACTGCAGTGCATGGCCCAGTTCTCCGCCCGTATCGGCGGCGGCACGACCGAGGTTCACCGC
>JANZZE010000070.1:3724-14303 GCA_026419545.1 Acidimicrobiales bacterium
TCCCCCTGAGCCTCGTACGGACAAAGACGTTCCCTGGCGGGAACTCCCCCGTTCCTGAGTTCGCGATGTGTGCGCCGTTTCAGCCGCTGCGACAATTGGGCCGTGCGGGCGACGCTACGAGGTGAACGACTCAACGGAACGGGCTATCGGCGAAGAATGTCGGTCCACCGACGCTGGGGCCTGACCGTTATGTACAGCGTGTTGGCGTTGATCTCGTTCGGAGGTGTCGTTGCCGATGGTGGAGACCCGTCGTGGCGGCTGCTCAGCGCGATCGCATTCGTCTTGGCGCTCTGGTCGATCCGTATCATCCACGGGCGGGCCATCATCGTTTCCGATCGTTACCTACGGCTCCAGGACCGTTGGCCGCTAAAACGCGATATCCCTTGGTACCGGATCCTCGAGGTTGATGTCGTGCCCGGGTTATGGACACTTGAGATCGAGCTCAACTCCGGGCTGCGTATCCAGCTTCCGTGCGTCGAAGGCTTCGACGACCTCTACGAACGCATCGAACAACACCGCCACGAAATCGGCTCCTGACGAGCGACGAGCGCGCAAATCCCCGCCTAGCGGGGATTTGCGCACCCGGCACGAATTCGTGGGTGCGGGTCACCGAGCTCGAGCTCAGATCTTGCGGTCGCGCCCTTCCCAGTACGGGTCGCGGAGCTTGCGTTTGTAGAGCTTGCCGTTGGGATCTCGGGGCAACTCGGCCATGAAATCGATCGATTTCGGGCGCTTGAACTTCGCGAGCTTGTCCTCACAAAAGGCG
Source organism: Acidimicrobiales bacterium (assembly GCA_026419545.1). Classification (GTDB taxonomy): domain Bacteria; phylum Actinomycetota; class Acidimicrobiia; order Acidimicrobiales; family Acidimicrobilacustridaceae; genus JANZZE01. The sequence goes on from JANZZE010000070.1 coordinate 4,491, forward strand.
AAGATCTCCTCGCGTAGGGCATCGTCGCCTTCGACTCCTTCTGCCGGCTGCACGACGGCCTTGATCTCCTCGCCCCAGTCCTCGTGCGGGATGCCGAACACCGCGACATCGGCGATCTTGGGGAAGGTCAACAGGACCGACTCGATTTCGGCGGGATAGATGTTCACGCCGCCGGAGATGATCATGTCGCTCTTGCGGTCCTTCAGGAACAGGTAGCCGTCTTCGTCGAGGTACCCCCAGTCGCCGACCGTGAAGAAACCGTCCTTGCGATTGTCTCTGGTCTTCTTCTCATCACCCTTGTACTCGAAGTCAGCCAGGGCGAGGCTCATGTAGACGGTTCCCTCGACGTTGGGCCCCACCCATTCCCCGGTCTCGTCATCGAGGATCCGGATCTCCGAGCCTGGCCATGCCTTGCCCACGCTCCCCGGCTTTTCGAGCCACTCTTTCGCCGTGATGATCGTGCCGCCCCCTTCGGTTGCGGCGTAGTACTCCATCACAGCGTCTCCCCACCAGTCGATCATGCGGCGCTTGATGTCCGGTGGGCAGGGGGCAGCTGCGTGCACCATGCAGCGTGTCGAGGAGCAGTCGTAACGGTTTCGGACCTCCTCAGGGAGCGCAAGCAGACGGTGGAACTGGGTGGGGACCATGTGTGAGGTCGTCACCTTGTGCCGCTCGATCAACTGAAGCATGCCTTCGGGTGTCCAGCGGTCCATCAGCACGACTTTGTGGCCCATGTGCAATGAGTTCGCCGTCCAGAGCAGCACTGCCGTGTGGTAGAGCGGTGACCCGGTGATGTGCACGTTGTCATCGAACGGTTGGATCCCGAAGAGGCTCTGGTAACCGGTGTACAGCGCAGCCAGCTCGTCTGGGTCCATGTCGAAGATTGCTCGCTTGACCCCCTTGGGCTTGCCGGTTGTACCCGAGGTGTAGTGCATCGGCAACCCGGCTACCCGGTCGGAGGGTGCCGTTGTCGGCTGACCGGCGACGAGCTCGTCAAAGGGTCGCATCCCCTCGATTGCGCCGACCGAGAACAGATGCGTGGATGGGATGTTGTTGATCTCCGTCAACGCTTTGCTCACTTCGTCGGCGAACCGGGCGTCGGCTACGAACACCTTGGCGTCGCTGTCATTCACGATGTAGGCGATCTCCGGTCCGACCAGGTGATAGTTGATCGGTGTGAAGTAACAACCGATCTGTAGGGCACCGAAATACAGCTCCAGGAATGGCAGTCCGTTGGGCAGGTCACAGGCAACCGTGTCGCCCTTGATCAAACCGAGGGAGCGAAGGCCGTGACTCACTTGGTTGGCGCGGGCCAGTAGATCGCCCGCGCGGACCTCCTCGCCCTCAGGCGTGACCACTGCGACGTAGTCCGGATGCGTACGTGCGATCCTCCAAAATCCCAGCTCGGGCACTAGCCACCCCTCTCGGTCGGTAACCTGACGCAACGTCAGGTTAAGGTTGCAGGTGGGTCGGGTCAAACGATTGTTTGACTCGCGGTTGTCAGGGGACGCAGCCGACGACCGCAGATGCGCGGCACAGGAAATCGGTGCCCGACGGCAGCGATACACTCGGCCCGATCGATGGGGGTTCCTCGATGGCGTCGGAGATTCCGAAGATGACGTCGAGGGCAGCCAGGCACACTCAGCCAGCTTCGGAAACAGCAACCAAGAGGGGAAGGCAATGCGCGCAGCGGTGTTACGCAACATCGGCGACCAGGTGCTCGACATCGTCGAGGACATGGAACTCGGGCCGGTTGGCCCGACCGAGGTCCGGGTGCAGATCAAGGCGACCGGGGTTTGTCATTCCGACCTCCATGGGATGAACGGTGACTTACCCATAGCGGCGCCGTTCGTGCCCGGCCATGAAGGTGCAGGCGTCGTCACCGAGGTCGGTTCGGCGGTCACCAATGTGAGCGTCGGCGATCACGTCGTAGTGGTGTGGTCCCCTCCCTGTGGCCGTTGCGTCGCCTGTGTCGACCAGAAGGCGCCGCATCTGTGCGTCATGATCCAGTTCGCGGCCGCGGCCGTCCCGCACTTCAACGAAGGCGGAACGCCAATCTTCGGGTTCGCGGGGACCGGGACCTTCGCCGAAGAGTTGATCCTGCCTCAAGAAGGTGTCGTGGTCATCGACAAGGACATCCCGTTCGAGATCGCATCGCTCATCGGTTGTGGTGTGACGACCGGTGTCGGAGCTGCGATCAACACTGCGCGGGTCGTCCCAGGTTCGACCTGTGTGGTGTTTGGCTAAGGGGGCGTCGGCATGTCGGTGATCCAAGGGTGCCGCATCGCCGGGGCGGCGTCGATCGTGGCGGTTGACCTGAACGACGGCAAGCTCGAGCAAGCCAAGAAGTTTGGCGCAACCCATGCCGCCAAGCCCGATCAACTCGCTGGCGTTCAAGCTGAAGTCTGTGGGATGGCGGGTGGCTTCGACTACGCGTTCGAGGCGATCGGGCTCCCGCAGACTGTGCGAGCCGCCTATGACGCAGCCCGCCGAGGCGGATCGGTCATCGTCGTCGGTGCCGGGAGTGCGACTTCAACGGTCGAGTTCAACATGTTCGAACTGTTCTTTCAGGAGCGCAACATCAAAGGCTCCTACTACGGCTCGTCCGATGTCCGCTGTGACTTCCATCGTTTGTTGCGACTCTGGAAGGCGGGCAAGCTCGACCTCGAAGGCATGATCAGTCAGAAGATCGGGCTCGACGGCGTGAATGACGCCATCGAAGCGATGAAGCGCGGTGAGGTCATTCGCACCGTGATCGAACTCTGAGCCTCTACGCTTTGCTCCTCGCTCGGTTTCTCGTTCCCGCCTGATACGCCGCAGCGAGGTCAATCGGTGACGACAACGACTGAATGTGGTCTGGCTCACCGGTGGATCGGCGTGACTGTTCGTGCTGATCCGCAGGTGAGCCTGCCCCGTTTTCGGGGGTTCGCCGTTGAGGAGTTGCCGTCGTTCGGCGCGGGTCCAGGCGCTGCGACCGGCGTCGGCTAGAACAGAATTGAAATCTGTTCTAGTCTGTCCCCAACGATCGTTTGGGCCATTTTGTGCGGGTGCCACCGCTGGTCGCGTGGGCCGTTGCACGGAGGCCGCGGGAGAGAGAGGGAGGTGACCATGGCCGAGCCCGACGTGCTCGTTGCGCCCAGCACCATCGAGTATCCATTCAGGCGCACGACAGGCCCGGTGATCGGCGCGTTTTTGACAGCGCTTCGCGAAGGTTTCCTGGTCGGGATCAAGAGCAGCGACGGAAAGGTCATCGTCCCCCCCGTCGAGTATGACCCGTACACCGCTGACGCCCTGACCGAGATCGTGGAGGTCGGGGACGCCGGTGAGGTCACGGCTTGGTCCTGGGTAGCCGAACCGCTCGATGGTCAACCGCTCGACCGACCATTTGCGTTCGCGCTCATCAAGCTCGACGGCGCTGATACTGCGATGCTGCACGTTGTCGACACGGGGGGCGACCCGGCAGCAATCGCCACTGGCATGAGAGTGCGGGCGCGCTGGAAACCCCCTCGACCAGTGGGTGCCTCAGAAGAAGATGATGCGACCGGGGCACACCGGGTCGGCAGCATCCTCGACATCGAGTGTTTCGTCCCGGAAGGGGAGAACTGAACCATGCCCGAGCTCATCTTGCCAGCACGGCTCCAGGGGATCGAGCAGGTCCGCAGCTTTCGAGCACCGGCACGGCTCGATTACCAGTTCACGGCTGGTCTTGCGACTACTCGGTTCCTGCGAGCCGTTGCTGAGAAGCGGCTTGTTGGTCAACGGTGTCCAAAATGCCAGAAGGTCTATGTGCCGCCTCGAGGTGCTTGTCCGACTGACGGCGTCCCGACCGAAGAAGAAGTCGAGCTAGCCCACAGCGGCACCGTCACCACGTTTTGTGTAGTGAACGTGCAGTTCTACGGGCAGGTGATGGAGCTTCCCTATGTGAGCGCGCTCATTCTGCTCGACGGGTCGGACATCCCGATCATGCACCTCATCCAGGAAGTGCCCTACGACCAGGTGCACATGGGTATGCGGGTTGAAGCTGTGTGGGTACCTGACGACGAACTCGGCCCAACGCTGGAGAGCATCAAGTACTTCCGCCCCAACGGCGAACCGGACGCCGACTGGGAGACCTACAAGGACAACGTGTGAGGTGCATGCGATGAGGGACGTTGCCATCATCTCGTTTGCCCAGACCCAGCATCGCCGGGCGGTCAGGGAGCTCAACGAGGTGGAGATGCTGATGCCGGTTCTAGTCGATGTCGTCGCGAAGGCTGGTATCACCAAGGACCGGATCGATTTCGTCTGCTCGGGATCGGCCGATTATCTCGCCGGCATGGCCTTCTCGTTCGTCATGACCCTTGACGGCGTCGGGCCCTGGCCCCCGATCTCAGAAAGCCATGTCGACATGGATGGCGCCTGGGCCTTGTATGAGGCTTGGGTAAAGATGCAGATGGGTGATGTCGATGTGGCGCTTGTCTACTCGTACGGCAAGTCTTCGCCGGGCAACCTCCGGAGGGTCCTGACCCGTCAGCTCGATCCCTATTACCTCGCGCCAATGTGGCCCGATCCCGTGTCGCTCGCCGCGCTGCAGGCTCGCGCCGCGCTCGATGCCGGGGTCGTGACGGAGACGGAGATGGCCGAGGTGGTGGCCGCAAGCCGTCGGGCAGCATTGTCCAATCCCTCTGCTCAGCTGCGGGGTGAGGTCGAGGCCTCGTCGCTGCTCAGTGAGGAGTATTTCGTTGCCCCACTGCGACGTCACGACTGCCCCCCGATCAGCGACGGGGCTGCCGCCGTCATCCTCGCCGCTGACGATGTTGCCCGCCAGTTGTGTGAGCGTCCGGCCTGGATCCGGGGCATCGACCACCGCATCGAGCCGCACAGTCTCGGGGTCCGTGACCTCACTCGTTCGGTATCCACCGAGCAGGCAGCGACTCACGCCGGCGTCGACAAGGACAAGATCGACCTGGCAGAACTCCACGCACCGTTCTCACACCAAGAGGTGATCCTGCGGCGCGCCCTTGGCTTGGGCGACGAGGTTGCCGTGAACCCGTCTGGTGGAGCGCTCGCGGCGAATCCGATCATGGCTGCAGGCCTCATCCGTTTGGGCGAGGCAGCGACTCGGATCACCTGTGGGGCGGCCGACCGGGCCGTCGCGCACGCGACGTCCGGTCCGTGTTTGCAACAGAACCTGGTGTGCGTGTTGGAGGGAGAGTGATGGGTAAGGAACGAGTCGCGGTCGTCGGCATCGGGCAGACCAAACACCAGGCGACCTACGACGGGTCGATCGCAACGCTGGTGCGAGAAGCGGCTGAGCGGGCGCTCGACGATGCCCGGATGGGTTGGTCCGACATCGATGCGGTAGTCATCGGCAAGGCGCCCGACTTCTTCGAGGGCGTGATGATGCCTGAGCTGTACCTCGCCGACGCATTGGGGGCGACCGGCAAACCAATGTTCAGGGTCCACACCGCTGGCTCGGTCGGCGGATCGACCGCGATCGTGGCCCAGGATCTCATCGCGGCCGGGATCCACGAGCGGGTCCTCACCGTCGCGTTCGAGAAGCAGTCCGAGAGCGAAGCGATGTGGGCGTTGTCGTTGCCGATCCCCTTCCAGCCCCCGATGCATGCTGGTGCTGGCGGCTATTTCGCACCTCATGTCCGGGCCTACATCCGCAGGTCCGGTGCGCCCGATCACATCGGCATCCTCGTCGCGCTCAAGGATCGGCTCAATGCGTTGAAGAACCCGTATGCGCACCTGCACGAGCACGGCATCACGTTCGAATCGGTGAAAGACAGCATCATGCTGTGGGACCCGATTCGTTACTCGGAAACTTGTCCATCCTCTGACGGTGCCTGTGCCATGGTGCTGACCAATGAGAAGGGCGGCGACGAAGCGGCGGCCCAGGGTCGTCCACCTGCGTGGGTTCTCGGCACCGCGTTCCGCAGCGAGCCGACGATGTTCGCTGGTCGCGACCAGGTGAACCCGCGTGGAGGACAGGACTGTGCGCGCGACGTCTATGCACAAGCTGGCATCACCGATCCCCGGCGTGACATCGACGTCGCCGAAATCTACGTGCCCTTCTCGTGGTTCGAGCCGATGTGGCTCGAGAACCTCCACTTCGCGGCCGAGGGCGAAGGGTGGAAATTGGTTGAGGCGGGCGTCACTCAGATGGACGGGGACCTCCCGGTCAACTGCTCGGGTGGTGTGTTGTCGTCCAATCCGATCGGGGCGTCTGGCATGCTGCGGTTTGCCGAGGCGGCCATGCAGGTGCGGGGCCAATGCGGTGAGCACCAGATCGACGGAGTTCGCAAGGCGCTCGGCCATGCCTACGGTGGCGGCTCGCAATTCTTCGCCATGTGGGTGGTCGGGACCGAGAAGCCATGACCGGTCGGCTAGCTGCCAAGTCGGTCCTGATAACGGGGGCTGCCCGTGGCCAAGGAGCAGCCGAAGCCAGGCTTTTTGTCGCAGAAGGCGCGCGGGTGGTCATCGCAGATGTGCTCGAGTCCGAGGGCCGCGCCCTGGCCGGAGAGCTCGGCGACTCGGCGCGGTTCGTGCCGCTCGATGTCACCCGGGAGGACCAATGGGCTCGCGCCGTCGAGATGACCGTCGAGGAGTTCGGTTCGCTCGACGTACTCGTGAACAACGCCGGCGTGCTGCGATTCAACCGGCTTCAGTCTGAAACGCTCGATGGCTTCCGGTCGGTTCTCGACGTGAACCTGGTCGGTGTCTTCTTGGGCATGCAGGCTGCCGCTGGCCCTATGGCCGAGCGCGGCGGCGGCAGCATTGTGAACATCTCGTCCACGGCCGGCTTGGTAGGTATGCCAGGAACTGCCGCATACGTGGCGAGCAAGTGGGGGGTGACGGGACTGACCAAGGCGGCCGCAATCGATCTCGGGCCCAGCGGTATCCGGGTCAATTCCGTCCATCCCGGTTCGATTGACACACCGATGATCCGGATGGACGGCCTGCCCACCGAGGCCTTTGAGCCCTACTACCGACGTTTGCCGATCAAGCGGCTCGGTACGGCGGATGAGGTCGCGAAGGCCGTATTGTTCTTGGCCTCAGACGAGAGTTCCTATTGCACCGGTGCTTCGTTCGTGGTCGATGGAGGTCAGACATGCGGCGATCACGGTCTGTTGGGGGTCTGACGGCGAGGTGCTGCTAGTCAAGGTGCGCTGAACCTGGCCGGCGAAATCGTCGCCATGGCATCCGGCCCGGCTTGTGCCGCTCGGGAGACGGTCAAGGTCCCCAGAACCTGGCCGATGAGATCAGGGTTGGCCGAAAGATCCCAGATCCCCACAACGGTGAAATACAACCTGCGCTGCACACCGTGGCGGCCACAACGGGCAGGCGGGGCACACTGGTGCATTGCGTCCGACGCTTTCGTGTTGACGGTGACCAATGCCCGGCAGCCGCGGGTTCCGGCCCGTCGATGACCGCGATCGCAGGAATCGACCGCGTTCACTGAAGTGGAGCTGGGGGGAATCGAACCCCCGTCCGTCGAGTGGTCACCGTTCGCGCTACGACCATTCCCGTGTCTCCGGTTTACGGCTACCGGCCTGCCGGGTCAGGTGGGCGTTCCGCCCGTGCCGCCGGGTCTTTCCCCGGTGTCAGCGGTCTTTCCCGCCGCCAGCGGTCTCTCCCTGCCGTCCGCCACTGCTTCTGTTGCCGGGCTGCAATGGCCAGGCCCCGCGTGCCATTACTGGTCGCGATGTCTCTCAACCCGCCTGGGATCAGGCGGCGAGAGCGAACTGCTCATCGGCAGTTGTTTTTTTGCCCCCGATTAACGAGTCTGAGGCAACTCGGGTCGCACGAGTCGGCTTCCGGTCTCGGCGTCGAAACCGATCAGCCCCGTCTCTTCCCAGGTTAACGCGGTCTTGCCTCGTCAGCTACCGCCCGTTCAAATGACGCGCGTTGCAGACCCCGGACCTGTTGAGGCCATTCGTGAGAGCAAGTGGCCACAGACTCGTGGCGGTGCAGGGTGCGAAGTGGATGGGACGGCCTGAACCCAGCACGAAAACGCAAGAAGCCCCGCGCGCAATGCACGCGGGGCGCCTGCGGTTGCTTGGAAGGTGAACTCAGCCAGCCGTGGTGGTGGTTCCACCGCCGGCAGCCGTGGTGCCGGTCGAACCGCCGGCAGCCGTAGTGCCGGTCGAACCGCCGGCAGCCGTGGTGGCGCTACCCGACCTGGCGGTCGTGGTGGCACCTCCACCCTTGTTCTCTTCCTTCTTGCTGCAGGCGGCAACGCCGCCAAGAGCAAGAGCAACGATGGCTGCAACTGCACCTACTCGTTTCATTCAGCCGCCTTTCTTGCGGGGTGATTTCCTGGCGGCGCCAGGTACACGACAATCTAGCTGCGATTGTGGCGCGAAATCATGACAGGGCAGACCCAGGGGTTGGCAAATCGGGGGGTGACTGGTATTAGCGGACCCGATCAGCTATAAGCCTGGCCTCGCCTCGGCCGATCTCCCGTTCGCTGGTAGCGGGGTTGGCGGTGAGAGGCCCGCAGCCAATGTCGCCGCTGGCCCTGGTGCAGATGACCACTGCCAAGAGAGCTCGATAACCGCGGTGCCGATCACCGTCGGTCGAGGCCCCGCTTGAGTGAGCGTCCCAACTCACGCTGCACCTCACGTTCGGCGTCACGCGTCGCGATCGCGTGGCGCTTGTCGTAGCGCTTTCTCCCTCGGGCCAGCGCCAACTCGACCTTCGCCCGCCCGTCCTTGAAGTACAGCGATAGTGGGATGAGCGTGAGGCGTTCCTGCTCGACTCGAGCCCGGAGGTGGTCGATCTCGTCCCGGTGCGCCAGCAGTTTGCGTGGGCGTTCGGGGTCATGTCCGAACGTCGCGGTCTGTGCGTAGGGAGCGATGTGAAGATCATGGAGCCAGATCTCGTCATCGTCGATTCGGGCAAAGGCGTCGGCGATCTGGACCTTGGCGGTGCGAAGCGACTTCACCTCACTTCCTTTGAGCACCATGCCACACTCGAGCGTTTCGAGTACTTCATAGTCATGCCGCGCCCGCCTATTCGACGCGATCAGCTTTTTGCCGGCTTGTCGGCTGTCTCTCGAATTGCGGGCGTTGTGCTGCTTCACCATGGGAAGGTTGAGGCTAGAGCTGATCAGTAGCCGAGGCACGACAGTTCTTTTGCCCTTTGGTCAAGGGCAACCGGTAAGGCGAAAGAGGGCGGCAGGAATGGCAACAACTCGGAGTTGGGGGAATGGGAGTTGGTGTCTGAGACCGGTCCGCGTGCGTTGGGTGTGGTGGGTTGTTCTCGTGGCGGTAATCGCCTTGGTGGGGTGCAGCAGACGACGCGCAGAACCGCCTCCGGGCAATGTGGCGAGCTCGTCGACGCCGGCACCGACCTATTCGGCGGGCACGATCAGCTCCGGTGAGGCAGCCGCTGAGTTTGAAGCGGACATTGCGCCTGCTGTCGAACCAGCCGGACAGGTCACGAAGCACACCATTCGCTCGCCCGACGGCCGCGACCGTACCTATCGGTTGTATGTCCCTCGCTCGGTGCCGCCCGAACGCCCCGTGCCATTGCTCATCGGTCTCCATGGCGGCACCGGTTGGGCTGAGCAGTTCGAGGAGAACAGCGGTTTCGATCGACTCGCTGAATCCAACCAATTCATCGTCGCTTACCCCAACGGCGTGGGGGCAGTGGGTACGGATGCTCTACGTACTTGGAACGGTGGCTATTGCTGTGGCGGCGCCGCGCGCAACGACGTCGACGACGTCGGCTTCATACGTCTCATGGTGGATGAGATCGAACGTGACCACTTGATCGACGTCGACCGGGTGTACGCCGCGGGACATTCGAATGGCGGGATCATGG
>JANZZE010000070.1:14313-14741 GCA_026419545.1 Acidimicrobiales bacterium
GGCGTACCGGCTCGGATGTGAACTCGCGGATCGGATTGTCGCCATCGGCGTTGTCGCCGGGTCTCTGGGGATTGACGGTTGTACGCCGGCGGAACCCGTTTCGCTTCTCCACATCCACGGAACCGCGGACAAGAACCACCCCATCGATGGCGGTCGTGGCGAGCAGAGCATCGCCGGCGTTTCCTTCCATCCCGCGATTGAGGGGATTACTCGGTTTGCGGAACTAGATGGTTGCCAATCGGATCCTCTCGTCAATCGTTCAGGTGATGTCGAGGTGCGGCGGTGGCCCGGCTGTCGGGCTGGGACCGAGGTGGCGTTCGTGACCATCGACGGCGCGTCACATGCGTGGCCGGGTAGTGACCCCGGCGGTGTTCTCCAGCGGCGTCTGGTCGGCGTCCCCTACCCTGACTACGACGCGAGTGCACACC
>JANZZE010000071.1 GCA_026419545.1 Acidimicrobiales bacterium
CAGTCGTCGAGTTGCAGGTGACCGTTCCACCAGAGCCAGGGGACGGTGGCGTACACGACCAGCCGGACGGTATCGAACCCATGGACGCGAAGGTCGTGCCGGTCGGCAACGTGTAACTCCACGTGACCGTTCCCGTGGCCGGGTTCGGGCCGTTGTTCGTGACCGTAACCGTGTAGGTCGCGACCGAACCGGTGATCGCGGCCGAGGGGCCAGTGATTCCGATGCCAAGGTCGAGGATGCACTGGGCTCCAGCGACGACACCCGGGATCGAACCTGCACCGACTGACGTCGAGACGACGCCGTTCGAACCGGCCACCGCGCCATAGGGATCATTTGCGGTAGTCGTGATACCGGTTGCGCCGCCGGTTACGCTCGCGGCGCTGGGCGTGCCGCTGAGCAGGATGGCACCGCCACCACCGCCGCCTCCCGGCCCATGGCGCTCACCGGGACTGCCCCCGGGGCCTTGGGTCCGCCACGCGTCGCCACCGCGACCACCGTTGGCTTGAGCGGTGAGCCCAGTCGGCGTCGCGCCGGTCACGATGATCGTGCCGCCGGCGCCGCCTCCGCCGCCGCCGTCGTTGGCTGTATCGTTGAACGCGTTTGCACCGTTGGCCGAGATCGTGCCGGTACCGGTGATGGCGCCGACCCGGATGGCAACGATTCCGCCACCTGCGGCGCCCGAGCTCGCAGCCACGATGCTGTCGGAGTTGTTCCGCGTCCCGGCCCCGCCGCCACCGCCCGCGACGATCGCTGTGACGCTCGGCGTGAACGCGGCGCCGCCGATCCCGCCGCGATCGAGATTGGAGCTCCAAGTATTGCCACCCCGGCCACCGATCCCGGCGCCGCCGCCACCACCTCCTCCGCTGTTCCGGTCGTTGGACGACGGATTACCGTCCGTTCCGCCGCCACCGGCGTTGCCAGGTGCGCCACGGGCAGAGCTGCCATTCGGGTATCCTTCCACGCCGGTATCGACGATCGCCGAGCCGTTCCACACATAACGCGGCGTACCCGCGTGCCCCTCACCCTTCTGCCCGTTGGCATTGGTCGTCGCCGCGGTGCGATAGTCAGTGTTGCTAAGGTCACCAGCCCCACCTAGCTGACGCCCCGCAGCACCACGGAACCCAAGCCCGTTGACGCTTACGGTGGCACCGTTGAGGTTCATCGTTCCCGCGACGTCGATCGCGAGGACGCCACCTGAGGAGCCGTCCCAGGCTGCTGCAGTCAGCGATGACGTGAGCGTGACGTTGTAATACTGCGGCACACGGATCACCTGGAAGGTCCGCTGGCCGTCGGTCGCTGTCGCCGCCGCCCGCGTATAGCTATTCAGGAGACCTCCGCCCGAGCCGGTCCCAACGATCGGGACCACGCCGCCGCTGACAGGTCCAGTCGCCCGCACATATTCGTACCTGCCGGTGTTGTTCAGCGCCGTTTGACCCCGGCCCGTGCCGTCATTGCCGCCATAATTGGCGGTGTTCGTAGAGTTGATCGACGACCCCTGCATCTGGATGACGAGCAACAGATCGCCCGCTGCGATCACCGGGTTCCCCGAAGGTCGAGGCGTCCCCACCGAGATGGTCGTCGAACCGGCTCCCACGGACGCGGTGCCCGGGTAGTAGGTGTTGACCACACCGGACAACGTCGTGGTGCCTGTGCCGTCCTTGAGTGGTCTTGCACACACAGGTGGTGCTGCAAACGCTGCAGTCGGGAAGCCAACGGCCACAAACAGGCTCGCCACCATCCCGGCAGTCGTGACCAACGCTGTCCGCCCGTGGCGCGCAAACGCGCGAACAAGGAAGAAGGCTGCCCGCCCCATAGATCAACTCCTCGAAGGATCTCGCTGGCTCGCGGCTCGTCGTTCCCGGCAGGCCATTTGGATGACCGCTGGGTCCGCCGATTCGCGAGTCCGCCGCTTGCTGAGCACCGTAAACCGGTGACGTGAGTATTGGTGCACCAACCTCAAATGAAGGTCAAGGGTTTCACCAAAATTGATGAATTCTGCTCAGCAGGGGCTAGGTCGTTCTTCCTAGTCTGGGACATTTAGCGCGCAACTGACCACGTAAAGTGATAACGGGCGGATCACGCCAATGTCTATGCATTTGACCTGACCGGTGCCAACGGCCACCGACGTTTGACCAAATTCTTGGGCGTTCATGCGAATTTGTATTCGACATGAACACGTGGGGATAGCTGCATGATCAGACAGCCAGAACCAGTGCGACCCTGTTACCGAATCTCGGCTCAATCAATTCCACCAAACCTACAGCAGCGCCACGGTTGGCGTTCCGGAGTGCACCCGGTGACTGTGTCAAGGCCTGGCCACCATTTCTGGCCGCCATTTACTGCCGGCCGCTACTCGTCCCAGACGGACTTATCGCAACTGACTTCCGCTGCGACCGGGCTCGTGTGCGGGCGTGCTACCGGCCTCGGACACTCGACCAGCACGCGACGACCTCGTCGGTCGTTGGCAGTGTTGCAATCAGTGACAGCGTGTTGTCGAGCACTGCCTCGGCATACTCCTCGGGAATGCCAGCCACCGCGTCACGGGGCACGACCATCTGGTAGCCCGCATTGACTGCGTCCATGGCGAAATCGAGCATGCCGACGTTGACCGACACACCCACCCCCACGATGGTGGTTGCGCCGAGGTTCCGGCACACCGCATCGAGCTCGGTACCGCCCATGGGACCCAATCCATGCAGACGCGTCAGCACGAGATCGCGCTCGTCCACACCGATCTCATCGATCACCTCGACGGCCTCACTTCCTGGCAGGAGCGGGACCGGGGTCTTCAACATTCCCTGAAAGAGACGAGCGTTGTGGTTCGAGCCCTTGCCGTCGGCACGGCGAGCGGCCACACAGTGCACGACCGTTATGCCAGCCGCCCGCGCTGCGTGCACAAGCCGAGCGGCATTCGGGATCATCTGTTTGCGTGCGATGCCGGCCAACTGCGGCAACGCCGGAGTTGGGCCGATCACCCCCTTTTGGCATTCCTGGGTCACCACCACGGTGTGACCAGGTCTCACCAGGTCCTGCAGATCGATTGCCATGTCACTCCTCGGTTTGGGGGCCAAGCGCTTCTCGGTTGTGTGCTGAACCGGTCCGGCTCGACGGTCGCCACAAGTCCTCGCGTTCGATGGGGCCTAGTGTTCGATGAACCGCTCAGCGAAGCGCCGGAGCCCATCGATCGCTTCCGATGACCGCCGCCAGGGCACGACGATGAGCCGGTCGACGCCGGCCTCCTCCCACTGCTCGACATCTGCTGGTGCGGTCACCTGACCCATGACGGTCACCGTGACCGGTCGATCGGCTCGGCCGTAGTCGTCTTCGAGTTGGCGCAACCGCGCGACCTGGACCGCTGCGGACTGCGGCGTGTGGGACATCCCGATCCAGCCGTCACCCCGCTCGGCCGCTCGCCGCAAGGCGCGCTCGCTCTCACCGCCGACCACGATCGGCGGATGTGGCCGTTGCACGGGCTTGGGCTCGAACATCACCGGCGCGAAATCGAAGAACTCTCCGTGGTGCTCGACGACGTCCTCGGTCCACAACCGCTTGCAGACGTCGATCGCCTCATCGAGACGGCGACCCCGTGTGCTCGGGTCAAGACCGACAGCATCCCATTCGGTGACCAGCCAGCCTGCGCCGACGCCCACTTCGGCCCGGCCGCCCGACAGCACATCGAGAGTCGCAAACGCCCGGGCACCGACGAAAGGATGACGGATGCCGAGCAGGTACACGAAGGTGCCGAGCCGGATCTGTTCGGTTCGCGCTGCGAGGTAGGCCAGATAAGCGGGAGCGTCGAACACGGGTGTATTTGGCGGGATCGGCGGGTGCTCCTGACCGGGTACGAGCTGCCCCTGCATCTGCACTGGTAAGACGAGGTGCTCTGGCAACCAGGCCGACTCGAATCCCAGGCGGTCTGCTTCGAGCGCAGCCTCAACCCAATACTTCGGGTTGAGCTGCCCGAAGGTCATCGCGAAGCGCATCGGGGACCTCTATGCCGGTGCGCAGCAGCCAACGCCTCCAAAAAGTGAGCGCCGGGCGCGAGCTGCGCCCGGCGCGCTGACGTGAGGAGGGGGGATTCCTCAGCCGTCGACCTCATCGTGCGCCCAGTATCGGAGGATTTCTGACACCTCGTCAAGTCTTGTGACGACGTCACCCACAAACCCCTTGACGGGCCAGGTGATGAGCAGACCGGGGCCCCGATCCCAGCCTCACCGCCATCGACTCGTGAGGTCTCGGCACTCACCCTGCACGCATCGCAGGCAGGACCTTCTCGGCGAAGAGCCGGAGACTCTCCCAAGCCAACTCCGGCGGGGTACCGCCACACAGGGGATGATGTGTGATGGCCCCCATGGGGCCGATCGAGCGAGCCGTCTCGATGCACTGCTCCGGGGTCAGGATCTGGTAGGTGCCCTCAGCCCGCAGTTCCTCGACCGTGGTCGCACGCGACAAGACGTGTGAACGGATGCCCGCGGTCTGCCAGGACGCGTAGGTGATGGCGTCATGCAGCAGGTAGGGACCGACCTCCGCCCATGCTTTCTCGGGATCCTCGGCCACGAACACGCTGCCCGGCCCGGACGGCAGGGCGACGAACCCCGGAGGTCTGCCAAGTCGTTCGCACTCGGCGTAGTACAGATCGACAAGGGAGTCATCGCCGACCGCCGGGAAGAAGCCGAGCCCGAATCGGGCAGCGCGCTGGGCAGCCTTCTTGCCCGAGCCTCCCACCAAGACCATCGGGTGTGGCTGTTGCAGCGGACGCGGCGTGACTCTCACGGTCTTGCCGTGATAGTCGAACGGCTCACCGGTCCACGCCTTCATAAGCGTGTCGAGACATTCGTCGAGGCGCCTGCCCCGACGGCTCCACTCCTGGTCGAACATCTCGTATTCGACCGGGCGGTAACCGAGTCCCGCCACGATCGAGATCCGACCTCCGCTCACCAGGTCGAGAACCGCAATGTCCTCGGCGAGACGAAGCGGGTCGTGCAACGGCACGAGCAACGCCGCCACGTTCAACGGGATCCGCTTGGTACGGCCAGCTATCGCAGCAGCCATGACCAGCGGCGAGGGGAGGTAGCCGTCCTCTGCGCCGTGATGCTCGCTCAACACCAGCATGTCGAACCCACACTCATCTGCAAATGCGGCCATATCAAGCGCTGCGGCATAGAGCTCGCGGGCGTCAGCCGGCTCACGGCACGGCGCTCGCATGTCGAACCGGATCACTGCCATGGCCATCGCACGCTCCTCCTCGATACCCCCGAAACCGCCTGGCCCGGCACCTCTGGTGTTTCGGTGACGCACTACGCGTCTCCGATGAGAACGCGTTTCAGTTTTGTTCTGACGGAGCCGCTTGTCCACTCAGCGGTCTGTGTTCACGACCTGACATCGGCATCAGGTTTCCGGAAACCGAGCGCTGCGCTAAACAATGCACCGACCGTGCAACGAGGGGGTTCGTGCGAGCCGGCCCGGTATCGCTGGTCACCTACCGATGACTACGGGTCGGCGGTGGTCCGAGCACGCCGGCCAGCTAGCACCACCGTCTCTTCACAACCAGGAGCAACCAGAACATGCCCGAAGCAGTTATCGTCGCCACCGCTCGCAGCCCGATCGGGCGGGCCAACAAGGGATCGCTCGTCAACGCGCGCCCCGACGACCTCACCGCCCAGATCGTGAAAGCCGTCATGGCCAAGGTTCCTCAGCTCGAGCCGAACATGGTCGAGGACCTCCTGCTCGGTTGTGGCCAACCGGCGGGAGAAGCGGGCTACAACCTCGCGCGCGTGGTCGCGATCCTCGCTGGGCTCGACGATGTGCCAGGCGTGACCGTGAACCGCTACTGCTCGTCGTCGTTACAGACCATCCGCATGGCCGCGCACGCCATCAAGGCCGGTGAGGGGGACTGCTTCATCGCCGCAGGTGTCGAGACCGTCAGCCGGTTCATGTACGGAGCAGCCGACGTCGGACCGCACAACCCCGTCTTCGCCGAAGCCGAAGCCCGCACGCAAGCCCGCAGTCAAGGTGGGCAGGGCCCGTGGACGCCGCCAAGCGGGCTCCCCGACATCTACATCGCGATGGGCCAGACCGCCGAGAACGTGGCCGAGTACGAAAACGTCAGCCGCGAAGAAATGGACGAGTACGCAGCCTTGTCGCAGCAGCGGGCGACGGCGTCACTGGAGAACGGCTTCTGGGAGATGGAGATCACGCCGGTCACCGTGACCGACGCCGAAGGCAACGAGGTGACCGTCACCAAGGATGACGGCATCCGACCAGGCACCACGGTCGAAAAGCTGGCGCAGCTACAGCCGGCATTCCGGCCCGACGGCAAGGTGACCGCCGGGAACGCCTGTCCGCTCAACGACGGTGCCGCCGCAGTGATCGTCATGAGTGACACCCGGGCGGCCGAACTCGGCATCACGCCGCTCGCACGTGTCGTGTCCTCGGGCGTGTCGGCACTCCATCCCGAGATCATGGGTCTCGGCCCGATCGAAGCGAGCCGCCAGGCGCTGAAGCGAGCGGGCATGACCATCGACGACATCGACCTCGTCGAGATCAATGAAGCGTTCGCCGCGCAGGTGATCCCCTCGGCCCGTCACCTCGGGATCGAGTGGGACAAGCTCAACGTCAACGGCGGTTCGATCGCACTCGGCCATCCGTTCGGGATGACCGGCGCCCGCATCATGACCACACTGATTCACGGTCTACAGGAAGCCGACAAGACCTTCGGTCTCGAGACCATGTGTGTCGGTGGCGGCCAGGGAATGGCCATGATCATCGAACGCCTGAGCTGACGCCGCTCGGGCATCGGCGATCTCTAGTCGACGATCTCCGGAGGCCGACTTGAAGCACGGCGCCGGCGCCATGACCCCCGGTCCTCCCGACGCCAGGACGGCCGTTATCGCCATGCCGACGCAACACAGCCATCGTCAAGCCGGAAGATCGGGTAGGTCGCGATTGAACAACCACGCGGTGAAGAACCCGCGGAGTGAGCGGCCGCTCGTCTCTTCGAACGCCGCGATCAGGTCATCGGTCGTTGCGTTGGCGTGACGGTGGCCCTCGATGAACCTCCGCACTGCGGACCAGAACGTGTCCTCACCGAGTTCAGCCCGGAGCGAGTAGAACACGAGCGCGCCCCGGTCATAGGACCAGGAGCTGAACAGCTGATCGAGCGGAAGCGCTCCTGCCGGATATGGTCGCGTCGCGTCGGCGAGCTCAGCGTGCGTCGCTCGTGCTTGTTGCTCATAGGCGCGCTCGCCGTGTGTCTCCTCCGACCAAAGCCACTCCGAGAACCTGGCGAATCCTTCGACCCACCAAATATCGCGGGACCAATCGGTCAAGCTGACACTATTGCCCATCCACTGATGTGCCGCTTCGTGAACGAGCGTCGCAGGATCGATGGTGCCGGCGCCGAACAGCGACAGCGCTTGGGTCTCGATCGCCACGCCGTCGAAGAATGGCTCGACCCCATCACGGGGAAGGACGACCGCACCGTAGGACGCGAACGGGAACGGGCCAAGCTTGGATGTCAACAACGTGAGCGCCGCATGCTGGCGTGTGAGCAGATCAGCAGGTTCGGTTTCCGGAACCGGTGGGCGTGGGCGCCCCGGCATGTCGCCGTGTGATGCGGTTGCACTGACCCAGGCGACAAGGGGGAGACCATCGGGGCCTTCAGCTTCCGATTTCGCGTAGGTACCGATCACCACCGTGGCGAGATAGGGCGCCATCGGATCGGCCATTTGCCAATGGAAGGTGCGGTGCCCTGCCGGTGATTGCTCGTCGGCAACGAGCTCACCGTTGGCGACAGCGACGAGACCATCGGGAACGGTGACCGTGATGTCGTAGCTTGCCTTGTCCTGCGGGTGTTCGTTCACCGGGTACCAGGTCCGCGCACCTTCCGGTTCCGCCAGGACATAACTCCCGCCGTCGCGTACCTGCCATCCCACACTGACGCCGTCCAAGGCACGCGTCGGTGTGGCCACTGGCTTGCCGCCATAGCGCACCGTGACCCGCAGGCGGTCTCCTGGGCCAGCTGGTTGGGCAAGATCGACCCGCAACTTCGCATGTTCATGTGCGAAACCAACTTCTTGACCGTCGACGCTGACCGCGATGACCTCCAAGCCTTTCAGGTCAAAGGCAACGTTCGGTGTGGGGTTGCGGATGGTGAGATCGATCGCCGCGGTCCCCTCGAGTTGGCCACCCGCAGGCTGGTAGTAAAGATCGAGGTCATAGTGGAGCACGTCCACATCACGATCGCCGAGATCGGGTAACGCTTCGTCACCGATCGGTTCAGGGTCATCTGTCGGGCCCACCGACGTTGCGTCCGTCGTGACCGAGCGCCCCGCGGCGTCGCTGGGATCAGACCGGTCGGCGTCAGCGTTCGCCTGCGTGGCGCTCGCGTCCGAGCGAGGCGCCGATCCTGCGCAGCCGGTCGATCCGATCACCCCGGCCAACAGCCCGGCCGTGACGACGAGGCGCGCAACCACCGCGGAGGAGCGACTCGACGCCATGGCGGCCAAGCCTAGGCCCGATCCGCCAATCTCAGGCCCTCTCACCCCCACCCGCCCTTCCCGGTGCGCAACACCATTCAATACGGGGACAAAATCGCCCTTGGGTTCGTCCCGTAGACGGGAGCGGGAGCCGGGGCCTTCCTGCCCCGACCGGGGGCAAGTCGCGTGTCTGGCCCTAGCTGTCGACGTTAGGTCCCGTAGACGGGAGCGGGAGCCGGGGCCTTGGCAAGCAGATCACGGACTGCTCCGGTGATCTCGGCCGGGTCCCAACGGGCGCCCTTATCGATCACCGGTCCATGCTGCCAACCATCCGCAATGCTGATCTTTCCTCCCTCCACCTCGAATACGCGACCGGTTACAAACCTTGAGTGCTCGCTGGCGAGCCACACCACGAGTGGTGACACGTTCTCCGGTGCCATCGCGTCGAACTCACCCTCGGAAGGCGGAGCCATCATCTCGGTGAACACGCCTTCGGTCATACGGGTGCGCGCCGCCGGGGCAATCGCATTTGCCGTGACCCCGTAGCGAGCGAGCTCAGCTGCCTCGTTCAGCGTCAGGGCCGCAATGCCAGCCTTCGCCGCGGCGTAGTTCGCCTGCCCGACGCTGCCCATCAGCCCTGCACCTGAACTCGTGTTGATGATGCGCGCATCGACTGCCTCACCGGCTTTTGCCCGGGCACGCCAGTGCTCGATCGCATGTCGGGTCGGGGCGAAATGGCCCTTGAGGTGGACACGGATAACCGCGTCCCATTCCTCTTCGCTCATGTTCGCCAGCATGCGATCACGCAGGAAACCAGCGTTGTTGACAAGCACGTCGAGCCGCCCGAACGTCTCGATCGCTTGGTTCACCATGTCCCGAGCCTGTTCCCAATCGGCCACATCGGCGCCATTGGCAACCGCCTCGCCTCCCATCGCTCGGATATGATCGACGACTTCCCCTGCTGGCCCATCTGAACTTCCGGTCCCGTCCAGTTCAGCCCCCAAGTCGTTGACCACCACCCGCGCGCCTTGGCGCGCGAACTCGAGCGCGTGGGCCCGTCCGAGCCCCCGACCGGCGCCAGTGACGATGACGACCCGACCTTCGCAAATTCCGCTCACCTCGACCTCCCTGTCTCCAAGCCCCTGGTATCGGACCCCCGTGCTTGTGGGTCTTTGGCTTTACTGATCTTCCGTACTGTTGGTCT
The DNA here is from genome assembly GCA_026419545.1 of Acidimicrobiales bacterium. Classification (GTDB taxonomy): domain Bacteria; phylum Actinomycetota; class Acidimicrobiia; order Acidimicrobiales; family Acidimicrobilacustridaceae; genus JANZZE01. The sequence goes on from JANZZE010000071.1 coordinate 9,682, forward strand.
TCCGTACTACTGGCTTACCCACCTCCCAGTCGCCTGGCTCGCCGCCTCCCGGCCTCGTGCGGCATCAACAGATAGCGCCAGTGCTCCAGCTTCCGTCGTGCATATGCTCGGCGCTGCGGCTGAACTCACTCCTCCGAGTATCAGCGGCGCGATCATCCCCAAAATCTGACGGGTCGTCAAAAACGACTACCCTCAGGTCACATGCGCTTCGGGATCACGATGTTCGCCACCGATCTCTCGATGAGCGTTTCCGAGCTCGCTCAAGAAGCCGAGGCGCGAGGCTTCGACTCCGTGTTCCTCCCAGAACACACCCACATACCCGTGAGTCGGCGCACCCCGCCGCCAACCGGTGACACCGAGCTCCCAGAGGAATACAAGCGAACGGTCGATCCATTGGTGGCCCTCGCTGCAGCTGCCGCGGTCACCACGACCATCCGGCTCGGCACCGGGATTGCGCTGCCAGCACAACGCGAGCCGATCGTCACAGCAAAAGCCATTGCGACCCTCGATCTACTCAGCGCAGGCCGTTTCGTATTCGGCATCGGTTACGGCTGGAACGAAGACGAACTCGAGAACCACGGTGTAGCGATGCGCACCCGTAGATCCGTGGTCCGCGAACGAGTACTGGCGATGAAGGCCCTGTGGGACAACGACGTGGCGAGTTTCAACGGCGAGCATGTCCACCTGTCACCAAGTTGGTCATGGCCCAAGCCGTTGCAACGCCCCTCACCACCGATCCTGCTCGGTGGTGCTGCCGGGCCGACCTTGTTCGCCCACATTGCAGAATTTGGCGACGGCTGGATCCCGATAGGCGGATCAGGTCTTCGTGACGCCATACCGGAGCTGCGGCGTGCCGTCGAACAGGCCGGGCGCGACTCTGACGCGCTCCAGATCGTGCCATTCGGATCGATCCCAGATCAGGGCAAGCTCGCCTACTTCGAATCTCTCGGAGTCACCGAATGCGTCTTCCGCGTACCGAGCGGACCCCGCGACGTCGTGCTCCCAACCCTCGACCGGTGGGCGCAGCTCGTCACCAAACTCCGCTGAATTGAGGGTCGCCGAACTCCGCTGAATCGAGGAAAGCAAGCGGCCGACCACCCAAGGTAGCCGGCCGCAGCTTTCGGTCTCGCGTGAGCTCAGTGAGGCATCACACCGGATTGGGCAACTCATCCGTGAGGATCCGCATGTCGCCGGAATCGGCGGTAACAGTGATAAGCGGGTTGCTCACGGAATGGATGTGGACCGTCGCGTACTCGTCGAACTCGCCTTCGGTATCACCCACGGCGGGGAGCAAGAGCGCAGCTCGTTGGTGGCCAGCAGGGATTCGTTGGATCAATCGTTGTTTGGTCCGGAAGTCGACCCCTGGTGTCGCCGTCCCACCGTCAACGGTGTACTCCACGAACACGTCCTGCCCTTCCGGCACGCCGAGCGTCACCGGATTCCCAAGCGTTCGGATCACAGGGGTTCCGTCGTCATCATCTCCTTCAACGGCTTCGACCTCGCCCATGGCGATGAACCTTGACGGGAATCCTGCGGCGTCATCATCGAGGACCGTGAGCCGACCCTGAGCGTAGTCAGATGAGACCGCAACCTGCTCCATTGGGTCGTTCACGCCGACCAAGGCGACATCGAGTACTTCGTCGCCTTCTACCACGTCATCACCAAGGATGGGGATCGTCACAAACGCGCGGCCTGATCCCGCCCGGATCGGCGTCACCATGACCTTTGGCTTGGCGACATCAGTCCCAACCGTGACACATCCGGTGCCCGCACATGGCCGAAGTTCCCAGAGCACCTGAATCTCCCGGCCGATGGGGAACGAGAGGGTGATAGGGATCTCTGCTGCCGCTCGACCTACGTCTGGCTCCCACATGCGGACGTTCCCGATCGAGACCACCAAATCACCCGGCGCTGCACCCGCCGGGTTGGGGTGCACGGTTCCAAACAGAACCGAAGCAATAACAGTGCTAAGGATTGCGAGAATCCTCGATGTGCGCGTGCGCAGCCGCATACGCCACCTCCGCCATGATCGCGTTGCTAGGCAACTGGGTTTCCGGGTTCGGCACGTCCCACTCCAATTGCCGTAGCCGCTCAAGCGGGGCGTGAGTGGGCCGAGTGTAGTCACATCTTTGACAGCAGCGGTACCGTTCGCACCCCATTCCGGGCACACCAGTCCCACATCCGAGACCACAACACCCGAAACCACACGGATGTGCGGAGACGCCTACGACAAGCGTTCGATGATCGTGACGTTGGCTTGCCCGCCACCTTCGCACATGGTCTGAAGACCAAACCTGCCCCCCGCGCGTTCAAGTTCATTCAGCAAGGTCGTCATCAGGCGCGCGCCGGTTGCGCCCAGCGGATGGCCAAGCGCAATAGCGCCACCGTTGACGTTGACCTTGCTCAAATCGGCATCGAGCTCTTTCACCCAGGCCAACACCACCGATGCGAAGGCCTCGTTGATTTCGATCACATCGATGTCGCCGAGCGACAAGCCGACCTTGTCGAGTGCATGGCGGGTCGCCGGGATCGGCGCGGTGAGCATCCAGATCGGGTCGTCTCCCCGGACAGAAAGATGATGGATACGGGCACGAGGCCGCAGACCATGTTCACGAACCGCTCGTTCGGATGCCACGAGGAGCGCCGCTGCCGCATCCGAGATCTGGCTGGACACCGCGGCGGTGACCCGACCACCGTCACGCAACGTCGGGAGGCTTTTCATCTTCGGGATATCTGGCTCACGACGCGGCCCCTCGTCAACCGTGGCGTCGCCGAGCGCAACGATCTGGGTGTCGAACCGCCCCTCGTCGATGGCCTGCACAGCCCGCCGGTGAGATTCGAGCGCGTAGTCCTCCATGTCCTCGCGGGTGATGTCCCACTTCTCAGCGATCATGTCGGCTGACCGAAACTGGCTCACCTCCTGGGTGCCGTAACGCTCGCGCCATCCGACTGACCCCGAGAACGGGTCGCTGAAACCGAACTGTTCACCAACGAGCATCGCAGACGAGATCGGGATGGCACTCATGTGCTGGACTCCGCCAGCAACGACGAGATCAGCGGTACCGCTCATCACGGCTTGGGCCGCGAAGTGGATCGCCTGCTGTGAGGACCCACACTGCCGGTCAACAGTCGTGCCGGGGACGGACTCCGGCAACCCCGCGGCAAGCCAACAAGTACGAGCGATGTCACCGGCTTGGGGGCCGATGGTGTCGACACACCCGTAGATCACGTCGTCGACTGCGGCCGGATCGACGTCGACCCGCCGGAACAATTCGCGAATTGGGTGTGCCCCGAGGTCAGCCGGGTGGATGCCGCTGAGCGCGCCGCCGCGACGTCCAACGGGGGTGCGCACAGCATCGATGATGTAGGCCTCAGCCATCGTGGGCACTCCTCGAGTTGCTGTTCATACCGACTTCCGACCACTCACGCTGCCCTGTACCAGTGCCTTGCGCTGAAGCACCGACACCTCCAAGGACCCCTCCACCTGCTTCGTTGCGAGCCTGCACTGCGCTCATCTCGGCTCCGCTCCGAGGATTGACAGACCAACCCGATTGCGGTGGAAAGCGGCGTCGCCCCATGAACGCGCCAGTGCCCACGAGCGCTTCATCCAGAGGTGGAGATCATGCTCGACCGTATAGCCGATGGCGCCATGACATTGCAGCGCTTTGCGGGCAACAAGCAACGCCGCGTCCGACGCGAAGGCCTTGGCCATCGACACGTCTCTCGACGCAGTCTCCAGCGCATGAGCAACCGAGTACGCGGCGTTGTAGACGACTGGCCGGGAGAACTCGAGCCAGAGCAGCGCGTCTGCCAAGTGGTGTTTGACCGCTTGAAAACTGCCGACCGGCACACCGAACTGTTGGCGCTGTTTGACGTACTCGACAGTCATCTCAAGCATCCGATCCGCGAGTCCGAGGAGTTGTGCCGAGGTGCCCAGCGCCCCACGGTCGAACGCACGGTTCACCGCATGCCAGCCGGCTTCACCTTCGGCCAGGACAACTGCGTCGTGATACGCCCAATCAACCGCGAACAACCGGCGGGAACCGTCCACGGAATCCTGCGGTTCCAGCCGAGCCTTGTCGGCCGCTATCGCAACCAGCCGGTCGTCGCGCTCGAGCACGATGAGATCGGCCGAGTCGGCGTCGAGCACGAAGGGGGTCCCCACTAGCCCCACCGCCACGACGGCATCGCCACTCGCGATGCGCGAGAGCCACTCGGCTGCGAACTCCACAGGAGCCGACTCAGCCAACAGCGGCGCGGCAACCGCCGTCGTCTCGACCAGTGGTTCGGGCAAGGCCACCCGACCGGTCTCTTCGAGCAATAGGACGAGATCGACCTCGTTCATACCGAGCCCGCCGTGGGCTTCCGGCACGGTCAGGCCGACAACACCCATCTCGGCGAGACCAGCCCAGACCTCGGGAATCCGACCTGAGTCGTTCACCCACGCATAGCGCAGCTGTTCAGGCTGGCACTCCTTCTGAAGGAAGTCTCGCACCGTGTCGCGAAACAGCAGTTGGTCATCGGTGAAGGCGAAGCGCATCGCGAGCTGTCACTTCCTCGGAAGACCAAGCACACGCTCGGCCACGATGTTCCGTTGGATCTCATTGGTGCCGGCATAGATCGGACCAGACAGCGCGAACTCTGTCTCTTATACACATCT
>JANZZE010000072.1 GCA_026419545.1 Acidimicrobiales bacterium
CCTTCATCCTCGCGCCCCCGTCAATCGCCTCGGGCGCACCGTCGACGAGCTCAGCATGGGCACCGAGTAGATCCAGCGCCGTCTCGTGGATCCGCACGTCCATCTCGGACCACCACAGCTTGTTGAGGCTTGAGCGAGGTCCGGGCGGACGGCCTTCGACGATGTCGGTCACGTCCTTGAGCGTGTAGAGCTGGTAGGCCTGCGCCTCCATCCACGCCTGGATCACTCGGTTGCGTAGCGCCCGGTCGATGGGCACACCTGCTGCGAGTTGCCGCCGGTACAGGTCGAG
>JANZZE010000073.1 GCA_026419545.1 Acidimicrobiales bacterium
CGGCAGGACGATCGGGCGATCGGTGTACCAATCGATCGTTCTGTAGTCGTCGGATCCTTCGATGACGAAGCGCAACGACTGCCCAGTGATTGTCGGCGTGTCGACGGACAGGGTCTCGGTGTGGCCGCGCTCGAGCGACGCACCGATCTTGGGGAGCTCGACCACGCCCTTGTCGTGGCCGTCGGCGTAGATGCGGAGCTTGGTGGGGATCGAATGCACGAAGTCGGCGAGCACGGTGAGATCGAGATGATCAAAGGTGACCGGTTCCGCGAGATCGAAGCGGAGCCAGTGGCCTTCCTGTTTGTCGTATATCGAGGTCCACGCGGTGGTTGGGTCACCGTCAATGGCCGCAGAGGCACGCTGTCGGAGGCTTGCAGGCAGGTGAGCCGAGGCGGTGGCAGTGACACCACCGTGTTGGGCATCGGGCAGGCCGAGCATCCGGTCGAGGACGGCATCGGGCGTGTGGGCCGACAGTCGGGCGGTCGCGCTCAAGGCGAACCGGCGTTCGGTCGGGACCGAGAAAATCCGCTCGATGCGGGCTTCCGGGTCGCCGCGAACTGGTTCGGCTGGGCTGGATCGCTGACGAGTGAACAGATACGAGAGCCGGTGATCGATGGAGCTGGCACCGACCCGCTCGATCAGATCCACCGGCGGGCGGATGACCTCACGTACCTGGACTCCCGGGATCACGATCTCCGCGAACCCGACACCGCTCAAGCCGTCGTAGCGAGGCCGGCGTCCGACGCTGTCACGGGTGATCTCCACCTCAATCCGGCGTGTGGTGTGAGGATCGAAGGTCACGGTTTCGCCGGGTAATTCCCGGGAGGAGTAGCTGAGGTCCTGCAGGATCGAGGTCCCGTCGTCGAAATGGATCCGTATTTGTTCGATCCAACGGTTCCTGACGTTGGTCAACGGTTGGACGAAGGTCATGTGGTCGACGGTGATCGGTTCGTCGAGTTCGATGCTGATCCGTTCCCCGACCGGGTTGTCGATTGCGCCGACCCGCCATGCGGTGGTCGGGTCCCCGTCAAAGGCCATCGCCGCTCGGTCATCCGGTGTGAACGTGATCGGATTTCCGTAGGCGGTTGCGCGCACCGTCGCGGCACCGAGCTGCTCGCTGACCGTGTACGCGTCGTCGCCTGCGCCGGGGAACACCTCGAGCCGCTGATCGGATGGGTCGTACACGGCGGGCGTCTCACCCGCCCGTTCCGTGTAGCCGGTTGTTTCACGCAGCGCACCCCAGCGGTGTGCGCGTTTCCGGTTTGTGTCAGTCACGAGCAGTTCGGCATCTGCGTTGTAGATGCGATCGAAGCCCGTAGGATCCTTGGCGAACGATGCGCTGAAGAACGTCGCTTGTTCGGGGTGGAGGATGCCGATCGCCGCCGCGTCGACGAGGCCATCAGCGTCCCCAGCGACCAGTAGCGGTCGGCGGGCGGACTGGGCCCGCACGATCGGGAGCGGATCCTCGACCGGAAACGCCGCGACCCGAGGCGGATCCTGGAGCCCTCGGGGCTTGCCGAGCTCGATCTCATCGACGAGGGGTTGGCGCGGATCGCGGGGGTAGAAGATCGGGTCGGTGAAGGCGACCGGGTCACCGAGTCCGGGGGCATGCGTCAACAGATCCCACATCTGTTCCGGCCGGGCGGTGCGGTAGCGCTCGTGTTTGATATCGGCCCGGAGGACAACGTCGCCTACGCCCATGAGGCGAGCGATCGGAGCGATGGCGCCCGGTTCGGCCAGTCCCTCCTGGAAGCGTCGGTCGTATGCCTCGAGCAAGGCGGCTGACTGGGGCGACCCCCACTGGAAGAGCTCGCGAGCGAGATAGCCGCGGTCCATCAAACCAGGCGTGATCGGATCGACCGTGTTTCCCCAGATGTAGCTGGCGAAATCCGCGCCTGGGACCTCGAGGGCCCGGGTGTCGTGGCTGCGGCCATCGAGCCACTGTGCGACCCGGAACCAATAGTCGTAGACGTAGCCTTCCGTTGTCGGGGATTCGGGGCGCCGTAAGTTCTCGGCCACCATCGTGCCGTTCCACAACGGTGGCAGATTGAGGATGACGAGCAGGGCCGCCACAGCGGTGGTCGGTGCTGCGACGCGGCGAGACCAGCGGCCGATCGCGGTTACGCCCGCGCCGAGGAAGACCGCGGTTCCCAAGGTGACCAAGGGGATGGCACGTGGTGTACTACGCAGTGACAATCCAGCGTTCGTCTTGGTGAACTCTTTGAATAAGCCGCCCAAAAGTGACGGGCGCTCCCACGGGTGGCCACCGACGGCGATCAACGCACCGACGACGATGAGCAACAGGAAGTAGGCCCGATAGCGCCAGCGCACCAGCGCAGCCGAAACCAAGGCAGTGACCGGGAGCGCATAGCTGAGGGTCAACACCGCGAGGTTCGTGGTGTACAAGACGCTCGGTTCGATCCACGGGCCGAGTTTGTCGCGACCGTAGAAGAACCAGTATCCGAGGCCGCGGAGCACCTCATTGGCGTTTGAGGAGCCGGCAACGGCGCGGTAGGTCTCGGTGTAACGGATGACCGGGAGGCCATAGCGGCCTTCGGCCCACAGGCCTGCAATCCACCACAGTGACGTCACGACCGTGAGGGCTGCGATGCGCCCGATCGCGGCCAAAGCGTTGGAGAGTGTCACCTCTCGCTCGACCCACACCGCGTAGAACACCCACAGCAGCGGGCCGAACCCGATCATGATCAGCGCAGTGGCATTGATGCCACCGACCGCCAGCACGATGAGCGCGAACACGCTCGGATACCACCAGCCGCCGTGGCGGAGCGCTTTCGCGGTGACGGCGATCAACCAGGGGAGGGCAACCCAGGGCAGCAGGATCACCGAGATCCGGGCTGCGTAATCGAGCAGGTACGGACTCAGCATGTAGGCGAGCGAAGCGACGAGGATGCCGCCCAACTCAACCGAATCGGGGCGGGCTTGGCTGCTTGAGGCGGAGCCGTTTCGTACTGGAGCGGTGGCGAACCCGAGTGAGCGCAGCAGGTAGCGAACGCCCATGGCAGCGAGGAACATCACGGTGCCTAGCCACAAGCGCTGAGCCACCCAATCGGGTGCCCGTAGCAGATCGAACAGTAGGTAGAACGGCCCCATCGGGAACAGGTACCCGATGTTCTGGTGGGTGACGGTGCCCATCCCGATCTGCGAGTCCCACACGTAGGGCGCGTCCGCGAGCAACTTCGCGGGATCGAGGTAGAGGTAGGTCTTGGTGTCGGCGCCGATCCAGCCTGGCTGGGTGAACAACAGCGGCACATACGCGATCACCGCGGGGATGAGGATGGTCGTCCACGACAGCAGGCGCGACCATCGGCTTCGGAATCCGGCCTGAGAAAACTCTGGCGCGCGGCGGCCCGTTTGGCCGCTGACCGCGGTCACTGCAGGCCGAGGGCCTGGCGGCGACGGCGGCGCCGGATCGCGGCCTCGGCGAGCGGCGCGAATGTCCCGTAGGCGCAGGCCTCCCACGTGAAGTTGGCTGCGTGCTTGCGTGCCCCCTCGGACAGACGATTCCGCAGATCGGGATCTGCGAGCAACGCGTTGAGTTGTTGGACCATCTCACGGGAACTCGACGCCAACAGGCCGCTCTGGCCCTCGGCGACCGAATCTTGATGTCCGGTGATCCGCGTGGCTACCGCGGGCGTCCCGCAAGCGGCGGCCTCGGTCATCGTCATGCCCCAACCTTCGGCGACGGACGCGCTCGTCACTGCCCAGGCGCGCCGGTATAGCGAGAGGAGCTCGTCGTCAGACACGCGACCCGGAAGCCGCACCCAGTCCTCGGCCTGCATTTCGCGGACCTGCTCTTTGAGCTTCGGGTAGTCGTACCCGTCGCCGACGATCACGAGTTGGAGATCGGGATGGGTGCAGCGCACCTCTGCGGCGATGCGAATCATCTCGTCGAAACGTTTCGGTGGCATCAGCCGACCGACGCTGACGAGCAGTGGAGTGGGTGACTTTGGCTCGTCGCCGGGGTGGAAGCGCTCGTCGATACCGGGCGGCGCGACGTGGACACGCTTGGGGTGCATTCCGAGCAGTTCCACGATTTCCTGTTTCGAGGACCACGACACGGTGACGATCGGGCTGAATCGGTAGATGGGGGGTGCAAGGCGGCTTTCGAGGAGCTGCCCGAACTTGGCGAGGCGTTCTTCGAGGACCAGCCGCCACATGTTGCGGTGGACATGGTGGATCACCACGGCGTGCGGCACGCGGGCCCACAGCGGCGTGAGCCACGGCACCCCATTCCAGACCTCGAGGATACCGTCACGAGGGCCGTGCCAACCCATCACCTCTGAGATGATCGCCGACGGGAAGACGAAGTAGCGGCCTGAGCGACGGATCACGCGGTAGCCGTCGCGGGTCGCCTCCGGTGGATGTCCTTGAGCATAGGAGGTCCGAACCGTGATCTCTATGCCCGCTTCTGACCAGAGACGGGCAATGTTGGCTGCGTGCAGCTCTGACCCGCCCGCCTCGACATCGGCCAGTTCGCGCCATGCGAGGATGTGCACCCGGCGCAGCCCTGACTCAGCGGCGAGCTCGGCCAGGTCGCTACGAGCAGGGTGGTAAGGAACCTTCTCGAGCATTGGGAGTACCCGTTCGTCGGCGCTGTCGGTTTCGGCCTCCAGCGGATCGGCCCGGAAGTTATCGCTGGATGCTGGAGCAGAAATGACAGGACCCCCGGAAGGTCGATGGGCTGCACGGTCGAAGGAACCACTCATGCTAGTTGACGCAGCCACGAGACTCAGGACATGGTGCCGACGAACGCTGGGGCATTGCGCTCAGCCGGTGCCGCACGAGCGTTGCGTTCCCCCTGACAGCAGGGAATCGCGGCGAGAGAGTGAGCTGCCGGCGAGTCAGCGGGTGCCGCAGATCGCCGGGGATGGTTCCCCGGCGACGCGAGCGCGCAACCAGGGGAGCAGCAGGTCTTCGACGGTCACCGCGTGGTTCTCACCGGGTCGCAAGACATAGACCACGCGATCACCGTTGGCGCACATCCGGTTGACCAGGGCGGTCGTATCAGCGGGATCGACGATGTCGTCAACCGCACCCTGGATGACGAGGGCGGGCACCCCAAGCTTTCGGGTACCCGCCAGGTTCTCAGCGAAACGGCGAACGAAGGCGGGCTCCTCCCGAGGGGAGCGCAACAACATCTCGGCGACTGGCCGGTCGTACAGTTCGGTCACCTCGACGATGCACTCGTCCTCGAGGTCATCGATGTCCGCGAGCGCAGAGGGGGTCAGGATCGCGGCCGGATCCAATTCGGGATACGCGTTCGCGTAGCCGTAGACCACGGTGACCAGTACACCGAACTGGGCCGGCCATCCCTCGGCCCGCCGCACGAAGTGCTCGACGTTGCTCACCGGCGCTGCGACCGCAACGCCGCGCACGTCGAGTTCGGGCGCCCACTCCGGTTGGATCTGGGCCGCGAACAACGCGGCGTGACCGCCTTGACTGAATCCCCACAACAGCACTGGCGAGGTGTCGCGCACCCCGGAGCCCTTGACCTGACGCGCCGCTCGTGCGGCGTCGAGCATTGAACGGCCCTCGCTCGTACCGACCAGGTATGGATGCGGGCCCGCAGCGGCGAGCCCTTCGTAGTCGGGGGCGGCGACCGCATATCCCTCACGGATAAGCGGCTCTATCAACAGGATCGACGCGGCTCCTTCGTAGGAGGGCGCGCAACTATCCGCGCTGCCCTTTGTGGGGTGACCCCAGACGACGAGCGGGAAGCCTCCCGGTGGAGGTTCGCGCATCGGCACGACGAGCAGCATGCGTTCGCCCACCGGGGAACCGGTGACGCCGGTCGAGTGATAGTCGACGCGCCAGGCACGCGCACCGGTTGGCGGTTGGATCTCGGTTTCGTTGATCACGGTTCCGGGTGGCTCGGGGTTGGTCGGCGTTGGGACCGTGTCGACCACTGGCGCTCGCTCGACTGTTGACGCCGGTGGGTTTGCTGGTTGCGCGGTGCCGCAGGCGGCCAGGATTGCCGCGGCGGCAGCGACGAACATGGGTTTGCTGAGTCGCGCCGCGTCGCGGAGTTTGGGTCGTTGCCGGCCAAACACGGACGAGAGTTTCGCATCTCGTTGCATCCAAGGACTGGTCGGATGCGCTGCAGCGTGGGGACCGGCCGAACACGCGAGAGGCGCGGAGCTGATTGCACCGCCGGGCAGTCGGTTTCGGCGGACCGCAAGCGGTGAGGTCACGACCTGGACCACCACTAGGCTCGTCGGCCGTGCTCGGCCGCCTCCGGAACGTTCGCGTGCAGCTCGCACTGGTTGCAGCCAGCGCCTTGCTTGTTCGGCTGTGGGCGATAGGAGCGTGGTCGCAGTACCAATCGCCTGAAGGTGACGAGGCCTTCTATTGGCGGCAGGCCCAGTATCTGGCCGACGGATTCGGCTTCGTGTACCGCAACAACTTCGGTGAGCTGGTCACGACCGCGGTGCATCCGCCGCTGTACTCCGCGTACCTAGCGTTCACCGCGTTGTTCGGCTTCAGCGACGACAGTCATGTCCCTTACCGGGTCGCGACGGCGCTGCTCGGGGTGGCGACAGTGGTGGTGGTCGGCTTGGTTGGGCGTCGTGTGGCCGGCGCCGGCGCGGGCGTGTTGGCCGCTGGTCTCGCTGCGTTCTACCCGAACCTGTGGATCAACGACGCCAAGCTCACTGCGGAATCGCTGTATGCGTTGCTGGTCGCGCTCGTGCTGTTCGCGTCGTTGCGGTACCTGGACGAGCCCAGCGGGGCACGGGCGGCCGTGCTGGGCGCAGTGGTCGGCCTTGCCGCGCTCACCCGAGCCGAAGCGGTGATGCTGCTTGTGTTGTTGGTTGCACCGCTCATCCTGTGGCGGGCCTCGCTCGGCGGTGTCCGGCAGCGCACGGCACAACTCGGTGTGGCGATCGTGGCTGGCCTTGCTGTCATGGCTCCGTGGGTCGTTCGGAACCTCGTTGTGTTCGAACGCCCGGCGTTGCTGTCGACCGGCGGCGGCTTCGTGCTCGAGATCTCCAACTGTGACCAGACCTATGGGCTCGCACCGCCACGAGGTCCCGACGGGTCACCGCGACCAGATGCGTCAGCGGACACGTATCTGGGCTACTGGGCCCGCGACTGTGATCGCAGCGATCGAGCCGTGTACGGCAATCAGGCGCGACCATGGCCAGCTGGTGATGAAACCGTGGTCGAGCAGGAGAAGCGCAGGATCGGACTTGACTACATGCGCGACCACTGGCGCCTGGTGCCGAAAGTGATCGCGGCCAGGGTGGGGCGGATCTGGGACCTGTGGCGTCCCGGGCAGAGCAACGATTTCAATCTCTTCTTCGAGCGGCGCAACGTGGGTTGGGTAATCCGCGACTGCCCAACCGGCGCCGGGCAGTCGTGCGTGCCCTACGTCGTGTACTTCCAGGCGGTTGGGATGGCGATGTATTACGTCATGCTCCCGTTGGCGGTGGCGGGCGGAGTCGTGTTGTGGCGGCGCGCTCAGACCGTGATCCCGTTCGTGGCGGTGGCGGCGAGCGCGACCCTCACCGCTGCCGTGAGTTTCGGTATCACCCGGTACCGCGTGGCGGCTGACGTGGCGATCCCGATCCTGGCGGCGGTTGCGGTCACGGCCGGCTGGCGGGTGATCCGAACCCGTCGTCCTCTGGCCGACCGCGTGGCGGGGGCGGTGGCATGATGGCCGTGAGGAGTGATGGGGAGGGGCACGGTTGGTTTGCGCGCCACTGGTACTGGCTCGGTGTCGCTTGCGCCGCGCTGGTCGGCGCCGTCATCCGGTTCGCCAACGTGTTGGTCTGGTACCCGACGTGTGCGGCTGACATCATCCGTTCGGTCGAGACCGGAGTGCGCTACCCGGAGTGTCCGCCGGACCAGTTCAGGGTGTGGGGGGATTCGGCGTACGGGTTCGTGCAGGGCTACCTGCTGAACAACGGGCATGGTTTCGTCGACAGCGCCACGTGGTACACGAGCCTTGGTCAACGGTTTGTGCCGAGCGCAGGCGATCCACCCCTGTTCGCCATCCTCCTGGCTGCGTTGCGCCGCGTGGGCGTCGGCTCGGCGACCGGTCAGCGGTTGGCCTGCGCGGCAGTTGGCGTCGTGGGCGTGGTGCTGATCGCACAGGTGGCTCGCCGGGTCGCTGGCCGCCGGGCTGGGGTTATCGCTGCGGCGCTCGCCGCCACCTATCCGCTGCTGTGGATCAACGACGGCATGCTCTTGTCAGAGAGTTTGTTCGTTCCGCTCATCGCGGTCGTGCTGCTGGTCGCGTACCGGTTCTGGGACAAACCGACGTGGGGTATGGCAGCAGCGCTGGGTGCTGCGATCGCCGCAGCTGCGCTGACCCGGGGCGAAGCGTTGTTACTGTTCGGCGCGCTGGTCGTGCCCTTGCTGTGGGGCTTGCGCCGGGTGCCTCCAAGTCGTCGTGGGCTCCTCGCGCTCACCTGTTGGGTCGTTGGCGGGGCGCTCATCGCACCGTGGGTGCTCTACAACCTGTCTCGGTTTTCGGAACCAGTGTTCATGACTTCCCAGACGGGGGCGGTGCTGTCAGCCGGGAGTTGTGATGTCGCGTTCTATGGCGAGGCGATCGGGTACTACGCCGCGGACTGCTATTCCGAGTATGTGCGCAAGGGCTATGTCATCGGCCATCCCCGACTGCCAGGTTGCGATACCGAAGCCGCGGCGGCGGTGGATGCCGCCGACCCGGTTGAACGGGAGAAGTCCGCGGTCTGTTGGCCGGACCCGGAGCATCTCGACGAGTCCGAACGTGATCAGATCGTCGGCGAGCTCGCCCGCAGGTATATCGACGAGCACCGGTCCCGGTTGCCGATCGTGATGGCGGTGCGGGTGCTGCGGATGTTCGACCTCTACAACCCCGACATCGGCGCCGAGCAAGAGCCACTCGGGCAGAACGTGAAACTCAATTGGGCTGTCGAAGGACGGGGCAAGTGGCAGTCAGAGCTCGGGTTCCTCATGTACTGGCTGCTCGTGCCGTTCGGGGTCCCCGGCATCGTGATCCTCATTCGGCGCCGAGTTCCGGTGAGTCCACTGCTTGCTCCGGTGGTGGTTATAACGGTCACGGCAGCATTTGCTTTCGGCGTAACCCGATACCGGGTGCCGTTCGAGGTGACCCTGCTCGTCGCCGCAGCGGTGGCGCTCGATGCCCTTGTTGCCCGGCGCTGGGCTGCGCCTGATGGCGGGACCGTGCGCGAGCGGGATACCCGCCTAGGGAGGGACGATCCGGCCGGCGGCGTGGTCGGTGCGGGCGAGGCCGTAGGAGCTACCCGGGCGTCGGCTACGCTCGCAGTCGGGTCGGCACGCTTCACTGGCTAGGTGCTCGACTCTCGCGACGGGTCTTATCGAGGATGGGAATGCTGGCCGACACCGCACCACGACCACGTGACGACGGGCTCGACGACGTCGACGATGTGCAGCGTCGACAGAACGTGCTCAACACGGAGCTGCTCAACGCTGAGCTGCCGGACCAGCGTTTCGTCGACGAGAGCTACCTCCACTGGCTGTATGACCTGAATCCCTACGGCCCGGCGTTCCAAGCTTGGGAAGATGAAGATGGCGTGCGGGTCGCGCACTACGCCCTGATTCCCCAGCGCTACCGCAATGCCGATGGTCCAGTGCCCTTTGTGTTTTCACTTAACGCAGTGAGCCGGTCGGGCGCGCAACGCAAGGGCTACTTCGGAATGCTGCAGTTGCGGGTGTGGTCCGCGGCACGTGATGCAGGCATCCTGGCAGGTATCGGAGTGACGAACGCTCGTTCACACCGGGGCGTACAGATCATGGGCTGGCGGATGATCGGGCAGATGCCGGTGGACATCGTGCTGCCCGGGCCGTTCCCGCCGAGAGGGTGGCAGAGTTTCAGGGTCAGCCCCGACTTCCTCGACTCAGCCGTGTTCGGGGAGGTGAGCCAAGGCCTTGACGAACAACCCGTCGACGGTTGGACGAACTGTTGGACCTCCGAGTATCTGCGTTGGCGGCTCGCCTCCCCGAATACCCCGCCCTACGCATTGCACGTCTCCGACCGCCTGGTAGCGGTGAGCACCCGATCGCAGTTCAAGGGGGTCCCTGTTGCCGTGGTCCTCAAGCTCCTGTTGCGACGGGGCATGAGCGGTCCGGTGTCAGGGCATCCGGCGGTGACCGAGATCTGCCGGTTCCACCGTGCCCCGGCCGCGGTGTACGCCGGTTTCAATCGGCACGTGAAGGTCACCGGCGTGCCCGCGCCGGAGCGACTCAAACCGTCGCCCCTGAATCTCGAGCTGTGCAGCCTGAGTGACACGATCCGTCAGCGCGAGTTCGTGCTCGACACCTACGAGTTCCTCGACATGGACGCGTACTGACGGTCATGGCCGCACCGATCACGTTCACGCTCGATCTCGAAGACCACCGGCCGGACGAGAGCTTCCCGCTCCGTTATCCGACGGTGATGCGCCGGGTGCTCGAGTTCCTGGCTGAGCGCAACATCACGGGCACGATCTTTGTCGTGGGGGAGGTCGCGCAGGCCGAACCGGATCTGATCCGTGAGGTCGCCGCCCACGGTCACGAGATCGGGTTGCACGCCTGGCGCCATGTGCCGGTCACTAGCCTCGACGAAGAGACGTTCCGTTCGGAGACCGCAAAGGGCAAGGCCCTGCTCGAGGACGTCACCGGGCATCCGGTTGAAGGCTACCGGGCGCCAACTTTTTCGCTCGTTCCGGCTAGTGTGTGGGCGGTAGACGTTTTGGGGGAGTTGGGGTTCACCTATTCGTCGAGTGTGTTACCTGCCCCCAATCCGCTGTTCGGGTTCCCGGGCGCGCCACGCCACCCGTTCATGTGGCCGAACGGTCTGGCCGAATTGCCGACGCCACTCGCCGGTCTCGGGCCGCTGAATGTGCCCTATCTCGGTGGCACCTACTTCCGCATCCTGCCGTGGCCGCTGGTGGCGCTGGCCCGCCGGTTCGTGACCTCATCGCCGGTGCCGTGGACCTACGTCCACCCCTATGACTTCGACACCGAGGAGCGGTACTGGCCTGTGCCGGACGCCGGGCGGATGGCGCCACTGCTGTGGGTCAACCGCAAGCGCATGTTCGCCAAACTGGACCGGCTCATGGCCAAAGGCGCTGGGGCACCGCTTCGCGAACGACTTGACGAAGCACGGCGGGGTGGGGTGTTCAATCCGGCGGAAGCTAGAGGAGAGCAGCGATGACCACAGGCGAGTTCACCCAATTGGCCATGACCCACCGGTTGCCGAAGGCCAAACTCGTCGACCGGTTGGAGTACCTCACTGACAAGGCACGTGGTCGCAGCGTCATCCACGTCGGGTTCGTCGACAGCGGGTGCCGGAGCATGAACCAGGAAGCTGGCGCGTGGCTGCACGCGCATCTCGCATCCAGCGCGACCAAACTGATCGGCCTCGACATCGACGAAGCTGGCGTCAAGGAAGCGACCGACGCGGGCTATGAGGCATATGCAGTTGATTGCCGTGACCGTGAGGCAATCGCCGCGGCCGGGATCGAACCAGCACAGCTGGTGATAGCAGGCGAGGTCATCGAGCACCTCGACGATCCGGGTTCATTCCTATCCGGACTGCACAACCTGGTCGCGCCCGGCGGTGAACTCATCATCACCACCCCCAACGCCTACGGGCTGTTCAACGTCTTCGCGTCCCTCTCCCGCACCGAGATCAACCACCCGGACCATGTCGTGATGTTCACGTGGCGGACGCTCACGAATCTGGCGGCGCGCCACGATTGGGAGCCGGTCGAGACCCGTATGTACGTCCCGTCGGTGAAAGAGTTCGGTGGGCGTGGACTGAAGGCGAGACTGCTCGGTTTGGCCGGCCGGGTGGCGGTTGCCATCGAGCACATGCTCGGCCGGATGGGCCGTGTCTATGCCGCCGACGGGATGATCATCACCTTTCGTTCGGTGCGCTGAATCCCGATCGGCTGGCGGGCTCAGGTCCCGCTTGGTGCGCTGAGTTGTCCCGATCCGGACGCGTGCTCTTGTCGTGCGAGCTCTCGGGCCAACTCGGTGCGGAGTAACCCAACTTCTTCAGCCAGTGTCCGTGAACGGTCCTCGAGGCGCGACAGCTCCCACGAGAAGTGGATGACGACCACCAAGAGGAAGCCGACCGCGACGACCAGGAACAGTGCCGGAGCGTAGTGGACGCCGATCCATTCCGAGACCGTGGCGAGGAGTCCCGGGAAGATCGCGAGTACCAGCAGGAATAAGCCGAGACCGGTCCAGAGCATTGCGTACTTGCCACGGAGGTGGCGGCGCCGCAACAGCACAAGGATGAAGCCAACCGATGCCACGGTGCCCAGGATGAGGAAGACGTGGGCGGATCCGGACAGCCCGGTCGGTTCTGAGAGGGCGTTCGGATCCGCGGCACCGCTCGTTGAGGCGAAAAGGCTCATGCCGTCGCCTCCCGTGCCGTGCTGGTGGTCCCGATTTCGCCAATCGCCGGGCGCTTTTCTTTCTGGCTCTGTTGGCGTTTCCGGTTGTGACCGGACGCGGATACTGCAATGGTCAGCAGCAGTCGCGTGTAGTGATAAAGCAGCTTGAGGTTCCGGTTGGACGCAGTGCCGTCCTGACGCTCGCGCATCTGCACTGGGACTTCGACCACATTGAACCCGTGACGGTGGGCCATCAACAACGCTTCGACCGACTCCATGTACTCCGATGGGTAGGTCTCGGCGAAGAACTCGAGGACCGCTCGGTTGAAGCCCCGGAACCCGGAGGAGGTGTCGGTGAACGTCTGGCCGGTCAGCCGGTTGACCGTGAAACGCAACAGGCCCATGGCGCCACCACGCACCTTGCCGACGCGGTAGCCAGCTTGGGACGCGAACCGGCTGCCGATGACGAGTTCCGCACCGTTGTCGAGCGCTTCGAGCAGGACAGGGATCTGGGTCGGGTCGTGCTGGCCGTCCGCGTCGAACTGCACGGCGCGCTGATAGCCCTCGCGCACTGCGTAGCGGAAACCGGCGCGCAGTGCGCCGCCGATACCGAGATTGAACGGCAGCTCGATGACGGTGGCTCCGCCGGCCCGCGCGACTTCCGCGGTGCGGTCGGTCGAGCCGTCGCTGATCACGACGACGTCGCAGTTGGGTGCTGAGGTCGCCAACGACTCGAGAACCGAAGGCAAGGGTGCTTCTTCGTTCCAGGCCGGGATGATGACCAGTGGCCGGTCTGATCGCGTTGATCTCGGTGTGCCCCCGTGCGAGCGATGTTGGTCACCCATGACCCCCCTAGCGTAGGCCCTCCCGCCCGGCCGGTTCGACGTCTGCGGACCCGGTCCGTCGGAATCCGACCAGCGTGGCAAGTGGAGAGTCTTTCAAACGGAGGAAGGGTGACTCCACCACGCGATGCAGAACCGCGGCGATCGCGAAGCTCAAGACCCACGCGATCAGCGCAACCTTCCAGTAGTCTCCGACGAACGTCGCAAGCGCGGCGAGCTCGTTGTCGGGTGGGGGGTTGGCCGCCAAGGCGACCCGTTCCTGGTAGTCAGGCACCGTCCAGCGTTTGGCTTGCTCGATCAGGGCGAGGTGCCACAGGTAGAAGCTGAGCGAGATTGCACCGAGGTAGGTGAGCGGTTTGGAGGCCAACACCCGGCGTAGTCGGCCCTGGGTTTGGTCGCCGAACATCGCCGGCAGCAGCCACAACGCAGACGCCAACCCGTAGGAGAACTGACGGGGCAGGTACTCGGCCCCGTTGAGGCCGAACGGTTCGGCCGGGGGACTGAGCCGGGTCATGAACAGATAGATCGCCCCCGCCAGTGCCCAGCAGATTGCGGGATGTGCCGACAGCCAGTCGAAGGCACGGGGCAACCGGTGACCGGCACTGGTCGCAGCGCTGAGAGAACCCAGCGCCATGCCGACGGCGAACAGATCGAGATACATCGGCAACCAGAGCAGGGACTCGGTTGCCCACGTCGGTTCGGCTGTCACGACGAAGACCCGGAAGCTCGTACCGACGGTGTAGAGCACCCCGGTGCTGATGAGCAGCGTGCGGAGGCGAGCGTCCGCTGAGCGCTTCACGACCAGCCGGGCGACGCCGAACGCGAACGCTGGCAACAGCAGGTAGTAGATGGCTTCCACCCCAATACTCCACGCCTGCGTGATGCCGTAGGCGACCCGACAGCGATCACCGGTGCAGACCTTGGCCGGGACACCGACGGCGGGCAACAGCAACACGTTGGCCACCCAGCTCAAAGCACCGGAGATCTGCAGGCCGAACAGCGCCGCGATCCCGAACAGTGCGACCCAGTAGGCGGGGAGGATCCGCAGAGCGCGACGCCGGTAGAAACGATGAGCGGGTGGCATGGGTGTTCCCGCTAGCGCGGCAGCTGCGAACGGTCGGTACAGCAGGAACCCCGACAGCACGAAGAACATCGGCACGCTCAAGTCGAGGCGGGCGATGAACGGGCCGAGGTCGGAGCGGAACACGAACCCGGTGGAGTAGGCGGCATGGTTGAGCAACACCATCGTCATGCCGATGCCGCGGTAGGCGTCGAGGCAGGGGAAGTGGATCCCGGCGCTCCTCTCGCGAAGGGCTGCGTCGGCGGTCACAGTTGGAGAAGCGGCTGGCTTTGGCGAGCGTGTGGGGGCGGTGATGTCGCTGACGACAAGACTGTCGTCATGTGCGCCGCCCGAGGTTGTGTTATCCCCTGCGCCAGCGGTGCGAATCTTGG
>JANZZE010000007.1 GCA_026419545.1 Acidimicrobiales bacterium
ACCTAGCACCGTATCTGCGGCCTGGCCGGAATGTGCTGGCAGTTCTCGCCCGGTTCTACGGAGAGCCCACGCCGTGGTGGATGCCGGCACCATGTACTTATGGCCTCGGCGCTGGATGCTTCACGTTCGAGGCCGTTTTCCCCGACGGGTTGCTCGTCAGCGACCAGCAGTGGCGGGCGAAGCCAGGCGAGGCCTGGCTCACGGTTCCTCCGGCACCCGGACTGAGTTCCACTCGTCCTGAAGCAGTCGACGCCCGCCTGCTACCCGCCGCCTGGCACGACCTGGACTTCGATGATGAGCACTGGAAACCGGCGATCGAGCTGCAGGTGAATCACGTCGGTTTCTCAGGCGATCACCGCCCCCCGACGGCTCCATACGGACCCATGACGCCTCGACCGATCCCCCAACTGAGGGGACGTTCGCGACCAGCCGTGGTCACCGCAGCGGCGGTCGCCCTGAAAAGCGACAACCAGAGCGACCCTGTCGACCAGGTCAGTGCTGACCTTACCGCGGCCCCGAAGATCGCTCGCCTCAAGGGACAATCGCTTCCGTTCACTGTCGAGCTGGCCGACGATTACGACGCAGGGGTATTGATCCTCGATTTCGGTGAGCAGACCGCCGGCCGGGTGGAAATCGAGATCGAGGCGGCTGAGGGCACACAGCTCGACGCCAAAGCGGCCGAGGCGCTCGACAACGAAGGACAGCTCCAAGCGCTTCAACAACACAGCGGGTTTCGTTACGTCGCACGGGGAAAGGCCGATCGATTCGAGACGTTCGACCCGATCGGGCTGCGCTATCTCGGCATCTCGCTGCGGGGGCGTGGCTCGGTCACCATCAAGACGGCACAAGTGAACGAACGCCTCTTCCCGCGCAAGGGCGGCCCGTTCTTCGAATGCAGCGATCCGGAGCTCAACAAGATCTGGCACGCCGGCCGGCGCACAGTCGACCTCTGTTCTCAGGATGCCTATGTCGATTGCCCATCGCGTGAGCAACGGGCTTGGACGGGCGATGCCGTAGTCCACACGCTCGTCGATCTCGTTTCCAACCTTGACTGGAGCTTGGTCTCGGCCAACCTGCACCTTGCAGCGTCACCGCGAGCCGACGGTCTGCTTCCGATTGCAGCAGCCAGCGACTTTGCGTACGCGAATCAGACCTACAGCCCCGACTGGTCATTGCACTGGATCCACGCGTTGTGGAATTACGCACGACACTCGGGCGGCACCGAGACCGTCCGGAGCTTGCTGCCGGTGGCCGAGCGGATCGTGCAGTGGTTCCTTCCGTTCCAATCCGACGGGCTGCTCACCGACGTGACGGGATGGCTGATCATCGACTGGAGTGCGGTCACGACAAAGGGGGCGTCCGGCGCGCTCAACGCATTGTGGGGACGAGCCCTGCGTGACTTCAAACAACTCTCCGAGATGGTGGGCGATTCCGGTCGAGCGCTCTGGGCGGGCGAGCTCTGGGTTCAGCTCCGCAAGGATTTCCAACGGTTCTGGGATCCGGAGCGACGGCTGTACGTCGACAGCATCGTCGACGGCGACCAACAGCCACCGGTGTCACAGCACACGAACGCAGCCGCGATCGTTGCGCGGCTCACCAAAGGCGTCGATGACCGAGAACTCATCGAGACGGTGACCGACCCGGATCGGCTGGTCCAGGCATCGTGGCTCGTCCCGGGAGAGCCAGCCACCTTGCAAGGGGCTGGCGACATGTATCGCGGAATCAGTTTCCTCGTCGAGGGCCCGCCAGACCCATGGTGGGACACGGACAAGCACATCGTCGCTGCCCAGCCCTTCTTCCGCTACGTGGTCCACGACGCAGTGGCTGTAGCCGACCGGGCCGATTTGATTCCCCAGTTGTGCCGGGATTGGCAGCGCTTGCTGGCTCGCAGCGAAACAACGTTCTCTGAAGTGTGGTTTGGCGGGAGTCATTGTCACGGCTGGTCGGCTACTCCTACAAGAGACCTGCTCTCCTACACAGTCGGCATTTCGCCTGCGACTCCGGGCTTCGGGCGGGCCAGAGTCGCGCCAGCACTCGGTGACCTCGAATGGGTGCGAGGAGCGGTGCCGACCCCTCACGGCATGATCCGGGTCGAAGCGTCTGCTGACACGCTCAAGATCGAATCGCCGGTCGAGGTCGACGTCATCTTCGGTGGGCTCGACACCAGAGTCGGCCCCGGAACCAACACGCTGTCCGCGCTCTAGCAAGCAAACGAGTCATACCGGGACGATCACCACTCGCTGTCGGCCTTTAGCCGAAGCTTTACCGCTTCCTCACCCGCAGCTAGACGCATTCGCCGTACGGTCGAGGTCAAAGACCGGTTCTCAACCACGTGACCGAAAGGACCACTGATGGAACGCCGAACAGCCCTCGCGGTTGCAGTCTCGAGTGCACTCACACTTGCCACTGCAGGTACTGCACTCGCCGCCAATCTCGGGCTTCTCTCGGGCCCCGGAGCAGGCCAACCCGGTGGCACCGAACTTGCTGAAGCCATCAGCGCGACATCGCCGCTCACACCTCGTGTGGAGATCGTCTACGACGACGAAGCAAGACCACCATCTGGATCCGACCCATCCGCAGGCGGTCCACCCGACGGCCCCGCCACGGTGACCCCCGTGGCCGCCGTGGCCTCAGACAGCGTCGATTCCGGGACGGCAGTTGTCGATCCAAGCGGATATGAAATTCAGGCCCCGGCTTCGACCGACCCAACCTCGCACGCGTTGGCCCCCGTGTCGACGACCGTCCCCGGAGCGAGCCAGAAGCCCGCTGACTACCACAGGGACGACGATGACGATTGGGCATGGCATGGCAACAAGGGAACGAAGAAGGAAAAGGAGAACGAGAAGGAGGAGGAAAAGAAAGAGCACGAGGACCACGAACACGAGCATGAGCAGGAGCACGACGGTGATTGACCTGCCTGTCGGCAACTCGGATTGCGATCCCGGCCCAACGACCAGCTCGGCCCGAGGGAAACGCGGTGGTGCATCAGGCAGACGAGCACACGCAGCTGCAGCCAGCCGAATCCTGGCGGGCGGCCTCAGTCTGTCGGTGACCTTCGGCATGGTGAGCGCAATGGCCCTCACCAGCGAGCCCGAGTCCGCCGTCGCAGAAAACAGCACCTTTGAGTGGGCCGCTCCACCACCGACCGAGACCCCAACGATCACCGTCGTAGTCAGGCGAAAATCGCCGACACCTGCCGCAACAGGATCGGATCCAACGACGACTGCAGCCAGCGCAGCCCCCCTACCGACGTCCGACCCCGGAAATGCAACCCGTCCAGGCACTCCGCAAACAACCCCAACCAGACCGTTGAGTCGGGGTGCTGCGCCAAGCCCTCAGCGCGCGACCTCATCCACATCACAGGCCGCGCCGAGCGAACCGTCAACCGCTTCCGGCGCGCCTGCAACGCCGAGCACGCCATCTGCACCCAAACCGAAACCCCTCACAAAGACCAAGGCGAGTTGAAATGCAGACCGCACAGCTCGTCGAGCGAGCGTTCCACGCCATGGGCTCCGAGGCTCATCTCCTCGTCCTGTCGACACAGGAGACAGCCGATGACCTGCTCGATCTGGCCCGAGAGGAGATTTCACGTCTCGAGCAGCGCTGGAGCCGCTTCCTGCCATTGAGCGAGGTGAGCCGAGCCAACGCTTCATCTGGCCGCCCAGTTGCCGTCTCTCCCGAAACCTTCGAACTCGTTTCTGTCGCTCTGGTCGCACGAAACCTCACTGCCGGGCGCTTCGATCCCCTCGTTCTTCCGGCCGTGGAGCAAGCCGGCTACGACCGCGACTTCGACCAGATCCAGATGCGGGGCGTCGACGGCTTGGGCGCCCGACCGCGTCGGTCCGCCCGAACAGTGACGGTCGACCCGCCCTTTGACTGCGCCCTAGATGCCCGGGAACGCACAATCACCGTTCCAATCGGGCGGGGACTTGACCTCGGAGGCATCGGCAAAGGCCGCGCGGCTGATCTCGTATCGAGCTCACTCATCGAGGCAGGGGCCGACGGCGTCTGCGTCAACCTCGGAGGTGATCTCCGTGTTCGCGGCCGCGGACCTGAACCCGACGGTTGGGTCATCGGAGTCGAGGATCCGTTCGACCCAGATACCGACCTGACCGTACTGCGTCTCGACGGAGCAGCTTCGGCAACCTCGTCCCGGGTCAAGCGGTGTTGGCACGCCAACGGTGAACAACAACACCATCTCATCGACCCGCGCACCGGGCGGCCCGCCGACACCGATCTCGCCGCGGTCACAGTGATCGCCTCGTCGGCTACCTGGGCCGAGGTCATCGCGAAGGCCGCCTTGCTAGCCGGAAGCACCGGAGCGACTGTGGTCATCGACGAGTTCGGAGCCGCAGGACTTGCCGTCGACCTCGACGGCAAGGTGATGCGAGCAGGCACGATCTGGGAGTACGAACTGTGAACCAGCACTTCTGGTGGTACCTCGCCAGAGCAACCGGGATTGTGGCATGGGCCCTGGCGACCGGGTCAGTGCTGTGGGGAATGGCGCTGTCCACACGTGCCCTCGGGTCCAGGCCACGGGCTCCCTGGCTCCTCGACCTCCATCGCTTCCTCGGAGGACTCACTGTCGCGTTCGTCGGCGTGCATCTGCTTTCACTCGCTGCTGACTCGTACGTCGAGTTCAGCTGGCGCGACCTGTTCGTACCCATGGCTTCCAACTGGAAACCGGGAGCGGTCGCTTGGGGAGTTGCCGCCTTCTACCTGCTCGTCGCGGTTGAGGTGACCTCGTTGCTCATGCAACGGTTGCCTCGCCGGATATGGCGTGCGATCCACCTCGCGAGTTACGTGACCTACGTCCTCGCAACTGTCCACTTCTTAACCGCTGGTACCGACAGCGGTCTGGTGATCGTTCGGCTCGCCGCGATCGTTTCCACTGCAGCAATTGTCTTCTTCGTCGCCTACCTGCTCGTCGGGCCGGGAAGGGCAGCTTCGGCTCGTCCCAGCCGACCGGTTCCCCGATCAACGAACGGCGGGACTGCTGGCAGCCGCGTCACTCGATCACTCTCGAAAAGCCCCACCTGATGGGTGGCGAAGGCCCCCGTTGGGAATCACGAGCTCGTAACGGCCCCGGCCTTTGGCTTTGGCCTCATACATGGCCGAATCGGCAAGGGCCATGAGCGCGTCGGCTTCGGCACAGTGCTCATTCGCAATGACGACGCCTATGGACACGCCCACTGAGGCGATCAACTCGTCGACCTGGATCGGAGCCGAGATGGCTTCGATCAGGCGAGACGCCACCAACTCGAGGCTGCCTAGATCCTCGACCCCTTCGACGAGCACCGCGAACTCATCGCCACCGATACGAGCCGCCGTGTCAGTTTCCCGAATGATTGCATGGATCCGGTCCGAGATCTGACAGAGCACGGCATCGCCAACATGATGGCCGAATTCGTCGTTGACCGGCTTGAACCGATCGAGATCGAGATACATGAGCGCCACCGGGCGTTGATGACGGTGGAATCGGGCCAGCGCTTGTTCGAGCCGGTCGTAGAGAAGCACGCGGTTCGGGAGCCCAGTGAGGTAATCGTGGGTCGCGAGTTCCCGCATCCGGCGCTCCGCATCCTTCAGGTCAGTAATGTCGCGGGCCACGATTGAAATCGAGTCCACACGCCCAGCTTCGTTGGGCTGAGCCAGGATCAACGCCGACACCGGAATGAGGGAGCCACTCCGATCACGAAGGGTCAGCTCGCCTCGCCAGATCCCGGCTTCCACGAGCACGGGTTCAACGACCTCGTGGAAGAACTCGAACGAGTCAGCATCAAGAACATCCATCAGGAAATACGGTGTCTCCCGGCCAGCCAACGAGTCGGCTGGCCGGACACCGAGAGTCTCCAGCGCAGCGTCATTGACGTAGGAAATCGCGCCGTTGCGCTCAGCAATCAGGAGGAAGTCACTACCGGCGTCAAGAACCCGAGCGAGACGATCCGCTCGCGTATCGGCTGCGACTTCGCTTGAGACATCGGTGAGTGTGGCCACGAAACCGTCATGGTTCCCGTCCTCGTCGAACACCGGGGCCACCCGGAGCTCCCCCCAGTACTGGCCCGAACCAAGGCCAGAGCTGTTCGGAGCCAACTTCATCGGATCGACGGCGCGAACCCGCATGACGAACGGTTCGCCGGATTCGATGCTCTCCAACGAACGGCGGATGATCTCCTCAACGTGTTCTGGTACGAGGATCGACCGCCAGCTGGTCTCACGGAGACGTGCCTCGGGGTCGTCCAGGATGTCAGCCCAACGACCATTGGCATACGTGACGTTGCCGGCGGCATCGGTCCGCAAAACCGCAATCGGCCCAGCATCGGTCACGCTCTGGAACAGTCGGCGGATCTCATCGAGTTCGCGGCGCATCTGCTCAGCGTCGGTTACGTCGAAACTCGCTCCGGCATAACCCTCGAATGAGCCATCCTCGCCTCGTATGGGCTCGGCTCGATGATGCAACCAGCGCCACTCGCCATCGGCGCGGCGTGATCGCGCCGTGAACTCGAACGCCTCCCTCCGCCGGATGTGCTCGATGAGTCCGGCACGGGCGGACTCGTAATCCTCGGGGTGAATCCGTTCGAACAGCGCCCTCCGGAGCTCACTCGAACTCGGGGGGAGTCCGAGGAACTCAAACGACTTCTTGTTGCCGCTGCGTGGAATCCCGTGTTCGTCGGTCACCCACAACATCACAGGCGTGTCGTTGGTCAGCCGGGAGGTCATGTCCTCCTCCGAGCCACGCCGACCGAAACTGAAGATATGAGATACGAGGTATTCCGGCTCTCCTCCCGGTCCATAGACAGGCGACACGTAGGTCCGGACCCAATGTTCTCTCCCACTCGGTCGCGTACAACGGAAATCGCATTCGAAGTAATTGCGCGTCCCGAGCCACAGATCGCGGACCAGATTGCGGATGCCCGCTGCCTCGTCGAGGCGAATGAATTCCTCGAAAAGACGACCGACCAACTCGCTGCGCGCACCAGCGAGGAGGTCGCATAGCACCGGATTGGCATGCAGGAGCTCGCCATCCATCGACCAGACCCCGACACCGATCGGTGCCGCGTCGAAAATGGCAGCTACCCGGCTGATATGGCGCGTCACGGTAAACGCGGTGGTTGGCCGCGCTTGGGTCCGTAGTTCACTCCATTTCGTTGGCTCGTCCGCCATGAATTCCCCGTACTGCTCCCGCCAGCGTCGAACGCATGTCGCGCCCGCCCCCATCGCCATGGTCGGCACAGGCCACGAACCTGTCAAGGGTTCAATCACCGAATGAAGGTAGTCGGCGGTTCCCCAAGCATAGGACTGCACGGACCGGCACACCGCATGAACTCGATGCGTCTTACAGCAACCGTGAGTGTCAATTGTCGATTCGTCAACAACTGGTCAAAGCGCTCGACTGGTCGAGCCATCGCGAACCATCGACAGTCGCGAACCCTCGGCAACAGACGACCACTAGACCTTGGGATTGTGCTCGGGGTCGCCATAGTGTGCGGCCGACGGACAACGCCGGTACCGGAACTTCGGCGTGGCTAGACCGGCACTAGCAATGAGGAGGAAGCATGTCGATCCTGGACGAGCTGTTCTCGGTGGCCGGGAAGACCGCCGTGGTCACGGGTGGCAGCCGCGGAATCGGTCTCATGATCGCGCGGGGACTCGTGCAAGCCGGCGTCAAGGTCTACATCTCGTCTCGAAAGGCCGACGTCTGCGCCGAGGTCGCCGCAGAACTTTCCGAGATCGGCGAGTGTGTGGCAATCGCCGCCGATCTTTCGCTCCACGACGAGTGCAAGCGGCTCGCAACCGAGGTGACCGAACGCGAGGGTCAGGTGCACATTCTCGTCAACAATGCCGGCGCGACCTGGGGTGCGCCACTCGCCGAGTTCCCGGACTCGGCGTGGGACCGCGTGCTCAACCTCAATGTACGAGGAGTCTTTCATCTCACCCGCTACCTAGTCCCGGCGTTGAAGGCTGCGGCGAAGCCCGGCGACCCCGCTCGCGTCATCAACATCGGCTCGATCGACGGCCTCCGAGTCCCCGAACTCGAGACGTACTCGTACTCGGCAAGTAAGGCAGCGGTCCACCACATGACCCGAGTCTTGGCGCGGCGCTTGGCGCGAGAGGGAGTCACGGTCAACGCCATCGCCCCCGGCCCGTTCGAGAGCAAAATGATGGCGGCGACGCTAGAAGCGTTCGGCGACGCGATCCGGGCAGCCAATCCGCTAGGTCGGATCGGCGAACCCGAAGACATTGTGGGCGCAACACTTTTCTTCGCCTCACGCGCCGGCGCCTACTGCACCGGCACCATCCTCCCCGTCGACGGCGGCATGTCCACCACCATCTGATCCCCTCCCTTAAGTGCTCAACGGGCTACGCAGGGTGCCGCGATGCCCGCGGCTCCATCGCTCAACGAGAACGATCGCCGGTCTCGTGTGTGGTCAAGCAGCGAAGATGATGAGACCGACCGCGGCCGCGATCAGCAACAGCACGATGCCCACCACGATGACCCAGTTGATAGGCCCACGCTTGGCGTGGGTCAGACCGAAATCCACGAGGTCCTCGCGGCTTCGCTTCAATCGGTAGGCGTCATCGGCCGGGGTCCCGACCTTCGGGAGGTGCTCGTGCTTCTCGGACTCCCGGCGCTTCTCGACCTGACGGCGATGCTGAGCCCGTTTCTGTGCCTGCGCTCGCTTCCTCTTCTTTCTAGATTGGGCCATCGCTGCGGCAGCCTACCGGTCACGGTCAGTCGCTCTCGGCGTCACAGGCCCCCGACCGAGCCTCCCATTCATCGGCCGAGTTCTGTTCGCTCGTAGTCGACGATCTGGTCGATCTCGCTTGCCTCGAGCACCTTCTCGAACGGCGGCATCTGATTCCGGCCCTGTCGCACGACCCTCAAGTGGTCGTCGCGGCTCAGGCGATCAGCCACACCGATGAGCGTGGGGCCTGTCCCGCCCTGGCCGCTGCGCCCATGACACGATGCGCAGCTGGTCCGGAACAACCGTGCCCCCGGTGATTCACCCTCGGAACCCGCACCTGCGGCTAGCGCTGAGTCCCCAGACGAACCCTCGGCCCCCTCGGCTGGCCGGAAGGCGTAGAGACCGCCGATACCGCTACCCGAGCCGAACAACGAATATCCGTAACCCCAGTAGACCGTGCCGTCCACGATGGAGGCGCCTCCGCCGATCTGGTCCGGCGCCTTTGCCTGCCACAGCTCGTCACCGGTCGCGGCATCGAACGCGTGAAAGGTCGCTCCGGTGGTTGCCACGAACACCACGCCACGAACCGCGCTGACCGGGGCGAACACCGAGCCCGGCAATTCCGTCTCCCAAAGCTTTGCTCCGGTCACTGCGTCCAGGGCGACGACCTTGGATGCGGACGTGGGAGCGTTGTTCTCGGGATTTCCCACATTTGAAGCAACGAAAATCGTGCCCTCCGCAAAGGCCGATGAACCGATCACGCCACCGAGCACACTTCCCGGCGTGAGCGACGCCGTCCACACCACTTCGCCTGTCTCCCGATCCAAGGCGTGATAATCGCCCCGCTTGTCGCCAGCGCCGACCATCGCCCGCCCGTCGGCGACCCACAGGTTCGGCGCAGCACCCACATCTGCGTCGAGCCCAGCCCGATTCCCCATGCTGAACACATCCGGATAGGTGAACTGGCGAATCCAGGCGATCTCTCCCGTTCGGTAACGGATTGCGACGATACTGTCGGCCATGCGACTGGCTGGCGGCTCGTAGGTGTTACCGGTTCCGACATAGATCACCCCCCGTTCCCGATCGACAGCTGCGGTCGACCACACCCCCACACCCGCCCCGGAGGTGTCGTCGTCGTTGGTCAAAAAAATGCGCCAGACCTCCGAGCCGGTGGCGGCGTCGAATGCCGTGATCTGGCCGCGGAAGCTGTACTGGGTCGCATTGAACATCAACTCGCCGCTGGCCACAGCCTGGATCACCAAACCATCGGCGACGACCGGCGACGCTGGGGAGATCGCAATCGGGTGATCAGAGGTGGTGGCCTCCCACACCGTGGTGCTAGTCGCCTTGTCGAGACGTCGGAGCAACCGATTGCTGGAGGCGTACACCGCGTCGCCATCGACCGTCGGCGATGACATGATCGGAGCTCCCGAGCCCGTCGACCAGATCTCACGTCCAGTTGCCGCTTCGACTGCACGGACAGCACCGGTCCAGTCACCGAAATAGACGACTCCATCAACGACGGAGGGCGTGCTACTTACGCCCTTGAGGCCTTCGAGATGCCACACCGGCTTCAAGGACGCAACCGAATTCGCGTTCACGATTCGCTCATCAGGGTTGTACCGCGAATTGGCCTCGTCATAGCCCGACATCGTCCATCTCCCTTCCAGAGTCCTGGAAGAGGACGAAGCCCCGTTGTTTTCCTGCGTCGACTCGTTGGTCGACGTCGAGCGGCTGCAACCCCCGAAAGCTACAAGCCCGAGCGCGACCACGAACAAGGCGGCCACGACGCACCGCCGCGGGCCGCACGCAGCGCGCTCGAAGCACCCTCGAAGAAAGGACCCATCACGCCGACTCCATCGACAGTTTCGAGCAGCGTGCGAGGAGCGATCCATAGGTCCGCCAAGAAGCCAGCAACTCCAACGACTGAATCGGTGCGGCCACGACATAGCTGATTCGACCTTCGGAGAAGATTCCCTTCTGGACCAGCAACTCCAATAACTGAATGCGTACGGCCGCGACAGGTCGGCCGCTAGAGCAGATCGATCCAAGCCGGGCCGTTCGACGTCATCCTGATGCATCACTTCGGCCACCTTGTTGCCACCGCGGTATCCCCCTCGTTTCGCCCATCAGGAGGCGGCGTGGGATCGCAAGCGAACCACACGGGTTGCGCCCCCTTTGGTGTCCCACTTGACTCGTCTATTGCCGCCCTCCTGCTGAACGTAACATCCGTTCTTGGTCAGACTGGGTTGTAGCCGCGCTAGCGCCAATCTTTAGACACGCAGTACAAAACCCACCGCCAGCATCCGCTCTTGGTCGGACTGGTCGATCACGATCACTGGCACCAGCACTAGCCTGCGAGCGGTGAACGCGCTGAACGACGGAGCCGCACTCCCCTTGGGCTCGCTGCACGAGCTAGGAGACGGTGTTTACACGTGGCTGGCTTCACCTGCCGGTCACGGCATGACGAACGCCGGGGTCGTGGTCGAAGACGACGGCATCACCCTCGTCGACACGTTGCTGGTTCCCTCGCAAGCACAGCGACTCGCCGAATCGCTCGAGCCATTCGGCCGACCGATCAAACGAGTGGTCTATACGAGCAGCCACATCGAATGGGTGGGCGGGAGTGCGGTGTTCTGGATGGCCGCCCGCTATGGCCGGTCACAAACCAGTGCCCTGCTCGACCAACCGCCGAATCCAGAGGCTTTCAAACGCCTTCACCCCCTGTGGGCGGCTGAGCTTGAGGAGATCACAACCCGACCGGTGAGTCACACCGTCGACACTGCTGCCTGGTTGACGCCACGGCTTTGCGCCGTTCCCCAAAGCGGCCAGCAGCTCGAGAACCTGGTAGCCGTCGTGCCGGATAATGACGTGCTCTTCGCGGGCGCAATGTGTTGCTTCGGGGTGACGCCGAACGCCTTCGACGGCGATCCGCACGTGTGGGCTGACTCCATCGGCGAGCTCGCTGAACTCGCCACCACGGTGGTACCGGGAATTGGCCCAATCGGGGGCGCCGACGAACTGCTCATCCAGCAGGCTTACCTCTATGCTTGCGTGGAAGCGGCGTGCAACCAGACCCCGATCCCGGCCGGTCCTTGGGACACGTGGGTTGACCGACACCTAGATGAGGTGAACATCGAACGTGCCGCCCGGCTTGCTGTTGCTGACCGCGGTGTCCCACAGTCGATGTTGCGGCTGTTGGGCTTGGTGTGAGACGCGCCAGCCAATCCCCGACCCGATCCTCCAGCCGATGACGGTGCGCCCAGATCGCGGGAACGGACTCCGGAGCGCGACCCGCATCGGTAGCGATGCGAGAAGATGAGATGACGGTGCGCCCCAGATCGCGGGAACGGACTCCGTATCCGATGATGCCATCGCCCTGGTGCTGGAATCCCACCCAAATGATGCAGTGCGTTCGCCCGGCAAACCGAGCTCCTCGCTGACAGTCATCCGATGCGCCAACCATCCATTCCCCACCTGTTTCGTCTGTGGACCGAGCTGTCGTCCACGCGATGGGCTGCGGATCTTCGCTGGGCCGATCGTTGGCGACCCCGCCGGGCCGCGGCAACGCTTCGCTGCAGCCTGGACTCCAGACGATTCGGTTCCCAACCACGGTGGGGTGGTTGCGAGCGAGATCGTATGGGCTGCACTGGATTGCCCAGGGGGACAAGCGGTGCTGGTCAGCACCGGCCAGGCCGCGGCAGTGGTGCTTGGTACAATCACGACCCCGTCATCGTCGGTCGGACATACACCGTGACGAGCTGGCTCGTCGGCCACGAGGGACGCAAATTCAAAACCGGGACGATCCTGACCGACCCCTACGGATCCGTCATCGGCCAGAGTCTCTCCACTTGGATTGGGCTCCGCTGAGCCTGTCGGGTGCGCGCCACCATTCAATCCGGGGAGAAACGCTCCCGTCAGGGGGCTCGGGATGACGCGATCATGTCCTCGCTGAGCTGCCAAAGGCGACGAGCAGCGTCCGAGTCACGTGCGGCCCGGCTCGGCGGACGACGACGAACCCCGGGAAGGTAGCCACCAACCCAATATCCGCCCGTGACGCCGTCGAGCTCCGGCGCGGATGCGAGGTACACGATCGGCCGTGCACCCCAGCTCGGCGGGATCATGAAGGGTCGGCCGATTGTGATCAGCAATCGCTCGATGCCTTTTGTGTCCTCCCAACTCCCAAAGCCCGTCCTCACGGCGCCAGGATGGAAGCAGTTCACGGTCACCTCTGCCGGGTCGAGACGGGAGGCCAGCTCGCGCGTGAACAGCACGTTGGCGAGCTTTGACTGGTTGTAGGCCGCGGTTCCGTTGTAGCTGACCGTGTGCTGGATATCTGACCAACGCATGCTCCCCGCACGATGAGCGATCGATGACGCAACCACGATGCGTGCAGGCGCACTAGCCCTCAACCGATCGAGGAGCAGCCCGGTGAGCAGGAAGTGACCGAGATGGTTTACCCCGAAGGTCGCTTCAAAGCCGTCTTCGGTGAACTGGAACTCCGACAACAATGCGCCCGCGTTGCAGACCAGGACATCGAGCCGGTCATAGTCCTCGAGAACTCTGGCCGCGAGGGCCTGAATGGACGAAAAGCTAGCCAAGTCAAGCGGCAAGACCTGGACCCGTTCGGAATCCGAACTCAGCCCCGCCCTTCGCCGGACATACTCGAGCGCCTTCTCGCCCCTGCGTCCGTTCCTGGCCGTGAACAAAACCGTCGCACCCCATTGAGCAAGGCGCGCAGCGGCCGCACGCCCGATCCCAGTGTTTCCCCCGGTGATCAACACAACCTTGCCCGACATCTCGACCCTGCGAACGAGTGGCACGGCTGCCAGTATGGCGTCGTTTGTGTCACGAACCGGACTCGGCGACTGTGGCTCCTGTAGGAACATGAACCGGGACGGTGGCCGACTCGGCGAACGCACTAGCCGCGCAGGCTTCCACCAACACAACGCAGACGAAGCCCCGATGACCCCTGAACACAGGCCCAACAACAGCGAGACCACCGAGAGCACCGACGCCAGCTCGCCTCCCGGCGTCGGCATCCGTTCCCACAGTGTCCACGACAAAGCACCGACGACTTCAGCGCACCAGATAGACGCCGACGGACACGCTCACGCCGTTGGTCTCGCGTCCCTCGGCTGGAACGATCGCGTCGCCGCACTGCTCGCCGAACATGATGGCGAGGGTGAGCCAGCCCGAGTCGTACGGGTGGACAACACCCACCTGTACGTGAACACCGGGTCACGCTCCTTGCAGATCCCGTTGGCACTCCTTCCCCGCAGGTGGCGCGACGCCGCCTCGGGACGCCCCACCACTGGGGACTGGCTCCTCGTCGACACAGCCAACGAACCAGCCACCATCGACTCGGTGCTACCCCGCTGGTCACTGCTCGCCCGCAGCGACGCATTGGGTCGTTCTGAACAGCTGCTCGCGGCAAACGTCGATGTGGTCTTGATCGTGCAGGGACTCGATCGCCCACTGAAACCTGGGCGCATCGAACGATCCATGGCGCTGGCCTGGGAGGCCGGAGCCACCCCCGTCATCGTGCTCACGAAAGCCGATCTCGACCCGACGTCCAAGCACGCGAAACGAGCAACCGCTGACCTCGCAACGATCGCCCCCAATGTCGAGGTGATCGTCACGTCCTCGGTTACGGGCAGCGGACTCGATTCACTACGAAGGCTCATCGCACCCGGTATCACTGCAGCCCTCGTGGGTGAATCAGGCGCAGGGAAATCAACGCTGGTGAACGCGCTGGTCGGCGCGCCGGTCCAAGCAACCGCCGACGTCCGAGAGGGTGACGCCAAGGGTCGTCACACCACGACGGCCCGCGACCTGATCCCGCTGCCCGGGGGCGGAGTCGTCATCGACACGCCGGGTCTGCGATCGCTCGGGCTCTGGGACACACACGAAGGAGTCGCCTCGGTCTTCGCTGACCTTGAAGAGCTCGCCGACCGGTGCCGGTTCCCCGACTGTGAACACCGCACAGAGCCGGGCTGCGCAATCCTCGCCGCGGTGGAGGCAAGCACGGTCGATCCGGCTCGGGTCGAGCGCTGGCTTCGCTACATCGACGAGCTCGAAGAAGCAGAACAACGGCGCGCAGCGCGCGGTCACCTAGAGCAGCATGAGCACCGAGGAGTCACTCCTCAAGCCTCAACGCGCCCTCGGGGCAGTTCGCGACGGCCTGGTGGGCCCGGTCCTCGCTCCCGACGGGGATCAGGCCGTCGTCGGTCTTGATCACACAATGACCCTGATCGTTCGCGCTGAAGATGTCCGGGGCCAAGGCATAACAGCGTCCATGGCCGACACAGGCTTCAGCATCGAGTGTGACTCGCATCGCGCTCATACCGCCACCGGCTCGAAT
This sequence comes from Acidimicrobiales bacterium, assembly GCA_026419545.1. Taxonomy (GTDB): domain Bacteria; phylum Actinomycetota; class Acidimicrobiia; order Acidimicrobiales; family Acidimicrobilacustridaceae; genus JANZZE01. Next base: position 15,049 of record JANZZE010000007.1, read on the forward strand.
ACGAGAGGGAGGTGAGCGATCTCACGAATCCCTGGCGAGTAGTGCAACTCGGCTCCGTCGGTGAGTGCATAGTCCGGCAAACGGCGATGCAGTTCTTCGAGCGCTACCCGCAACTCGAGTCGGGCGAGATGCGATCCGAGACAGCGGTGCGGTCCACCGCCGAAGGCGAAATGACGGTTCACCGTACGATCGAGCGCGAAATCCTCCGCATCGACACCGAATTCTTCGGTGTCGGTGTCCGCTGCGCCGAGCATCAGCATCACATGATCGCCCGGCTTCATCTTCACACCGTTCATCTCATACTCAGTCGCGACCACTCGCAGAACCTGCATGACCGGCGTGTGCAGACGCAGGAGCTCTTCGACCGCCGCTCCGACGAGCTCGGGGCGTTCGACAATTTGGCGCCGACGGTCGTGATGCTGTGCGAGATACGCGATCGAACAATCGAGCGTCGCTGTGACGGTGTCGAGACCGCCGAGAATGAACAAGTAACAGATATCCAGGATCTCTTCCCGGCTCAACGTACGGCCTTCGACTTCTCCGTGCACGAAGCGAGAAATGAGATCCTCGCCTGGATTCGCAAGGCGGTCATCGATCACGCCTCCGAAGTAGGCGTACATCGCCTGTCCAGTCTCCCGTCGCAGCTGTTGGGCCGCGTCGAGATCACCGGGATCGACATCGGGCCGGATGATGTTGTCCTTCCACCGCAAGAAGGTGCCCAACTCTTCGAGCGGTAATCCGGTCAGCTGGAGAAAGACCGTGCACGGATAGGGCACCGAGAACTCAGCGTGAAAATCACACGAGCCACGCGCGGCGAACGCATCGATGAGTTCGTTCGCGAGTTTGCGGGTCTCCTCGTCCAAATACGCAATTGCGCTCGGACCGAGGAACGGGTCCATCAAACGCCGATACTTGGCATGCTCAGGCGGGTCGATCTGGAGTGGGATCAACGGGCGATCCTGACCGATGTCAACGGCAACGAGGTCGGACGAGAAGATCTCCGGGTGCCTGAGTGCGAACTTCACATCCTCGTAGCGGGAGATGATGTGCGTGCCTTCCGCAAAGCCTTCCAAATTCGCGATCGGGCACTCAGCTCTGAGCCTCCGGTAGAAGGGAATCGGGTCGGCTGCTACTTCGGGCAGATACGGGTTGGCAGCCCGTTGCTCCGGATAAACGGCGGCTGCTGGGTCCATCAGGCCTCCTCATGGGTACGTGGTAGCGGAACCGCAGTGCGGACCGAGACAGTCTCGGTGTCACGGCCGGACCTCAGGACGATGCCCGGCGTCGCCCCAGTGAACTGGCCATCGCAGACGGTCTCTATTCCGTTGACCAATACGTGATTCACCCCGACGGCCGTCGCGTACAGGCGACTGGCCCCACCCGGCAGGTCGTCATGCGTTCGCTCATGGCCCGGTCCGACTACCTCCGGATCGAACACCACGAGGTCGGCCACCCAGCCGGGTTCGATTCGACCGCGACCCCGAAGCCCGTAGAAACGAGCGGGGACGTCGGTGAGCAACCGGACGGCTTCCTCGAGCGGGAGTAATCCCAGATCACGAACTGCGGGGCCAACGAGAAACGTCGAATACGTCGCGCCGCACATCATGTCGAGGTGAGCGCCGGCGTCAGAACCGCCGATGATGACACGCGGATCAGCCCAGACCTCTCGGCGTTGGGCCCAGATCTCTGGCGATTCCGGTGGCATCTCAGGTGCGATCCCGGTACGCAACTCGTCAGCGACGACGATGTCGCAGAGTGCGTCGAACGGATCCACCCCCCGCTCCTGAGCAATCTCGCCGACAGTGCGGCCCTCGAAGCCCCCGCATTGGGGAGCGAACGTCTCGACAATCCGTAGCCGCTTCCAGTTGGCGAGCAGGCCGATGAGTCCCGCCTCCGGCGACTGTGCACCGTCGTCCAAACGGCGACGGACTGCTGGATCCCGCAGCGCAGCGATGCGATCCGCCACGGAGAGCCCGAAGAACTCGGCCCAACCCGGGAACGCGTCGAGCACCATCCCCGAGAGGAAGGAAAGACGGATGCGCATACTTTGTGGAAGAGTGAGGGCAACAACGCGGCCACCATGGCGCAGCGCGACCTCGGATGCTTCGAGCTGACGCAGGTGACCTTCACCACCCGCCACACCTAACACGTTCCAGTTGAGTGGACGCTGTGCTGCCGTGGACATCGACGCCAGCAGCTGCATCTCGGCATGGGAGAACCCGTTGATGCAACCCGGGACAATCGCCTCGAGCTGGGTTCCAGGGAACTCGCCCACTGCCTTGCACAGTGCGAGAACCTCAGCATCGGAGGCTGCTCGGGACGGCACCGGCTGGCCGTCCCCGTCGTTGTGGGTGTGTGACCGTGACGTCGAAAAGCCCATCGCACCGGACGCAAGCATGGATCGCAGCTCCGCCACCATCGCCTCGATCTGTCCTGGTGTCGCCTCCGCTCCCACTGCGTCCGCCCCCATGACCTGTCGACGGACGGCCGAGTGGCCAGCGAGGAATCCAGCGTTGACCCCGATCCCCTGTCGCTCGATGCGAGCGATCCACTCAGCGAACGATCTCCAGTCCCACGAGACACCGGCTTCGATGGCAGCGAGCGGGATTCCCTCCACGCGAGCCATCAGACGCGCCAGATAGTCGGCGTGTTCGTCGCCAGCCGGCGCGAGACCGAATCCGCAGTTCCCGCCGAACACTGTGGTGACACCGTGCAACGGCGACGGGCTTGCGGTGGGATCCCACATCAGTTGCGCGTCGTAGTGGGTGTGGAGATCCACGAAACCCGGAGCAACGACGAGACCGGTACCGTCGATGACCTTCGACGAGGTACCGGCCACCGCTGCCGCCGCTCCCGGCTCTGTCACCGCAACGATCCGCCCGGAGTCGATAGCAACGTCGCCGACCCTCGCTGGCGCACCGGTGCCATCGACGATGGTGACACCTTCGATCGTCACGTCGAGCACCTTGCACCTCCGAGCTTCGACCCTCTCATCTCTCTCGTTGTCGTGACGGTCGGACCGGTCATCTCAGGGCACCTGCAACTGACCGGGGACGATCCGAGACATTTCACGGCACCTGCAACTCGTCGGGAACAGGGTGTCCGAACAATTCGGCCGCATTCGCCCATGTGATCCGGCGGACCTCTTCGGGAGGCAGGTCGCGAAGACCGCGCTGCGCCATTTCCTGGGTGTCGGGCCACGTCGAATCGGCATGGGGGTAATCACTTTCGAGCACGATGTGGTCGACGCCGATCTCCTGGCGCAATGCGATCACCGAGGTGATGTCGATCACCGAGAACCAGAAGTTGCGGCGCAGGACATCGGTCGGGCTGTGCTCACGATCAGGCCAAGCGTCAAACCCACTCGCGGAGTGATCGAGCACGTAGTCGGTCCGGTGTATCAACATCGGCACCCAATCAATGCCGCTTTCGGCCAGCAGGATCTTCAATGCCGGGAACCGCACTGGCACCCCAGACCACAACCAATCTGCACAGGTGACGAGCGCATTCACCGGGAATAGCGAGGTCAGAAGCTCGAGGGGCGCGCCTGGTGACCGCGAAGCAGACCAACCCGACGAAGCACAATGCAGGCACACCACCGTGCCGGTCTCTTCACATGCGGCCAAGAACGGATCCCAGTGGCCGGTGTGCAACGACGGATACCCCAGATCCACCGGCTGTTCCAGGAAGCTGACCGCTTTGAAGCCGCGCTCGGCATTTCGGCGCACCTCTGCTGCTGCGAGCTCCGGATCGTTGAGCCAAGGAAGTTGCAGCGGGATCAGCCGATTCGATCGATCACCGACCCACTCCTCCAAATGCCACTCGTTCCATGCCCGGATGCAGTCCAAGCCGAGCGCCTGATCCCGACAACGAGCAAATACGGTGCCAGCAAAACCAGCAATCAGCGACGGGTAACACACCGACGCATAGACACCGTCGATGTCCATGTCCTTGATGCGTTCGACTGGGTCCCAGCACCCGGGTCGCATCTCGTCGAACCGGGCCGGTTCCATCGACCACTGGTCCTTCGGCCGCCCGACGACGGCGTTGAGCCCGATCTGACCGTACCGATTGCCGTCGAATTCCCAGAACTCCCGACCATCAGAATCGGTCACCAAGCGGGGCGCGCTATCGGCTCGCGACGCCGGGATCCTCCCCTCGAACACGTCGGGCGGTTCGACGAGGTGATCATCGACGGAGATGATCGTGAAGGTTCTTTCCCTGGGCGTTGGATCGGGGAGCAAGCCACTCGATCGGTCGGAGGCATAGGTGGCCCGAGCGGCACGGGAGACCGATGAAGGCTCGACACGAACCTCAGTGTCGGTGTGCCCTGCCTCGCCCATGATCGACAAATCGCGTCGAGCCGGGTCCATGCGCGCCGTTGTCATTGCTTTCGCTCCCTGGGGGACGGGAACGAGACGTCAGTGGGGTTGTTCGGCAGGGCGTTCGCGTTCTCTGCGCCACGAAGCCCACCCCAACAAAAGCCCCAGACGTAGTTCGCGACCTCGTCGATCTGCTGTCGCGCCGGCGGTCTATCCGAATGGAGTACGAGATCATGGATCTCGGCCAGCACGAGATCAAAGACGAAACGTGCGTCACGCTCTGGATCCCGATGGCAGATCACCTGTAAGCGCGCCGCGGCCGACAGTTCGTCAACGAGCAGATCCAAAAGGGGGCGCAAGGCCTTCGCCATGGCCGCAGGTCTGCTCTCAGCCAATCGGCGATGTTCGCGCACGAGAACCGCAACATGTCCGTGTTGGCCCGCAGCCATCAACGAGAACAAACCGAGAACCCACGCCCGTAACCGCTCCCGTGGCTCACGCTGAGCATCTACGAACTCGGAGAGGGCAAGCGCGCCGAGCGCGATGTCCTCTTCGAGCAAGGCGACGAGCAGGTCGTCCTTGCCAGCAAACAGTCCGTAGAAGGACTTGAGGCTCAACCCCGAACGGCTGACAACCTGCTGTACGGTGAAGGCGGAACTGCCGGTCTCGGTGGCGAGTTCACGCGCAGCGTGTACGAAGCGGGTGCGCCGCTCGATGGCGGTTCGCTGCTCGGCCCGCCCGATGGTCTCGACCGCTGGCGACCGTCCCAGGCCTTCTTGGGAGAATGCCATTCTCCCGAATCATGACATTTGCGTCAGGTGTTGTAAAGGACGACCAGCATCGTTTCGAGATTCGCGCTCAGGCTGCGGTGAAGACGTTGGCGATGATCCACTCGTTGACGAGCTCCGCCCCCTTGCCGTCGTAGTGGATGCCATCCGGTCGGAGGTTCACCCCGTTGATCCTCGTCTGGCATCTTCGTTCCGGTGGAGGGCAGACCCATTCATCGAGGCGCAGCAGTCGCGCAGCGGGATGATCGGCCACGACATCAAGGTATGCCTCGGTCATGCAGTCGGTATTGCGCCTCATCTCCTGTTGGTCAAGGAGGGGCGAGGTCGGATACGCGGCTGGTGCGATGAACACCGTCGCCCCGGTCGAACTCAAGGTCTCGATCGCCCACGCGACCTCGCCCCGATACCACTCCCTGAAGCGGTCACTACAAATCGGCGCTGGCGTGCCATCCAGCTCGCGCTCATCGATCGGCGCCCCACCGAAATGCACGACGACGACATCAGGACGGAACCGGTTGACGCCTTCGACCCATAGTTGGGGTATCGACCGGCAGAGCGCCCGATCCTGCCCCCCGTTCGCCGGGTCATAGCGATTGGATTCGCGGCCGAGAGGACAGGCGAACATGGCTTGGTTACCCACGATGATGCCGAGCTCTGAATGGCGCTCCTCCATCTTGAGCCCGAGATCCCACGCGACCGAATCGCCCACGATCATCAGCCGCGGCGACCGCCCCACTGGCCGGGCTACTGGCCCCGACCCAGGCTCGCCGCCAGTAGCTCGCCGGTCAACGACACTGACAGGGCTTTGCTCGTCGGAGAAATCCGGCAGCTCGCGCAACTCGTCACTCGCACCTAGGGCCGGTCCGCGGTCAGAAGTACTGGCCAGATCCGTCGCCAGCCGAGGACGCTCCTGGCCTCCCGCAGTCGCCACGAGAACGAGGAGAACCGCCGTTGCTGCCCCAACGGGCGCCAGCGCCGGGCGGCGAAGCGCTCTCAGGCCGCGGCGCCGGATCGGTTGTTCGACGAGCCGGTATGAGCCGAACGCCACGGCGATGCTCAGCGGCGCGCCAACTGCAAGCAGGGTCCAGCGCTGGAGTCCCCACTGCTTCTGCAGTGCGAGATACACGGGGACGTGCCAAAGGTAGAGGCCGTAGCTGATGAGACCAAGACCTCGAATCGGCTGGAACTCCAGCACACGTGCGACGAGCGAGCGCTGGGGATGGGCCGCAGCGGCGATGACGAGGATTGCCGCAATGCCACAAGCAAAAAAGCCGTACTGATACAGCAACGCTGCCGTGTATGGCACCGTTGCCCAGGCCCAACCGAGTCCGCAGGCAGCGACGACCGCCAATCCCTCCAGGACGCGGCGCGACCGCACGGTTCGGAGGGGACCGCGTAGCGACAGCAGGATGGCGAATGCCGATCCGAGCAGTACAGCAGCAGCCCGCGTGTCGGTCCCCAGGTACAGCCGTGACCACGACGCCGGCCCGGCATCCGGCTTGAAGAGCATGGCCATGACTGAGGCCGACGCCGCTGCGAACGCCACCGCGATCGCGAGCAGCGCGGTCTTGCACCCCCGGGTGAGCTTAAGCACACCGAACAGCAGCAGTGGCCAGAGAAGGTAGAACTGTTCCTCGATCGCCAGACTCCAGGTGTGTTCGAGCGGTGAACGGTCGAACCGATCCCAGTAACCGTTGCCGGCAAGAATCTGGCCCCAATTGGCGACGTAGAACAGCGTCGTGAGTGTCGCGACTCGTATACGCGGCAGCTCGTAGGGACCAGCGACGACGGCGGCGAAAGCCGCGATGCCAATGAGCAGGAGGAACAGAGCGGGCAGGAGCCGGCGCGCGCGGCGCCTCCAGAACTCAGCCAGGTTGATCATGCCGGTGAGATCCCATTCCCGCAGCAACAGCGAAGTGATGAGGAACCCCGACAGAACGAAGAACAAGTCGACGCCGAGGTACCCACCCGTCAACAGTCCTGCGTGAAAGCACAACACGGCGGCCACTGCCAGGCCGCGCAAACCGTCCAAGGCAGGAATGTGCTCGAGATCCGTCCTGCGGCGCACTGTCTGCTCACCCTAGAGCTTCCGGTCACCCGCGGCAGCGTCGCACAGCATCAGCGCCGCTGACTCGGGGCACACTGTCTACTCACCCTAGAGCTTCCGGTCACCCAAGCAATAGCCACCACGGTCAGGGAATCCGGAAAGGTCTGACCTGGCGTACGCTTTCGGCATCAATCCGCCGTCGAGCCTGCGAGCCATCCCCCCCGACGCTTCCGAGACTCTCAGAAGGGGTGTCCGACTTGGTATCGAGGAACCAACAATGACCGAACCAATCTCCGTCGCAAGCTACGTCATCTGCGACAGTTCACGGATTTGACGGCGAAAGAACCGACAGTGACCGAACCGATCCCCGCCGCGACGGTTGTGGCCATGAAAGACGGACCATCGGGACCGGAAGTCCTCATGGTCCGGCGGAATTCGAAACTCGATTTCGCCGGCGGCATGTGGGTCTTCCCAGGAGGTCGTATCGACCAGCGCGATCGACGTCCTGGTGAACCACTCGAGATCGCAGCCCGGCGAGCAGCTGTCCGAGAAGCGGCCGAGGAGACAGGTCTGGTGATCGACCCGGACGAGCTGGTGTGGTTCTCACATTGGATGCCGCCACCTTCGGCACCAAAGCGATTTGCCACCTACTTCTTCCTGGTAAGGCTGCATGGGAACAACGATCAGATCGTGGTCGACGGCTCCGAGATCCAGGATCACGAGTGGCTGACCCCAGTTGATGCGCTGCGACGCCGCAATGCCAAAGAGATCGAGCTTGCCCCGCCCACGTGGATCACGCTCGAACACTTGGTTCCGTTCTCGACGACAGCAGCAGCGTTGCGTCACTTCGCTTCACGCGAGGTCGAATACTTCGAGACAAGGATCGCCAGCCTCGACGGAACCATCGTTGCGCTCTACCACGGCGACGCTGGCTACGAATCGGCTGATGCTGCCGCGGAGGGCCCAAGACACCGTCTGTGGATGTCCCCCGACGGTTGGCATTACGAACGCCTCCCCTCGTGAGTGATGTTCCAGCGAAGCAACTCGGAGAGCCAGTGGGGCCAGCACGCCGGGCCGTCAAAGGGAGCGAACAAACAAGCACCGGAGCCGACCGGCACCAACGAACCACGAGGCCGCACCTCAGCGACTTCGCGCGCAGACAGAAGACTACGGTCCTCGATCCATGCTCAAAGCTCAAGCCGGGAACCTTGCGCCACCGTGCGAACCGCGTTGGTGAGTTGGAGGAAACCCGGTAGCCGCGGATCGAGCTGTGAGGTGGTGTTCGCACACCCACCCTCGCTCACACGTTGATAATTCACCCGCACAATTCGGACGTCAAACGCCTCACCGCCTGGGTTGGACGCGCGAAGGCCGCTCCAGCGAACAGTTACACTCGGGTCATCGCAATCAGCGAACACCTCGGACCACACCATCAATCCGTCGAGCCGATTGCCGCGGGAAAAAAGGTCGCGCACAACGGTGGTCGTGCCGGTTTCAACATCTGTCACTGACCCGCGCCAGGCCGTGCCCAGCGGTTGGCCTGGTGCTGGCTCGATGCGCAACCTGTACGGCCTGCCTGCTTCCCAGCGATAGTCACGGGTGTTGGGGTTCCCGGTTGCACTAGGCAATGACGACACCGTGCCGTCCAGCTCTCGGCCGTCCGGCCCATAGCCACCCCAGTTGACGGCGGTCCCTCCCGGATGCGCAGGATGCCACTGCAGCCCGAGATGAGCGCCGCCTCCACCAAGACCGCGTCTGGTGAAGGACACTTGGAGCGCCCAGAAATACAGTTTCGGCACGGCAGGTGGCACGAGGATTTCCAGCGTCGCCTCGCATGCTGTCCAGGCGCCGCGCCCGAGCTCCCAAACCAGATGGAGAGACGACGCACCGTTCGCTGATCGCGGCGGTCCCGCAGTTCCGTCCCACGGACGAACCCGTCGGCGCAGACGTTCGAGAAAGCTCACCTCTTCCGGCGCCACCTGCTCCACCAGCGTCGCGCGTCACCTGGGAGCGGGCCGACCTCGACGCCGAGCGCAACTGCGTACTGGACGATGCCATCGCGCCGACCGTTGACAATTCGCCTCATGACCTGCTGCACCGGCCACGTGCGCGTGCCATCAGGAAACTGGATGGCAGCGCTCACCTCAGGATGGTCATCGAGTTCGTCAACGATCCACTCGCCAGCCAGGTCCCTCCTGACAACCTCACCGAGATAGCTACCCAAAGCGAACACGCGTTTGCCAGTATCCACTGCGAGAAGTCCCCCGGGTCTCGGCGCCCCTTCGGCGACGTGTTCGCAGAAGAAGCGCTCGAGATCCCACAGGCTTGCTGGACTCCAATCGGCCCGATAACCACTCACGCGTAGCGCATGAGCAACAAAGTCCGCAGCGAGTCGCAGCTCATCGAGCAGTGGGCGAGATTCCTCGGTCAACGTCCCGTCCGCAACATCACCCCCTGCCCACGAGCGGTCAGCTGCAGCCGCTGGTATTACCGCAGCTCGGACAGGCGTGGCAACTCCCGGCTCGCTGCATCTGGACGCCGCATTGCATACAGATAGGGGCATCGACGGCACGGATCACCCGAGTCGTTGCCTTCTTCGCCCCCTGTCGCTCGATACGGGCCGCGAGCTGGGACGCCGACTCGATCGACGGTGGATCCGGCGGGACGTCGTGACCCTGCACCGTCTCAACCACGGTCTCCTCTACGCCGGGCAGCGTCGGCTGCATGCGTTCGGCCGTCGTGAAGATGTTGAGCTCGGCTCGCTCTTCCGGCGACAAATACATCAGCGCCAAGCGCCGGAACAGGTAATCCATCAGGCTGTTGGCGATGCGGATGTCAGGGTCGTCGGTCATACCGGCGGGCTCAAACCGCATGCCCGTGAAGGCTTCGACGTAACTGCGCAGTGGAACGCCGTACTGCAACCCGTGGCTGATGGCAATCGCGAAAGCGTCCATGATCCCGGCGAGGGTTGATCCCTGCTTGGACACCTTGACGAAGATCTCACCGGGACGACCGTCTTCATATTCGCCCACAGTGACAAATCCCTTGCAATCAGCGACCCGGAACTCAAAGGTCCGCGAGGTTCGTGTCCGGGGAAGCTTCTCCCGAACTGGCACCTCGACAACCTTCTCGACGATCTTTTCGACCACCCGTACCTGTTCGGCAGCGGCGCTGGACAATGCAGGCTGCGCACCGTCGGCCTCCTTCTTGGCCGTCGCCAGTGGTTGAGCCACCTTGCAGTTGTCCCGATAGATGGCAACGGCCTTGAGGCCCATCCTCCATGCGTCGATGTGCAGTTGCTCGACTTCCTCGACAGTGACCTCCTCCGGGAGGTTCACGGTCTTCGAGATAGCGCCGGAGATGAACGGCTGGACCGCAGCCATCATCTTGACGTGACCCAGGTAGTGGATGGTGTTGTCGCCCATCGAGCAGGCGAACACCGGAAGATGTTCGGGCAGCAGGTGGGGCGCCCCCATGATCGACTTGTGCTCGTCGATGTAGGCAACAATGGCATCGATCTGCTCGTCGGTGTAGCCGAGGCGGCGCAGCGCACGGGGCACGGTCTGGTTGACGATCGACATCGTCCCGCCGCCGACCAGCTTCTTGATCTTCACCAACCCGAGGTCGGGTTCAATGCCGGTCGTGTCACAGTCCATCAGTAAACCGATCGTTCCCGTCGGTGCGAGAACCGAAGCCTGTGAGTTGCGCACCCCATAGAGCTGCGCGATCTCGCAGGCCTCATCCCAGACCCGCTGTGCCTCTGAGAGCAGTTCATGAGGTACAGCTTCCTCGTCGATCTGTGCCGCGGCCTCGCGGTGCTGTTGGAGGACACGCAGCATGTGTTCCTGGTTGTCTGCGTAGCCAGCAAACGGACCCATGCGGGCGGCGGTCCGCGCCGAGGTGGCATAGGCGTGACCGGTCATCAGCGCAGTGATCGCGGCGGCCCAAGCTCGGCCCTCGTCGGAGTCGTACGGTAGACCAAGCGCCATGAGCATCGCGCCAAGGTTCGCATAACCCAGGCCAAGCTGTCGGAAACGGCGGGAGGTCTCACCGATGCGCTTGGTCGGGTAATCAGCATTGCCGACGAGGATCTCTTGGCCTGTGAACACCACCTCGACGGCGTGCTTGAACGCCTCGACATCGAAGTGTCCGTCTTCGTCGAGGAACTTCAGCAAGTTAAGACTCGCCAGGTTGCACGCTGAGTTGTCGAGGTGCATGTACTCCGAGCAAGGATTCGATCCGTTGATGCGGCCGGTGTTGGCTGCGGTGTGCCAGCGGTTGATGGTGGTATCGAACTGCATGCCCGGGTCGGCACACTCCCACGCTGCTTGGGCGATCTGCCGCATCAGGTCTCGGGCACGGACGGTCTTCACGATTTCTCCAGTCGTGACCGCACGCAGATGCCAGTCGGCGTCATCGACGACCGCTTGCATGAATTCGTCAGTCACCCGCACGGAGTTGTTGGCGTTCTGGTACTGGATCGAGTGCGCATCTCGCCCGTCGAGATCCATGTCGAATCCAGCGTCACGCAGGACACGGGCTTTGCGCTCCTCATAGGCCTTGCACCAGATGAACTCCTCGATGTCGGGGTGGTCGACATTAAGGATGACCATCTTCGCGGCGCGGCGGGTCTTGCCTCCTGACTTAATGGTGCCGGCCGAGGCATCGGCCCCCCGCATGAAGCTCACTGGACCAGAGGCGGTGCCACCACCCTTCAGCGGTTCGAACGAGGAGCGGATTCGGGAGAGATTGACACCCGCCCCTGATCCTCCTTTGAAGATCGTTCCTTCCTCGACGTACCAGTTGAGGATGGAGTCCATGGTGTCGTCGACCGAGAGAATGAAGCAGGCTGACGCTTGCTGGGGAACACCCTTGACCCCAATGTTGAACCAAACCGGCGAGTTGAACGCCGCTCGTTGGGTAATGATCAGGTACTTGAGCTCCGAGCGAAATGCTTCGGCTTCCTCGTCGTCGACGAAGTAGCCGTCACGTCGCCCCCAATCGGTGATCGTGTCCACCACTCGATCGACCACTTGTCGCACGGAGTGCTCCCGCTCGGGAGACCCGATGGGGCCGCGGAAATACTTCTGGGCGACGATGTTCGTGGCATTGAGCGACCAGCTGGCCGGCACTTCCACGCCGAGTTGCTCGAACGCCACTGAGCCGTCGCGGTAGTTGGTGATACGCGCGTCGCGTACCTCCCAGTCGACCATGTCGTAGGGGTCGACACCTGGCTGGGTGAAAAACCGACGAATTCCGATTCCTGCTTGCTCCGGCGCCAGAGCCATGAGCTCCTCCTCCCAGTGGGCGTGCGGTCTGTCGATCCCCCTCGAGCCTCGGGCGCCGCGCCAACGATATGGCGCGGCAGCGCAACCTCCACGAGCCCGTGATGGGCGTCATCCGTGCCACTTCAGCAAACTGAACCGCTTCGGAGGGCAACGTTGCCCAGGCACAAGATGTTGTGGTTGTGGCGCCCCCCTCGTCCCCAGGGCCACAAGATATACGGTATATCACATCACTGTAATTACGGCGGTGTCAATACCTCAGTACAGGTTTTCGCGTCCGGCACCAGAGGAGATCGGCCACCTCGACGGAATCAACGGGTGCTGCAGCGCGAACGCCCAGGTCAGAGGGCGGCAACGACGAGGTACCTCGCCGCCGGAAGCGCCAAATGGGTTGCGCGTCCGCCCCCAAGGAGTCGTCCTGCCAGCAAGAACTTTCAGACGCCAACCACCATCCGTGCGCTCGCGCTGCAGCCGTTGACCAAGTACAGACCCTACGAAGAACTCCCTGTGGGACAAAAGAGGAAGAACCTGTGAATTAGGCGGAAAATGCGGTGGAAATCCCAGTGGACAGATGATGGACAAAAAAGCGAGCCATCATTTCAGCGAGCGATTCATGGTCGTAGCGGCTGAGGTCGCTGGTGCGGTCGTCTGCTAACGCGAACGCTTGGGCGGTTGCTTCGTCGTCGTTTTCGAACACGACAGCGACCAGGTCCCATCCGAGTCCAATGGCGGCGACGTGCACGTGATGCCCGGCGGTGATCGTGCCGTCCGCCAGACCCGACCGTCTCGAACTCAACACACCGCCAGAGCTGCCCGCACATGCCGCAACTCGTCAGCCGTGTGATACTTCGTCACCATCAATCAGTCGCGATCGACGAGAACACCGTCGCAGGTTCAGGACCAGGCAACCGCAGATCATCGTCACGGAACCGTGAATTCCGTTTCCCCCGGCCTGGTTCACGCGCACCTACGGCGGGCACGCAGCACGCACGGGACTCGGGCGAGCTGGCCAGCGACGGGACGGTCAACCGGCCGGCATGCTCGCCCGTGTCGTTGAGACCGCCAATCCCGCACCCTTAGCCGTCCCGAGCGCGCGCACCGGGCTACCATAACCAGCAAGACCTTCCTCGGCACCGAGCTGATCGACGACAGACGCGGAGAGCCGCCTCGAAAGCATGATCGACAAGTGACCGTGGTCCTTGACCAGGATGTTGGTGGCCTTTAGTTCGGGCTCGAGGATCATCGCCCGTCGGGCAGGAACGACTAGGTCAAGGTTCGAGTAGTACGCCACAAAACGCGTGGGCAATGACCGGACCGTCGAACGCAGTTCCCTCATGACCGAGGAGTCGGGACGCAGCTGCAGGCCCGCTGCGAGCGGGCTCAGGCGCGACAACGGTGAACCATACCGAGCCAGTCGGACTCCTCCATGGGGTGAGGCGATCGTGACGCACACACCAACCGCTCGTAACCCCAAGACCTGAATCGCGTACCGTGCGACCACTCCACCAAGCGAATGACCGATGATATGGATGCGATCGGTCCCGAAATGCGACCGGAGATCCTCGGCCCGCTCGGCGCATAGCTCAGCGAGCCTGGGGATGTCTGCAGTGAGAGGGTTGTAGTTGATCGCGTGGAGCCTACTGAAGCCCGCTTGCTCGAGATACCGGCTCACAAACAACCAGTTGGACTTGTTCGCACCAAACCCGTGCACGAGAAGGACCGGCGTCGGAACGGGCGCGGGGTCCGCTGGATCGGGGAAATCGGCCCGGCCACGATAACCAAACCCCAGGGGCCACATGCCGACGGTGATCATGGTGGCGGTCAGTTCACGGAGGTGTCCCGTGTAGGTCCCCGGCCGTCGGGCGGCATGCATCACTGCGCTGGCTGGTGCCACTACCCGCTCAACTGCGCCCATGTGCATGCCCTCCGTCGGTTGGTCGCCTGTCCCCCCACACCGTCTCGCCGCACATCACTAAACGCCCTTTGATTCGAATGGCGTTCTAGTGCGTGTTGTAGCTGTTCATCGGCCACCGGTGGTGGACTCCTGGAGTCCTGCAACACAACTGAAATAATCCAAGAACAGGCGCATCGGTACAGCGCGACCAACACGGTGTCTAGCTGCGTGAGGGGTGCGCACCTGAAACGACCCGCCAGCGGAACGCATCTGTGCTCTACGCCGGACAGACTGACCCGGTGCTCAGGCTTCGAGGAAACGGTTCAGAGCAGCTCCAACCCGTGGAGGCGGTTGCGGCCGAGTTGCGGCGGCCACACCGCGAGCGTCCATGGGTGTTGGTGAACATGATCGGCAGCGTGGATGGTGCCACCGACATCGACGGCCATTCCGGTGGGCTTGGCAGCGCTGCGGACAGAGAATTGTTCCGGGCATTGCGAGCTGTAGCCGACCTCATCGTGGTCGGTGCAGGCACCGTCCGAGCGGAGGACTATGGGCCACCATCGACCACCGATTCGATTCGTTCCCAACGTCTTGATCGTGGCCAAGCACCGGACCCTCGATTGGTAATCGTAAGCAGCCGTCTCGACTTGTCACCACAGGCGCGGGTGTTCTCGGATCCGGACCATCGCCCGTTGATCGCAACCCACCAGGGCGCGCCCTCTAGCCGCCGCAGCATCCTCGATGCCGTGGCAGACGTCATCGACGTCGGGCGCGATGCAGTCGATCTCGGCGCGATGCTGGCACATCTGCACGCTGATGGCGCAAGGGTCGTGGTCTGCGAAGGCGGGCCGACACTCAACGCCAGCCTGTTCGGTGCGGACCTCGTGGACGAGCTTTGCTTGACCGTGGCACCCATCGTTGTCGGCGGCTCGTCGCCCCGGGTCGTGGATGGAGCCGGTGTTATCCAGCTTCCTTTTCGGCTTGACCGGGTATTTGAAGAGGACAGTTACCTGTTTCTCCGGTACCTCCGCGACCGGTCAGCCGCCTAACTGCCCGGCCGGGGAACCGACCAGAGTGCGGACACCCAAAAGGTGCGCTGCGTTCAGGTGATGCTCCCGATTGCGACTGGCTGTTTATTCCTGATGCCGCTTGGGTTCGGTGGTCTTCTTGAGCAGCCGGACTTCTCTCTGGAAGTCATCTGGATCATCGAATCCCTTGTACACACTGGCAAAGCGGAGGTAGGTGACAGGGTCAAGGTCTTGAAGGCGTTCAAGAACAGCAAGACCTATCTTTTCGCTGGTCACTTCGCCGCCGAGCAAACGGAACTGCTCCTCGATCTCGGTAGCGACTGCTGCGATCAGGTCAGCCGTGAGCGGACGCCCCTTCGCAGCAGCGATGATCCCGGTCTCGATCTTTGTCCGCTCGAAGGGAACCTTGTCACCAGACCGCTTCACCACGACGAGGGGGGCCTCTTCCATGCGTTCAAAGGTGGTGAACCGGTGCCCGCAGGCCAGGCACTCGCGCCGGCGACGGATAGCGGACCCATCGTCTGCAAGTCGTGAGTCAACCACCTTGTCATCAAGGCCAGAACAGGCAGGGCACCGCACGTGATCGACGCTAGTGCCATGCGTACCAACTACGCCTCTCGTCGCCGTTCCACCGACAGCGATCAAACGCCGAGTCGGCTTGTGCCCTTCAGACGATTCTCCAATTCTTGGCTGTCGTCTCACGCGGCCAGCCCAACCATCACCACGACGGTCCGGATGCACTGCCCACCCTGAGGGATGTCCAGCCGACAATGAACCCAGATCACGCATGGGCCCTCCAATCACTGGTCGACACCATCGAGAACGATGCACTCGAGCACGACTTGAACAGGCGGCGTCGTCTGCTGGCGGGTTCTCTCAGTCGTCGAGACCATCGAGAACGATGCGCTGTCCCGGTTGAAGCGGTCCACCGCCGGTACGGCTAGCCAGTTCGTCGACAATCGGTCGGAGGTCACCACTAGGTCGAACGCGTTTCGCGATACTCCAGAGCGTGTCACCGGGCCGGACGAGATAACTCGTGCCCTGGGCCGACGTTCCGTCCGCCACCCCTAGCTGGCGCGGGCGAGCGGACGACGACGCACGAGCTATTGCAGGATGCGTCGTCGATCCAGGCGCTGATGTGTCAGTGGTGACCATCGACGAGCTCATGCTGGCCGGCGTCGACAAGCCCAGGAATCGAATGGCAGCGGGAAGAACCACCCCGATCGTCAACCACGCGAGCGCAACAGCCAGGACGGCCACACCGACGCGACGGCGCCAATAGCAACCAGCCGATTGCGTTCCGCCTACTTCCGGCCCCTCAATTGCTTTCAGCACGGGGCGCAAGTGAGCCAGAGTCGACTGCTGTGGAGAGAAGACCAGAGCTGCCATGGGATCGATTCTCCTCGGGTGGTGTGACACTCGGCGTGCAGCAGCTGACTTCGTGCCGGGGAACCACCAGTGACGCGGCTGCCCGTGCTAGAACTTTCGTTCGTCGAACGACAGTTCGCTGCGCCTCACAACAGTGACACGAACATGTGTTCGAAGTCAAGATCCTGGCCGTGATTTATCGAACATACGTTTGCTAGCGTTTCGCCGAGCAGTAAACTGACAAACAAACGTTCGTAGCAGTGGGCTGGGCGGCCATCATTGGAACCACCCATGACAATAGGAAGGACGACAGCCATGCCTCCCGCAGCAAAGACTCGAAGATCAAAGCCACAAAGGCTGACAGAGCGCCAGACCCAGGTGCTCGACTTCATCGAATCGCAGATGCGCGAGCGCGGTTACCCGCCCTCAGTCCGCGAGATCGGAGAGGCCGTCGGTTTGACCTCCCCGTCAACGGTCCACTCCCACCTCAACACCCTTGAACGCCTCGGATACATCCGACGTGATCCGACTAAGCCCCGAGCAATCGAGGTCCGCTACGACCCCAATTCCGGAGCCGCGCTCGAACGTCGCCCGGCTCGCCACGTTCCACTGCTTGGCGATGTCGCAGCCGGCACCGACGTACTTGCGCAGGAGAACGTCGAGGAGCTGCTACCCGTCCCGGCTGATTTCACTGGCGAGGGCGAGCTCTTCATGCTCCGGGTCCGAGGGGATTCGATGATCGACGCGGGCATCCTCGACGGCGACTACGTCGTAGTCCGCTCGCAACCCATCGCAAACAACGGCGACATCGTCGTCGCTGGGATTCCCGGCGACGAAGCAACGGTCAAGATTCTTCGGACGACGCCGACCTCCGTCATCCTCGAGCCGGCCAACAGCTCAATGAGTCCAATGGAGTTCAGCCCCGCCGACGTCATCCTGTACGGCCGAGTCGTTACCGTGCTTCGCCGTCTTTGAAGGTCTTTGAAGGTCAGAACGGCGCCCATGACTCGGCCGGTCAGGTTCTGGATCCAGGCCAGCTAGACGGCCGTAATAACCAAACACAACGGCACCGATGATGAGCTCGGCCTGTCAGGCACCATCTCGGGTCGCACCTTCGACCATCATCAGCTGAGCTTGGCAAGCGCCTCGTCGTAGCGTTCAGCTTCCCGAGGCGTGCCGAGTTCGGCACTTGCAAAAGTGTCGACCACGATGCCGTCCTTCCCGATGAGAAAGCTGGCCCGGTTTGCACACCCAAGCGCTTCATTGAACACGCCGTAAGCCTTGGCAACAGCTCCGTGGGGCCAGAAATCAGACAACACCGGGAACTGGAAACCCTGCTGCTCAGCCCAGACCCGCTGGGTATGGCGGGAATCACACGACACGGCAATCACCTGTACGCCAGCGTCGGTGAACTTCGAGTAATCGTCCCGCAACCGACACAGCTCCCCTTCGCACACGTTGGTGAAGGTAAACGGGTAAAAAACGAGCAACACCGGTCTGTCGCCACGAAACGACGACAGCTTCACCACCTCATTCTGCTGATCTTTCAGCTCGAAATCCGGGGCTTCCTGTCCGACCTCAACCGCCACTGGTGACCTCCACTTCGACGCGATCCGGTATCGGGGCCGACACTCTAACGATGTCGTTGCTCAAGTGACACCGTTGAGAAGAAGATCACGCAGTACGTTGAACACCCGCTCTATCGGCGCTCGGTTTACGTATTCGCCCGCAGTATGGGCAACGGTCGCGTCACCCGGGCCGAAGTTGGCCGCAGGAACACCGAGCGCAGCGAACCGGGCCACGTCCGTCCACCCCAGCTTCGCTCTGACCTCGAGGTGGTTGCGAGCTATGAGCCGCGCCAGCAGGGGATGATCAAGCCCTGGCAGCGCACCCTCAGCTCGGTCGACCACCTCTATGCTGTCATCTTCCTCTAGTGCCGGTGCCAGCACCCTACGAATGTGGGCTTCAGCGTCCTCGGAGCTCTGATCTGGCGCGAAGCGATGATTGACCAAGAGCTCAGCGCGATCTGGGACCACGTTGCCGGAAACTCCTCCGCTGACGGTGACCGCTTGAAGAGCTTCCCGGAACTCACACCCGTCGATCACCACGCGCCGCGGTTCATACGCTTCGATGAGGGCGAGCACCCTGCCGAGCCGGTGGATCGCGTTGCGCCCCAGCCAGGGACGAGCAGTGTGGGCCCGCTCGCCTCGCAACACCACCCTGAGCCGCATCGTGCCTTGGCATCCAGCCTCTAGGGCGGCATCCGTCGGCTCACCAAGCAATGCAACATCCCCTCGAAGAAGGTCAGGACGCCGCTCGGCCAACTCCCCCAGGCCATTCTCGACAGCGGCGATCTCTTCTCGCGCATAAAAGACGTAACTGACGTCCACCGCGGGCGTGAGCACCGTCCGGGCCAGCTCCAACATGACCGCGATTCCCGATTTCATGTCCGCGGCGCCCACGCCCCGGACCCGGTCGCCGTCGAGCACCGGCGCGGCATCGTCGTCATGCGATGGAACCGTGTCGGTATGACCGGCGAGCACCACTCGGTGCTCGCGGCCCAAATCTGTGCGAGCCACCAGGTTGTCACCCACTCGCGTGACTTCAAGTCCCGGGACAGCGGTGAGTTGGGTCTCGAGATAGTCCGTAATCGCCGCTTCGTGCCTGCTGACGGACGGAATCGCAACCAGATCGCGCGTCAGCACCAGTAGATCCGTCATGGCGACGACCTCGACCGCAAGGACCACAGATCATGTTCTGCCGCGCCGAGGCGAGGTCTTCCAGTGGTGGTCATGGCGACGACCTCGACCGCAAGGACCACAGATCGCTCGTGAGCGCTGGTCGGCTCCGCCGTCTCGCCGCATCTCCTGCTACTCCCGGCATCATCGCTCCTGGAGTTCGCTGCTGTCGATGACTGACCGACCCCGAAAACAGGGAACGATCCACGGTCGGCTCGAGCAGCAACGCCGTGTTCTCACAGCACTGGTGTGCTTCAAAAGAACAGGAATGCACATTTCGTCGGTCACTCAGGAAGCAACGCCGTGTTCTCGCAGCACCGCATTCAGAGCCGTCTTGTCGTGACGTTCTCCCTCGGTCAGTCGCTTGATCACCAGCACACACGGCAAACCGAACTCACCGCCGGCGAACGATCGTGGCCGAGTGGCCGACACTGCCACCGACCACGGCGGGACCTCACCTCGCCCTAGCTCTTCGCCGGTGGTGGCGTCGATCACCGGAATAGATCCACTGAGGATGCAGCCGGCGCCGAGGACTGCTCCCTGCCCCACGCGGGCCCCTTCGATCACCATGCATCGACTGCCGATGAATGCGTCGTCACCCACCATGACCGGCGCCGCTTGCGGCGGCTCGAGCACCCCACCGATACCAACGCCGCCCGAGAGATGGACATTCGCGCCGATCTGTGCACATGAGCCCACCGTCGCCCACGTATCGACCATCGTGTTGGCTCCGACCCGAGCCCCGATGTTCACGTAGCTCGGCATCATCACCACGCCGCGGTCCAGGAACGACCCGAACCGTGCCGACGCTCCGGGCACCACCCGGACTCCTGCCTTCTCGAATCCCCGTTTCAGCGGGATCTTGTCAGCGAACTCGAACGGACCAAGTTCGATGACCTGCATCTGCGACTGCTTGAAATACAGAAGGATCGCTTGCTTGAGCCATTCATGCACGACAACCGAACCGTCGGGGTGCCACTCCGCGACCCTTGCTTGACCGGAGTCCAACAAGGAGATCGCCCCAAGAATGGCCTCGTTTGCCTCCGCATCGCCGGGCTCGAGTTCGGCTCGGCGTTCCCACAGCTCTTCAATCGTGGCGCTCAGGTCAGCCATGAGTGGGCAGGCTACCGGTACTCGCTCGCCAACGTGGTACCCGAGACCGCAGACCGGCCGGCAAGCGAGCGATACAAAACGAGATCCGTCTCAACCAATGGCGGGCTTTGGATCTCGACCGGTTCCGTGCTCAGGCCTCACCAGCGGTCACTTGGTCGGGGCTAACTCGGCAGCACGCCGTTGCTGTCGACTGACCGAAGCTGCGATGACACTCATCGAGGCCGGCAAGACGGCGACAATGAGCAAACCGGCGTACGAACCAACCCAGGTCGTCGTGATCTCCCGGCCGAGGGCGTAGTCACCCCGGGGCGGCTCTGAGTACTGACCGGGCGGAATGAGGTCGGCCGGCAGGGTCTCAATCCGCACCAGGTACTCACCCGGCCGACGGATGTGAAATCGGGCGAACGCCCGACCTTCGTATGGGCCGACGCGATACGTCGGTGTCGGCGACGAATCGCCCGGCCACGCATAAGGCTCGACCCGCACTTCGGCGCCACCGAGACCAACAACGGTGACCACGACCGGCGGCGGCAGTCGACGCTGCCCTGCGCCGGCGCTTTCCTCGAAGAGCACATATGTCCCACCTTGGGGGAAGGTGACAATCCGGCTTGCCTCCTCCACCGCGAAACGCCGCAATCGCAACGGCGAGAAAACCGCCACCCACCCGATCGCACCGAGCACGCCGGTCGCGGCCAGCGCCAGGGCTACCCAGCGTGCCGCCCGACCCGGGTGGGCAGGGCGTGACCTGCCCCGTTCCAGGGGCTCAGTCAGGGGACCAGGGATCACGGTCTCCCCTGACCCCCTGGCAATGCCCAGTCTTCAACACCCTGCGAGCAGGCCCCCTGCACGTCAACATCGGTCCTGCGTCCCAAAGATCGTTCGGGGCGTAGGACTTCGGCGCCCAGTGACCGGGCCACCTGCACGTCAGCATCGGTCCTGCGTCCCAAAGCTCGTTCGGGGCGTAGGACTTCGGCACCCAGTGACCGGGCCGCCTGCACGGCAACCCGTCCCCTCGGCGAGGCAAGACCCACGACGGCCACAGCTGCGTTCACAAACGAGCGCAACAGCCGGTGGGTACTGAGCACCGCCCAGCAGTTGACGCGGCCAGGTCGCGACAGCAGCACTGACCTGCTCACCGATCAGCCCAAGGGTCTCGGGGTGGAAGCGACCAAGGATCGGTTGGTTGAGACTGCGCGACGCCAGGCGCGCCCGTTCCGGGACCTACTTGATTCCCAGGACTTTCGTCGGGGGCCTCTGCACTGTTTCCCGGCGAGGACACCCATCGACCTGACGAGAGATCCTGAGCAGATGCGGACTGCGAACGGTGGAAGTTACTTCGCCGCGCGAGCGTCACCACCAACAGCCCCATGCCGGCAGCAAACACGATGAACGCGACGGCACCGCCAATGAGGATTCGCGCGGTCAGATCGGTCTCGAAAGCCTCGATTGGATCGGCGAAGACGACTCGGATGTCCGCGCTCTCACCGGACGAGGACACGGTTGACACCTCGTACGTTCCAGCCTCATCGATCCTCACATCGCCTAGCGGTCGAAACGTCGGCTGGTTCGACAGGGCCGAAGCCGCCGGGGGCGGCGGCGACAGCGCAACCTGTTCACCCGACTCAGAGGTGATGCTCAACGCAAGATCCGCTTCCGGCACCCTCGAGTTGTCGAGCGCTACGACCCAGACACCGTAGGCGCGCGCACTGAGTTGCACCTGACCCGTGGAACCAACTGGGACGTGAGGACCGTTGACGAATTGGCCGACCAGACCAACCGCCGCCACCAAAACCCAGAGGAAGCCGCCCACGACAGAGAGAACGATGAGCGCCGAACCCACCCACAAACCAGTGGTGCTCGGACCCCGCGGTGTGGAGCCTGGCGGCGACATGCCCGAACTCGGGCCGGGGTTCAACGGTCCGACCACCTGATCATTCTTGCGCAACGCGGCAAGCCGACCCGCTCACGAGGACCACACCGAGCCGTTCGTGCGGGCATGCCGAGCAGCGCAGCCACCTGCAACAACGGCTCCCTCCCGCTCACGAGGACCACAC
>JANZZE010000074.1 GCA_026419545.1 Acidimicrobiales bacterium
TCACCATGGAGTACGTACACGGCCCCCGCCTCGACGACGTTGAAGCGCTACGGCAAGCCGGGGTCGATCCAGCCGCTTTACTCAAGGTGGCCGTCACCGCCTGGCTCCACTGCACACTCGTCCACGGTGTGTTCCATGGTGATCTCCACGCAGGGAACCTGCGAGTGGATCCACAGGGACGAGTAACCTTTCTCGACTTCGGCATTTGCGGTCGCCTAACGCCAACGGCCCGCGAGTCTCTGTTTGCCGCTCTCCCGGCACTCATCAACCGAGACCTGCAGACCGTTGCCAGCGCCATTTTCAATGCTGACGGGGGCCCGAATTCGCTCGATCTCGACTCGATCACCGCCGACCTCGAGAGGGCTATCCTGCCAGTGCTCGACCGCCCGCTCGCCGAGGTCTCATACGCAAACGCCTTCATCGAAGTCGTCCGGATCGGAATCCGGCACGGGGTGCTCCTTCCCCGCGACCTGATCCTCGTGTTCAAGCAGTTCTTCTACGTCGAGCGATTCACTCGACTCCTAGCACCCGAATGGACCCCGTTGAACGATCCGGACATTCTCCAAACCATCCTCGCTGCCCGCCAGCGACTCGCAGGCTGAACAAGGGTTCTCGGGCACCACAGTCCCACGTCCGAGACCCACGTACGCGAAACGAGCGGAGGCCGCAATGGCGGTGCGGCCGCAACGAGAGGCCCTAACGATCAGCTCAGCCTGTGAATGTTGGAGTGGCGAGCACCGGTCCACCAGCCGGGCCACTCCCCCTCTCACGCGCTTCCACGGTCCACACGAAATCGGTTTCGATGTCCGCTTGTGGTTGCTCAACGGTGCTGACCGTCCGGAACTGGGCGGTCATCCGCTCCCGGGTCAACTCGACAGTCGTGTACCCACGCTGTCGTACGTTCACGTACTTCACCCAGGGGATAGCACCGATGATCGCTTCAGCGATATCGGCCAACGCCGGATCGAAGTTCGACGAGATCGATGTACCCACCAACTCTGTCGCCACATACGGACTCGACGGATCCTCCCCGACGAGGTGAACCTCCCCGACACCCGCCGCATGGATATCGCCCGTCACCACAAGAGGATTCCGCACTGACGATTGAGCCATCGTTTCGACGATCCGCTGGCGGGTCACTGGGTACCCATCCCACTGGTCCTGGTTGTAGCCACCGGCAAGGGGCATAGCAGTGAACACGACCTGCTGGGCGATCACGTTCCACTGCGTCGCTGACCGCTTCAGGCCATCGATCAGCCATTGCTCCTGGTCTGCCCCGAGGATCGAACGCGAAGGGTCGAATTGCTCGGGGCACGGTGCACTGAGGTCTTCGACGCCACAGGCCTGATCGCTGCGGTACTGGCGAGTGTCGAGCGCGAAGAAGGACGCAAGAGTCCCCCACTGTAGTTCCCGATAGATACGAAGGTCGGGGCCAGTCGGCGGCGGCATCCGTACCGGCTGATGCTCCCACCACGCCTTGTAAGCCGCCGCGCGGCGCATCAGGAATGTGGCCGGGTCGGTCCCATCCTGGTCGGTCGCACCCGCATAGTTGTTGTCAACCTCGTGGTCGTCCCAGACGACGACCCACGGAAAGGCAGCATGCGCCGCTTGCAGGTTCGGATCACTCTTGTACAGCGCATACCGGCTCCGGTAGGCCTCGAGCGTGTAGACCTCCGCGCTGTTGTGAGCCCGAACCCCACTGCCACCCCCTTCATAGATGTAGTCCCCAAGCCAGAAGAACACGTCCAGGGGCTCGGCAGCGAGGTGCTCATGAGCGGTGTAATACCCGCTCGTCCAACTCTGGCAGGAGCCAAATCCGAAGCGCATCGACGTGACAGCGCTAGCACTCGCCGGTGCCGTTCGGGTCCTGCCTACCGGACTCGTGTACGGCCCCGCGCTGAACCGGTACCAGTATTCGTTGTCGGGCTCGAGCCCTGCCACATCGACATGCACAGAGTGGGCGTGCTCGGCGCTCGCGATCGCCGTCCCGCTTGCGACAACACTCGCGAATCCCGAGTCTGAGGCAACCTCCCATCCAACCGGTTCGTCGCCGGGTCCCATGCCGCCTCCATTGAGCGGGTCCGGGGCCAACCGGGTCCAGATCACCACGCTGGTTGGGAGTGGATCGCCACTAGCGACCCCCAGGGTAAAAGGGGGCGCGGCTGGTACCGCTCCGGCAAGGTGCGGCTGCAAGATCAACGCCGCCGCTCCCGCCGCCGCTCCGCCAATAAATCCCCGTCGACTCATGACCGCCACGGGATCACAGCCTATTCGCCGCGCCACCGACCCAACCCGGCGACCAACGCCGGGAGGACAATTCAGATCCCACCATTCGAAACGCCCACGCGTTGGAGGCTCTCCTAGACTGCAGCAGCTGATCTCCGAGGGGGTTCGATGCCACACCACACAGACGTCGAGGCGGCGTTGGCGGGAGTACTGCCCGCCGAGCGGATCATCGTGGGTGAGGACATCAAGGACGACTACACCCACGACGAAGCGCTGACCGCCGAGCCAGTACGACCCGCCGCAGTCGTGTTGCCCGAATCGACCGAGGAAGTGGCTGGGGTCCTACGAGCTGCATCCGCAGCTGGTGTACCAGTCACCGCGCGGGGTGCTGGGACTGGTATGTCTGGCGCCTGCATTCCGAGATCTGAAGGGATCCTGATCTCGTTCGAGCGGATGAACCGCATCCTCGAGATCGACCAGGACAACTTCGTGGCCGTCGTCCAACCCGGCGTCCAGCTCGACCAACTCGATGAAGCGCTCGCACCGCTCGGCCTTGTCTATCAAGTGTACCCGGGTGAGTATTCGGCGACGTTGGGCGGCAACGTCTCGACCAACGCTGGCGGAATGCGGGCCGTGAAATACGGAGTCACCCGCCAGCACGTCCTCGGTCTCGAAGCGGTGTTGGCCTCCGGGGAGGTGATCCGCACCGGCGGCAAAGTGGTCAAAATCTCGACTGGTTACGACCTCACGCAACTGATCGTCGGCTCGGAAGGCACACTCGCCATCGTCACCGAAGCCACCCTCCGCCTGTTCCCGCGTGTAGCACACGGTGCCACGGTGCTTGCTCCGTTCCCGACACTCGAGGACGTGACAGCGGCGGTACCCAAGGTCGTCGCCAGTGGGGTCAACCCACTAATCCTGGAATACATCGACATGCTGACGATGGCCGCAGCCACCGCGTACGTCGGGCTCGATTTGGGCATCCCACAGGAGATCAAAGACACCGCACTCGCCTATCTCGTCGTGGCGATGGAGAACACACACGTTGACCGGCTCGAGGAGGACGTGCAGTCGGTCAGCGAGTTGCTGGCGAACCTCGGGGCTCTCGATGTGTACGTTCTGCCGCCGGCAGCCGCAACGGGACTGATCGATGCCAGGGAGAAAGCTTTCTGGGTGGCGAAGGCCAACGGCGCCGACGATATCGTCGACATCGTTGTCCCGCGAGCCAGCATCCCGGAGTTCATGGCTCGGGTAGCCCAAATCGCAAACGACAACCAGGCATGGATCGCAGGCTGCGGACATGCCGGTGACGGCAACGTGCACTTGGCAGTGTTCCAGAAAGATCCCGACGTTCGATCAATCATCATGAAGTCGTTGTTCGAAGCCGGCATGAGCCTCGGCGGCGCAATCTCAGGAGAACACGGCCTCGGCACTGAGAAGAAGACGTACTTCCTCGAGCTGGAAGACCCAGTGAAGATCGACTTGATGCGACGGATCAAGCAGGCTTTCGACCCAGCCGGCATCCTCAACCCCGGCACCATCTTCGACTGAGCTCAGGAGCCAACAATGAACGGCGCACAAGCACTCATCCGCACACTCGTCGCCTGTGGCGTCGACACCTGTTTCATGAATCCGGGCACCTCTGAGATGCATTTTGTTGCCGCCTTGGACCAGGTGCCGGAGATGCGCGGTGTACTCGCGCTGTTCGAAGGAGTGGCCACCGGCGCTGCCGACGGCTATGCCCGGATGGCGGACCGTCCCGCTTCGGTTCTCCTTCACCTCGGTCCTGGTCTCGGCAACGGCTTGGCCAACCTGCACAACGCCCGAAAGGGAAAGGTCCCAGTCGTCAACATCGTTGGTGATCATGCGACGTATCACAAGCAGTACGACGCTCAGCTCGAAAGCGATATCGAGACGGTCGCCAGGAACGTGTCGACCTGGATCCGCAGATCGCAGCGCACCGAAGAGGTCGGGGCCGATGCCGCCGACGCCGTTGCGGCTGCCATCGGTCCTCCCGGTCAAGTCGCAACCCTGATCCTTCCGGCCGATGTGTCGTGGCTCGATGGCGGCGTAGTCGCGGAGCCAAAACCACCCCAGACCCGATCACCAGTTGCGAGCGAAGCGGTCGACACCATCGCCGCCACGCTTCGTTCCGGTGAACCGGCCGCCATCCTCCTCGGGGGCACTGCTCTCCGGGAAGCCGGTCTTGTCGCAGCCAGCCGAGCTGCCAACGCGACCGGCGCGAAGCTGCTTTGCGAGACGTTCCCGACCCGATTGGAACGGGGCGCTGGCCTTCCTCCCATCGATCGCCTCGCGTACCTGGCCGAATTCGCCCAAGCACAATTGGACGGCCTGCGCCACCTGGTGCTCGTGGATGTCAAACCTCCGGTCTCGTTCTTCGCGTATCCCGGGAAACCCAGCTATCTCGTGCCAGACGGCTGTGAGGTCCACGTTCTCGCCACCGACACCGATGACGCGCCCTCAGCCTTGGCCGCGTTGGCCGAAGCAGTCGGGGCTCCCACTGACGCCGCGACCATTCAGCCCGCCTCCCGACCCGGCCGCCCTTCGGGCTCACTGACCGGCGACTCAGTGAGTCAGGCCCTTGGGGCTCTCCTACCTGAAGGGGCCATCATCTCCGACGAAGGCAACACGTCCGGCCTGTGGGCGCCGATGCACACCGCGGGCGCTCCCCGCCACGACTGGCTCTGCCTCACCGGCGGCGCGATTGGCCAGGGGATGCCGGTCGCGACCGGCGCCGCCATCGCCTGTCCGGATCGAAAGGTCATCAGTCTCCAGGCCGACGGAAGCGCCCTCTATACCATCCAGGCCCTGTGGACCCAGGCACGAGAGAGCCTCGATGTCGTCACGATCGTTTTCAACAATCGCTCGTACGCGGTGTTGAACATGGAACTCAACCGGGTCGGCGCCGAGCCACCTGGCCCGAAAGCCCAGGACATGCTCGATCTCGGTCGGCCCGACATGGATTTCGTGCGCATCTCGGAAGGACTCGGCGTACCCGCTACGCGAGCCACAACCGCAGAGGAGTTCGCCACCCAGCTCGAGCGAGCACTCGCCGAACCAGGGCCAGCACTCATCGAGGCAATGGTGCCAACGCTCTAGGACTCTGCGACTGCAGTGTTTCGCTGACAGCGCGGCCCAGCGAGCGATCATCGAGGCGATGGTGCCGACGCTCGCGGACTCTGATACCCGCTCTCCGGTCGGCGCTCACAGAGTCTCGGGCGGGGGTACGGCCGGGAACGAATTTGCGACTTGAGACGTTGAATAGGTCGAGTCTCGTGCACACAACCGCTACTTGACTCTGCGAGCCTCAGCGAGCAGGAGATTGCCGACGCCATGAATCGCACCTTCATGATCCGCAACACACTCAAGACCACGGTGCTTCTCGCATCGATCGGTGGATTGCTGGTCGCGGCGGGCGCGTTGTTCGGGGGTCGCACCTGGGCCGTAGCCGGGCTCATCGCCGGGATCGCCATGTGTGTTGGGTCCTACTGGTTCTCCGACCGCATCGCGATCGCCTCTTCGGGAGCGGTGCCTGTAAGCGAAGCCCAAGCGCCCCAGTTGTATGCGATCGTCAGGGAACTCGCCGCCCGAGCCGGTACCCCAATGCCCCGGATCTATCTGATCCCCGAGGAACAACCCAACGCATTCGCGACTGGCCGCAACCCCGAACATGCCGCAGTGGCGGTCACGACCGGGCTCCTCGACCTCTGCGACTATGCCGAAGTGCGCGGCGTGCTCGCCCATGAGCTCAGCCACGTCAACCACCGCGACATCCTCATTGGTTCGATTGCTGCCGCGATTGCAACGGCGATCAGCTTCTTGGCCAACATGGCCATGTGGTTTGGCGCGTTCGGTGGCGACGACGAGGAACGGCCAAATCCGGTCGCCGCACTGTTGTTTGCGTTGCTCGCACCACTTGCCGCCACGGTGTTGCAGATGGCGCTGAGCCGGTCACGAGAATACGAAGCCGATCGCGGTGGGGCTGAGCTGCTCGGCGATCCTGAACCCCTGGCCCGCGCCTTGGCGAAGCTCGACGCCTACTCCAGGCGCATCCCAGCTCACGTGAACCCGGCACAAGCGAGTCTCTACATCGTGAACCCACTCAATGGCCGCAAGGTCAGCTTCGCGAATCTGTTCTCGACCCACCCGCCAATCGAGGACCGGATCGCTCGCCTGCGAGCACTGCGACACTCCATGCCTTCAGTGACCCGGGGTCGTTGAACAGCTCCGATCGACCAACAACCGCGCCGACAGCTCCGTTGCCCGGAACGGCCCTGCACAGAGCTCAGGCCTCTCCTTGCGCCCCTGCTCCGGCGACACGTGCAAACGCTTGCTCGCCGAAACCTGCATGCCACGGACCCAGCCTGTGACTGACGATTGCCCGCACGCCCGCGCTGCGATCGCTTTGCCTTAGTCGACCTCGAGACGAGCCATCAATTCCGATTTGCGTGCCTCGAACTCGTCGAAGGCCATGCCACCGCCATCGAACAGGTGGTGGAGATCAGCAAGTGCCTTCATCACTTGATTTGGATCGGTATCGAATTCAGTGGCGGGAGCCGCCTCCCTATCGGCTTCTGTATTCGATTCGTCATCGCGGCTCTGACGCCGTTCCCGTTTAGCCGCTTGCTTGGCCCGTTTCGACCGCTCGCGCTCGCGCTTTTCGAAGCTGTTACGCCGGGTCGCCATCACGGGACCTCTCTAACCGGTTTGCAGTCGACCGAGAATTCAAGCGGCGCCGGACCATGGCCCGGCGCCGCAAACCGTGGACGGGTCACACCGCCCGGACGTTCTGTGCCTCGTCACCCTTTCGGCCGGGAGCGATGTCGAACTCAACCGCTTGACCCTGCTCAAGCGAGCGATAACCAGTCCCTTGGATGTTCGAGTAGTGAACGAAAACATCGGGGCCGTCATCACGCGAGATGAAGCCGTAACCCTTCTCCGCGTTGAAGAACTTGACGGTACCTGTAGCCATTGCACTTGCTTCCTTCTATTTCCGCGAGCAAGCCCGAATGGCTAACTCGTCTCCAATCAGTCTACGTCGTCGCGGGCCCGATTCATGAATCCACTGGGAAATCTCATTTATTGTAGTCGGGCGACTACACATTTGGAGATGACAACAATGAGCCAATCTGCGTTCGTCCACCCCTTGCTCAGCGCCCACGCGTCTCGTTACAGCCCTCACGTGGAGCGGGTTACCGAGCGCGTATTCCTCGCAGTTGGCTTTGGCTTGGCCAACACTGTGATGATCGTCGGTGACGGCGGCATCGTGGTGGTCGACACGCTCGAGAGCATCGAGGCGGCCGCCGAAGCCCGAGACGCGTTGCGGGAACACTGTGACCTCCCGGTGCGGGCTCTCGTGTACACGCACGGTCACCCCGACCACGTTTGGGGCGCTCGGGCCTGGGTCCCAGAAGGGACTCCGATCGGTGGTCCCAATGGCGTTGAGATCATCTGCCACGAGAGCGTGCCGCACTACGTCAACGAGTTCGCCAACGTCCTGGCACCTCGGTACACGCTCGGTGGCATCTACATGTATGGCGCCCTGTTACCCGACGGCCCCGAAGGATTCGTGGTCAATGGCATCGGGCCTCGGCTTCGAGCCGGCAGTCGGGGCTACCTGCCACCCACTCACACCTTCGCGACAGAGGATGACATCGAGCTTGCGGGGATCCGGATGAAGTTGGTCTTCGCACCGGGCGAATCACCCGACCAGATATTCGTGTGGCTGCCTGATGACCGAGTCGTACTTTCAGGTGACACCGTCTATCGCTCTTTCCCGAACATCTACACAATCCGCGGCGCGCGGTTCCGGGATCCCCGGGACTGGTATCACAGCGTCGACAAGATCCGCGCGTTCAAGCCTGAACACCTGGTCCCCTGTCACGGGAGTGCGATCTCCGGCGCAAGCGAAGTCAGCGAGGTGCTCTGCGCTTACCGCGACGCGATCCAGTACGTGTTCGACCAAACCATTCGGGGCATGAACGCTGGTCTCGCACCTTCCGATCTCGCGACATCGATCTCGCTGCCCCCATCCTTGTCCTCCCACCCCTACCTCGAACAGCTGTATGGTCAGGTCGACCTGTGCGTCCAAGAGATCTACACGGGACTCTACGGCTGGTTCAGTGGCGATGGTTCGGAACTCTGCGCCATGTCCACCCAGGAGGAGGCGGCCGAGATCGTCGCACTCGCTGGCGGTCTCGATGGGGCCCGAACGGCGCTGAACCGCTCAATCGAAGAGGGGAAGGTGGCTTGGGCGACGAAACTGGCAACCCGCATCTTGCGTACTCATCCCGAGGCCACTGACGTCGCTCGGATCAAGGCTGACCTGCTTCGTCGCCTGGCTCATGAAACTCCGAATGCCAACATACGGAATTGGTGGCTCACGGAAGCTGCCGTACTCGACGGAACGGTCTCGCTGACGCCGGAAATCGGTTCGGCGGTTGCTCGCAGCCGCGCTGCTGGACTCCTCGAGGGTGTACCCGTCCACGACACCGTCGCCGCATTGGCCGTTCGCCTCGACCCCAAGGCCAGCGAAGGGGTGCACCGCTCGTTCATGCTGACGGTGTTCGAGAAATTGCAGCCGCACAGCTCCGACAGCGGCACTCCAGCCACTTCCCCCAAGGACACCGACGAAAGGAAAGATCTACAAGGCCACAAAGTTTCTGCGGTGACCGTCCCGATCGTCGTGCGGAATTGTGTCTGCGCGATCGAGCCATGGGACCTCGCAGTACCTGATTTCGCCGTCCAGTTGAGCAAAGCAACACTCATCGACCTTGTCCTCGGCGAGCTGACCTGGCGCGCGGCCCTCAACAGCGGAGCCGCGATCCTCACCCGCGGTGACTCCGACGCCTTCTTGGATTTCGTTGCTCTCTTCGATGGCTGGGACTCCTGATGCCGATCCGCGGGAGAACGCCCCAGCGGCCCGAGGCACCGCACGGGCGGTCCGCAGTCAAGCGTGCGCTGCTCGATGCCGGGCGCCAGTTGTTTGCCGTACGTGGACCGAACAGCGTGTCCGTCCGCGAACTCGCTGCTGTAGCAGGCGTCAATCATGGACTGGTCCATCGCTACTTCGGGTCCAAAGATGGCTTACTCGGAGCAGTGCTCGACGATCTCGCCCACCAAATCGCAGACACCGTTACGAGCGAGCTTCAGCCCATTGATCTGGATGATTCAACAGTCGACGCATATTGGCGGGTCCTGGCCCGAGCCATCCTCGACGGCCGTGATCCGGCAACCCTGCAGTCAGATTTCCCGACCGTTCGTGCACTCGTGGCGAAGGGTCGAGCGGATGGCCATTCCCCGTCCGCGTCACGTGAGCGAGCCGCTCACGTCCTGGCACTCGAACTCGGCTGGCGGATGTTCAAGCCGTTCCTGGCCGCCGCGACTGGGCTGCGACTCGACGATCCTGGAGTTGCACGACGCTCGTTGAACCGAGCGGTCGGCCGACTGCTGCATCCCGCGCACTGAGCCTGTGCTCAGGCCTCCGTGACGGGGAACAGTTGTACCAGACTGCGCACGAGCTGCTTGCGGGCCGGGTCGTAACCGTCCCATTTCGCGGCCGGAATGGCGTCATGGCTGACCGGTTGGAAGCCACAGCGTTCGAAGAAGTTCGCCGCTCGCTCAGACGTCGTGCAAGCGAAGATACCGCGTAGGCCCCGGGCCTGGGCATCAGCCCGAAGGTGCTCGAGCAACTTTGCTCCAACACCTTCCCCGGTGAACCGATTGATTGTGTAGAGCCCTACAACCTCAGCTACCCGCTCATCTCGGTAGCGCTCTTCTTCGAGCGCCACGACACCAGCAAGATGCCCGCTACTGGCAACACGGGCGCCATAACCGGTGAGAAGCAGCCGGGTCGTCTCTTCTGGGGACCGGGGTCGCAGGAACCCCTCTCGTACTCCACGTTCGAGCAACCGCTCGACTGCAGGGAAGTCATCGACTCGAAGGGGACCGATTTTCAAATAACTCTCGCCCGTCACGAGCGTTCCGGCGCCATCGTAAGTAAACAGCTCGGCTTCGATCTCGGACAGACGGCAGACGTTGATACTGGTGACACCGCCCTCGAGCGCGGTCGTTATCGCCGATACGGTCGCTGATTGGTCTGCCGCAGTGTTCACAAGCCCGTCCGCGGCCAAGTCTGCGGCGTCGACGAAACTGACCGGCGGTGACCCAAACCCGCCACGGGGGTCCGCGAGGATGAGCTTGGGGGCCCCCATTCGCGCCGCAATCGCGGCGGCGAGAGACGCGACATGATCCCACCGTGGCTCCGTGGACAACACCAGGGCACAATTGCGATCACGGAGCACACCCCAAATGGCGGCGAGATCATCGAGTCGCAGTGATATGTCGATGACTCCCAACGGAGCTCCGAGCACGGCGTTGAGCCGGGACCACTCGGCGGTGTCGTTTCGAGGAGCGGCAACAACGAGAACCCGAGCATGATCGGCAAGTAGCTCGCGGACGACTCGCTCGAGCGCGGCTAATGCAGTGGTGTCCTCGTCAGGCCCCACTGCGAAGACAAGAGTGGTGGAACGGAACTCGGCAAGAAAGAAGCCTCGCTCGGAGTACTCGTCCGCGTTGACATCATAGGGATTAGGAATCTCGACCATCACGCTCATCGCCGTCGATCGTTGGCGCTCCGACGCTATCGGGTCCGCTCATCCCCCTCGGGTGCTGTTGTCCCTGCATACAGGGGAGAAAGCACCCGAGGGTGGCGGACCTCGCGTTTGAGCGGTGGCAGCTTCATCGCTATTCGTGTGGGCCTGTTCGCAAGTAGCTAGCCTGAATTGTGCATTCTGGTGCTGTCATCCGTCATGTCATCTGTTTCATGACCTCATCTCCCTGACTGCGGCGCCGGTGCAGCGCGGTCATTCAGGCCGCCTCTGACACGTGAGCACCCGACCGCCTTGCTGGACTTCAGAACAAGGAAACCATGACCTTTACAGAACATCTCGATACCTCCGGCACTACGTTCGTCACACTGGGTATCCCCGTCGAGCTGACCCAAGAGCTCGCCAGGAAGCAGATCACAACGCCGACTCCGATCCAGCGTGCAGCCATCCCTCCGGCCCTTGCCGCTCGGGACGTCTGCGGTAAGGCCAAGACCGGTTCCGGAAAGACGCTTGCCTTTGGACTGCCGCTGCTCGCCACGATCGGCCCAGGCGCAGCACAGCAACCGGCTGCGATCGTCCTCGTGCCCACCCGCGAGCTCGCCGTCCAAGTCCGTGACGCACTCGAGCCACTTGGCCGAGCTGTGAGCCGTCGGGTCGTCGCGGTCTACGGCGGCACGTCGGTGCGAGTGCAAGCCGATCTCGTCGCAACCAGCGTCGCGGTTGTCGTCGCGACGCCAGGCCGCCTGATCGATCTGATCGAGCGCGACGCGATCGATCTAAGTGCACTGACCGCGGTCGTCATCGATGAGGCCGACCGCATGGCTGACATGGGCTTCCTGCCCCAGGTGGAGTGGATCCTGCGGCGCACCACCGGCCGCAAACAGACAATGTTGTTCTCGGCAACCCTCGATGGAGAGGTCGACGTGCTGATCAACCGGTATCTCAACGAACCGGTCCGAGTCGAGGTCACCGGGATTGCGCCAACGGTGGCGAGCATGCGGCACTTCTTCTTGAAGGTGCACGAGATGGATCGCGACAAAGTCGTGGCCGCGATCGCGAAGGGCGTCACCCGCACCATTGTGTTCTGCGCCACGAAACGGGCCTGTGACCGCGTTGCCCGCTCCTTGCATGGGCTCGGCATCGAGGCGGCAGCCATCCACGGCGATCTTCGTCAACGTGACCGGGAACGGGCGCTTGCCCGTTTCAGCGAAGGCAAACATGCAGTCCTGGTCGCGACCGACGTTGCCGCCCGCGGCATCCACGTCGATGAAGTCGATGCGGTGGTGCACTATGACCCCTCAGATGACCACAAGAGCTACCTCCACCGCTCGGGCCGCACAGCTCGGGCGGGCGCTTCAGGTTTCGCCGTGACGCTGCTGCTCTGGAACCAGGAACTCGAGGTCCGACGGCTCAAACGCCGTCTCCAGCTCGAAGCACTTCCGATCATCGAAGTGTTCTCCAACGACACACGACTCGGAGATCTTCACGCCTTCGCTCGACAGCTCGAAGCAAGCCAAGCGTGAGGCAAACTGCGGCATGCGCTTTTCGATCTGGCCGAGCCTCCAACAGCCCTGGCCCGACGTCCTCGAAATCGTCCACCATGCCGAACGCACCGGGTGGGATGGCATTTGGGTCGCCGATCACTTCATGGGCGATGACGGCGGGTTCGGTCCGGTCACGACGCCGACGCTCGAAGCCACAGCGGCACTCGCAGCCCTCGCCGGCCTGACATCCCGGGTCAGCCTTGGGTCGTTGGTGTTGTCCCAGACCTACCGGCACCCAGCGGTGCTCGCGAATTGGGCCGCAACAGTCGACCATGTCAGCCATGGGCGCCTCATACTCGGTGTGGGCGCAGGCTGGCAGCACAACGAACACGAACAGTACGGGATCAGCCTTCCTTCGCCCCGAGATCGAATAGATCGCCTATGCGAAGCCGTACAGGTCTTGCGGAGCCTTCTGACCCAACAGTCAACGGAGTTCGACGGGCGGTGGTTCACCTTGCGTAGCGCAGTGTGTGAACCAAAGCCGTTGCAGCAACCTCTGCCCATCCTGATCGGCGGTAAAGGCGACCGCATGCTCAGAGTCGTCGCACAGCTCGCTGATGCGTGGAACATGTGGAGTCTGCCCGAGACGCTCGCGCCGCGGGTCGCTGTGCTCGAGCGTGCGTGTGAGCAGGCCGGGAGGGATCCCCGTGAGATCAAGCGAACCACCCAGGCCCTGGTGATGATCACCGATGACATGACCAAGGCTAGGCGATTGATCGAGACGGTAGCGCCACGTGCTGCAATCGCCGGCCCGACCTCGCACATTGCCGAGGTAGTCTCGAGGTGGCAGGAGCTCGGCGTCGATGAAGTCATCGTCCCTGACTTCGTTCTCGGGCGCGGCCAAGCGAAACTCGACGCCATGGACGCGTACCTCGAACAGGTCGTGCTCCTGTTTCGCTGACCACACCAGATGATCGTTCTCACACTGACGCCGCCGACTTGCGGGGCTTCGTCCCGTGACGATGTAGCACTACCACCAGAACCGCATTTGCAGCAGCGACCCCGACCAGCACCCAACGCATGGTTTCCCACACTGGCCAGCCTCGCAGTCGTATCGGCAAGTCCTCGTCGGCTGCCGGCAACTTCCAGCCATCGGCCAACGGAGGAAGCGGCGCAGATCCCGAAGGGGTAGTCGGCGGTGAGCGTGGCGGAACATGTGGATCACGACCCTCCGCAACATAGGCCTGCAAGAAGGCGTCGAGGAGCAGGTGCTCGGCACGATCGTCGCCGTAGGGCACGTCGCGGGTCACCTCGACATCAAACGGCGCTACCGGTGGTGGCGCCGTCGTCGCCAGCCCCGCAATCGCATCCTGGAGCGACATCCCGAGCGCTTCCGCTGCCAGAAGCCCTACGACCATCCATCGGACACGGCAAAGCACGCGAACGATCGATTGCCGCGACAACGGACTCTCCACCGCCGACAGCATCGATGGCCGCAACGATCAATACAAGACATCGTAGGAGGCTCGCTGGTCCAGGCCAGCAGCATGCGCCCGTTAACATCCCGGCGTGTCCGAGAACACTGATGGCGGCCAAGCCTTGTCAAGGTCCGCCTTCGGTCCCGATTTCACCTGGGGCGTGGCAACTGCCGCATACCAGATCGAAGGCGCTTGGGACGCGGATGGTAAGGGACTCTCGATCTGGGACACCTTCTCTCACCGAAGGCGCCGCATCGCTGACGGATCGAACGGCGACATCGCTTGCGCCTTCTACCACCACTACGCCAGCGACATAGCACTTGCCAAGGACCTTGGCTTCGGGGCAAAGCGGTTCTCCATCTCATGGCCTCGCGTCCTTCCTCACGGAACAGGGCGAGTGGAGCAACGTGGTCTCGACTTCTACCGCCGAGTTGTCGACCAGTGTCTCGATAACGGCATCGAACCCTGGATCACGCTGTATCACTGGGATCTGCCCCAAGCACTCCAAGATCGCGGCGGCTGGAGCAACCGCGAGGTCGTGAACTGGTTCAGTGAATACGCAGCGGTGGTCGCCGAAGCGCTTGGTGACCGGGTACGGCACTGGATGGTGTTCAATGAGCCCCTCAGCTTCACCCTTCTCGGTTACCTCGTCGGGGTACATGCCCCAGGTGCTGTCTCTTATACACATCTGAC
>JANZZE010000075.1 GCA_026419545.1 Acidimicrobiales bacterium
CACCAGGTCCGATCGTCGGTGAAGCCCTTGCGTATCTCCTCGAGGTTCGATTGGACGAAGGACCGCTGGGCAAGCCTGAGGCATACCGGCGACTCGATGCGTGGTGGGCGGCGAAGCAGGAGCTTGGCTGAGCGCGCACTCAGTGCTACGGTCAGCGCCTGATCAGGGGAAGTGACGATCCGTAGGTCTGAACTGGTCGCTGCGCCTGCGGGGAACTAGAGCGAACCCGGCCCCGTCCGAACGTGACCCCGAGGAGAAACGATCGACGATGGCCCGCCCCAGGCTCGTGAAGCTCGCCTTCGTGCTTTCTGTGGTTGCGCTCGTGTGCGTGGTGTCAGAGTGGCGCCTGATGGGCGCTACATCACTGCTCTTCAGCGGCGTGCAGTTCGGATTGGCCGCGGTTGCCGCAATCGCTGGGGCGCTGCTGGTTCGCTCCGGTAAACAGGTGCCCGCCGATGAAGTCATCGATTTGCGGGCGATTGCGTCACCTGCCTCAGAGTTAGGCAGAACGAGTTCAGTGTTCGGTCCCATGCGCCACGCCGAGCGCGCCTGAGCATAGCTCCCGCTCGGTCAGTTCCTAGGATCGCACCCTGTTTGGCGTGTGAGCAGCAGTCAGATTCCTTCTTTACGTGCACGAACGATTAGGGTCGCTGGCACCCAGGCCATAGCTTGTGACCAGAAGGCACTGCGGATGGCATCAGCCGCTGGTTCGGGCTCGAGGATCGTGTCGACCCGGAAGTTCGCCCGGCAAAGGCCGGTGAAGATCTCTGAAACGGTTCGTGGTCGATCAGCACCTGTACCGGTGGTTGTCGTCCAGGGACGAGCTGAGCGATCCCAGTACGTGCGCACCAACCGCATCGGGTCATCGGCGGCAGGGTCGATCATGGCGTACGCGGGATGCGGAATCGAGAACAGGAGGTGGTTCTCGGGCCGTAGGACACGGTGCGCTTGACGAAATGCGCGATCGAGGTCTTCGACCGAGCCAAGAGCGAAAATGCTGACCACGACGTCGATGGTGTCGGCCCGCACGAATGCAAGTTCCGCTAGGTCTCCATGATGTAGCTCAACTTTGACTTCTTCGCGCTCTGCAGCCGCCCGCACGAGATCCAGGCGCTCGGACGAGGGGTCCACGGTGATGACCTTCGCCCCTTGCTTCGCTAGTGCAATGGAGGTGTGACCCGCTCCGCAACCCAGTTCGAGGATGCGCTTGCCCTCGACGTTTCCCAACAACCGGAACACTCGTTCATCGGGGATGTCTGGTCCGTAGCTCACCACTTCGTAGGGCAAATGAGCCTCGGTGGGGAACGTTGCTGAAAGCGGACGCGAGTCGGGGCCAGCGCGGCTTGACCGTTCCGAAGGTCTCAGGTGACGCGCCGTAGGGTGGGTCGAGGTGATGTCCTCGCTTTGATCGGGTCCGGTCGTGTCAGTGGGTCCGTTGCCGTCGGCCATGTCTACAAGTCTGGTCGAATGTCGAACTCCCGGCATGGATAGTGGACGAGGCCGCAAGACTGCAGCGCGAGCAATGGCTGGACGGCACATCGAAATGGTGTGGAAGCAAAGCTCGATGTCCCCGACCAGCGCCGAGGTGTGTCGCAAATGCCTGACCTGAAGCCCGCCAACGCGGGTCTGCCGAATTCAGGTTCGGCGAAATCGACCTTTACCCAATCGTTACCCCAGAAATTCTCGGGCCTAGGTCAAGGCGCGCCCGGGCGCCTCCAAGCGGGCGAGGTTGACAGGCGTCAAATGTACGAGTCGCTGACCGACACTCGTCAGCCAGCGACTCGTCAAAGTCGACGTAGTGACCTGCGATGACTTAGTGATCTGCGATGAACTGTTCCACCATCTGTCGGGCGACATCGTCGCGATATTGGACAGGCGGACTCTTCATGAAATAGGCGCTGGGCCCGGCGAGAGGACCGCCGATGCCCCTGTCCTTCGCCAGCTTGGCACAACGCAACGCGTCGATGATCACCCCCGCGGAGTTCGGTGAATCCCAAACCTCGAGTTTCAGCTCGATGTTCATCGGTACGTCACCGAAGTTTCGACCTTCAAGCCGGATATATGCCCACTTGCGGTCATCTAGCCAAGGGACATGATCCGATGGTCCGATATGAACGTCTCTGTCGGTGATGGCATGTTCGATCTGGCTCGTAACCGACTGCGTTTTGGAGATCT
Organism: Acidimicrobiales bacterium; assembly: GCA_026419545.1. Lineage (GTDB taxonomy): Bacteria > Actinomycetota > Acidimicrobiia > Acidimicrobiales > Acidimicrobilacustridaceae > JANZZE01. Next base: position 2,176 of record JANZZE010000075.1, read on the forward strand.
TCTTGGACTTCAATCGCTTTCGCTCGAGCATATTTTTGAAGTCCATGTTGCCGCCGAAGTTCAACTGGTACGTGTGATCGATCACTGTGCCGCGGTCCTCCATCAATCGCGAGAGGACACGATGAACGATCGTGGCGCCAACTTGGCTCTTGATGTCATCGCCGACAATCGGAATACCCGCCTCCTCGAATTTCTTGGCCCACTCGGGATCGGAGGCGATGAAGACCGGAATGGCATTGACGAAAGCGACCCCTGCATCAAGGCAGGCCTGTGCGTAGTAGCGCTGTGCCTCTTCTGAACCAACTGGCAAGTAAGAAACGAGTACATCGGCCTGGGTCCTACGCAGCTCTTCGGCAACGTCGACTGGGTCTTCGGGGGATTCCTCGCATGTTTCACGGTAGTACTCACCGAAACCATCAAGCGTTGGCCCCCGGAGCACCTTTACACCGAGATGGGGCACGTCCGCGAATTTGATGGTGTTGTTCTGCCCGGCGTGAATTGCCTTACTAGCGTCGACCCCGACCTTTGTTGCGTCGACATCAAATGCCGCGACCAGTTCGATGTCGCGGATGTGGTAGCCACCGACGACGACGTGCATGAGTCCAGGCACATCGTCGTTCGGATCGGCGTCTTTGTAGTACTCGAGTCCTTGGATCAGTGAGCTAGCGCAGTTTCCGACGCCAGCGATCGCAAGGCGGATTTTGGTCATTGTTGGGAACCTCCGGTAGGACGCGCGGCTCCGAGCAGGTCGAGACTGGGTGCCGCTGTATTAGAGGGTGCGGGAGAAAGAGGTGATGGCGCGGAGCCAGCGTCCTCGCGTTCCATTTCCAGCCGGGTCTGGGCGATCAATTCATCAACCCAGGCGAGGTCGTTGGCTAGCGAACGAGTGTCGTGATCGGCAAGTGAGCGCAGGTAGTTGTCGAACCGGCTGCCCAGCCCGCGCCGACGATAGGCCGTGAGGGATGCGGCGAGTTCGGCTCTTCGATGCTCGAAGAGTTCTAGGCGTTCCTCAGGCTTGAGATAGCGGCAGAACGCAACCCGTAAGGCAAAGGTTCGGTCGTCGCCATCGGTGCGGGCTAGGAGATCGTGAAGATGCTGTTGGCCCCTCGCGGTAATTGCGTAGACCTTGCGCCCCCTTCGGTCGCGATGGCTACGGCTCCGGTTGTTCAAGCTGAGGCGTTGGCGGAAGGCGGCAATTTCCCCTGTGAGTGAACCTGAAGCTGGCGTGTTGCTCCCAGTTTGGGTGGTGTCACGGCCCAGATCGTCGGTGACCTCGACGAATCCCGACCTCTCTAACCGTGCCAGTGCCGGATACAACGAGCCGAATGACACCTTCGAACGAGCGCCGAGAAGTTCGTTGATCTGCTTTTTCAGCTCGTAGCCGTGAAGGTCTTGACCTCGGAGCAGGCCGAGGATGGCCAGATCCACCATATGTCATAAGATCCTATCGAATCGATATATCGACCGCAAGCGCTCGCGGTCATGGCGTGCAGTTGAACCGTGGTCCATGCGGATCCCAATGCAGTCGCAACTCAGTCAGACCGAGCAGCGTGTGTCGCGTCCGCGGCATCAGGACCTGTTGCTCAGTGGTTATGGAGAATCCATTTACCGCGGCAGGGGGTCGTCGCGGTCCGCGACATCAGGACCTGTTGCTCATTGCCCGCGGGCCTTCAATTGGCGTGGCGGCAGTTGCCCACTTCTGGGCGTCATCTAGCCGGTGGGTGAAATACACGTTGGCCACCGCGTCGATCGTGGTTGGCTCCAGGACCTCGGGTGACTTGTTGTACTTGCAAACCGCCTGGAGAATCTTGCACACCTCACCTGGTAGGTACGGGCGGAGGTCACCGTCACCTTGTTCGCGGCTGACCTTGCGGAGGTATTCGGCCGCGCCGTCCTGTAAGACGATGCCCATGGCTTCGCAGCATCGACGTAGTACTTCGTCGAATTCTTCGTCACTAATGGGTTTCACAAAGATCTTGTTCTGTATCCGCCTGAAGAACGCTTCATCGCCGAGGCTCGAGGGGTCGAGGTTGGTGGAAAGTACGACCTTTGTCTCAAACGGGATCTCGAACTTCACGCCGTAACTCAGTGACAAGAAGTCGACACGGCGGTCGAGTGGCACGATCCAACGGTTCAACAGCTGCGATGGCGTCATGGACTGGCGACCGAAGTCGTCGATCACGAAGATCCCGTTGTTTGCCTGCATGTGGAGCGGAGCTAGGTAAATGCCGTTGTTTGGCTCGTACTGTAGGTCGAGCATGTCTGCGGTTAGTTCACCGCCCGCGATGATCGCTGGTCGCCTGCAGACGACCCATCTCGGATCGAGGTCGTAGGGCTGGTTTTCGACAGGTTCATGGACCACTGGGTCGAAGACCGTGATCACCTGGCTATCCACCTCGACGGCCCGTGGGACCACGATGACGTCCTCGTGGATGCGGATGAGCCGTTCGGCGATGCTGGTTTTGCCTGTTCCCGGTGGCCCGTAAAGGAACATGGCTCCTTGTGCGATGAGCGCAGGACCCAGCTCATCGAGAAGTGCGTCGTTCACAACGAGGTCGGAGAAAGCTCGTCGCATGCGTTCACGAGTTACCTCAACGTCGGCTTCCTGTTGACGGACGACGCGCCTGTACTCATCGAGGCTGACCGGTATGGCACCTGAGTATCGGCTGAGACGCATGCGTTCGTTCGCTTGTTCCCTACCAAGCTCGGTCAGTGCGAGCTGGTAGTCGCGCCCGTCGAGTCCCTGCACTTCGAGATAGCGCAGCTCGCGCAATTCCTCGACCACCTTTGACACGAGTGCCGGGCTGATGCACAAGCCGTCGCTGAGTCTGAGGGTAGAGGTCCGACCTTCGAACAGGGCGCGCCGAAGGGTGATGTCATGCACGAGAGCCGATGGAACGCCGAGCTCCTCGACATCGCGAGGTGGCCGAAGGTTGAGTTCGGTTGCAAGCGGGGCCCCAACATCAGTCATCGCCATGGTTCTTCCCATCGGCCGGTCGCGGTTGCTCGTTGAGGACTCGCTGTTGGCGCTGCGCGTCGGTACACGCCTGGCTACCCTGTCGATGATGAGGTTCGGCCCGGGTGCCAGAAGACGAGCCGACCCTGGGGTGCCCGGGGAGATCGACTACCGCCTTTCCCGCCGCAACCTCATCGCGGAATATCGCAAAGGCCGACTCGCTCAGCACGAAGTGTGTGACGCACACCCAGAACTGATGCGGGCAGCGCGGGAGATCGCTGAGCCCTCAGCCGAGCGTTGCCCGATTTGCTGCCAGGTCGACCTTGTTCTGGTCACTTACGTGTTCGGTCCGAAATTGCCCTCGCATGGACGATGCATCACCAGCAAAGCAGAATTGGTGGCACTGTCCCGCCGGCCGGGCGAGCACGCGGCATACGTGGTGGAGGTCTGCCCTGGGTGCGGGTGGAACTACCTAGCGCGTGCGTTCTTGCTTCGGCCCGCCCGTTCGGCTTGAGACCGTCGTTTGTTTGGCGCATGACTCGACTCATGAACCGATCAGCCGGCCGACGATCAGCCGGTTCCGCGAAGCGAACTGGAGGCACCGTCTCTGATGCGTCCGTTCGCGCTGTCCGACGCGGACCCATCAGAAGGTTGCTGTGGGGGCTGCGCTACCCGTTCCTCCTTGTGTTCGTCCTCGGAGTGTTCGGAGTGACGTTCTTGGCCTGGCTGATCTGGTCGCAGACGGAACTCCCTCCCGGCGAACCTCCCCTGCTACAGACCACCTACATCTGCTCATCAGAGGTGCCTGTCGGCAAGTGCACACATGAGACGTCTATCGCACAGCTCAGCGGAGGGGTCGACCGTGAGACCGTGACCTATGAGCAGGTCCCGCAAGTACTCATCGACGCAATCGTAGCTGCGGAGGACAAGACCTTTTTCGAGCACAAGGGCGTGGACCCAGCCGGTGTTGCACGTGCGGTGTGGGCGAACGTACGCGATGAAGGTCTCCAGCAGGGTGGCTCCACCATCACGCAGCAGTATGTGAAGAACACGTATTTGACTCAGGAGCGGACCATCGACCGAAAGGTCAAGGAAGCCGTCATCGCCATCAAGCTCGAGCGTGAGCTCCCGAAGAAGGAGATCATGCAGCGGTATCTCAACACGATCTATTTCGGTCGAGGTGCCTACGGTGTTGCCGCAGCGTCGCGGATCTACTTCGGCAAGGAAATTCAACAGATCGGCTTGCCTGAGGCAGCCTACTTGGCGGGAATCATCAGGGCTCCAGAGGACAACGATGCCAATAGGCCGGCTACCGACCCATTGGCACCGAAGCAACGGGAAGCGGCAACGCAACGTCGCCGGCAGGTCCTCGATCGCATGCTCGAAGAGGGATACGTCACCAAGGAAGAACATGATCGAGTCGACAACATGGGTTGGGACTACGTACTCGTTCGTCAACAGGCCAAGAACTTCGGCGAGGTGAAGCACAGTGATCTCGGCTCCGAGTACTTCATCGAGTATGTGAGGCAACGGCTGAGCAAAGACTGCAGCGGTTTCGATGACGCCATGGTCTTTGGTGGTGGCCTGCGTGTGTACACGACCATCGACTGGGGCTTGCAACAGGCGGCATATGACGCGATCCGCGGACGGCTCAACCTCCCGGACGATCCAACGGCATCGCTTGTTGCCATCGATCCCGACGGCAATGTTCGCGCGTTGGTTGGCGGTTACGACTGGAACACGTCCCAGGTCAACTTGGCGACAGGCCTCGAGGGCGGTGGGAGCGGGCGCCAGCCCGGATCCGCGTTCAAGCCGTTTGCGCTCGCTGCCGCATTGAGCCAAGGCATGACGCTGGACCGCACCTATCAGGCGCCGGGCACGATGCAACTCAAGATCCCAGGTAATCCGAAACCCTGGAAAGTATCCAACTACGGCGACGCCGGGCTCGGCACACTCAACCTCGTCGAGGCGACGAAGAAGTCGTCGAACACCGCCTACGCACAACTCGCGATCGACGTTGGGCCGGAAAACATCGTCAAGATGGCCAAGGCGATGGGAATCACCAGTGAACTGCCGCCGTATCCGTCTGTCGTTCTCGGCACCGGCAGCGTGTCGGTGCTGGACATGTCCTCCGCCTACTCGACCTTCGCCCGGGGTGGAGAACAGGTGGGGCCGTTTGTGATCACCAAAGTCACCGACGCGCATAACAACACCCTGTGTGAGTCATCACCTAAACCCAAGCAGGTACTGCAAGCTGATGTCGCTCGTTCAACGAATTGGGTCCTGAACCAGGTCGTAGAGGGTGGGACCGGTACGAAGGCGAAATTCGAGCAACCAGCCGCCGGGAAGACCGGGACAACAGAGAACTACCGTGACGCCTGGTTTGCCGGGTTCACTTGCCATCTCACCGCGGCGGTCTGGGTTGGCTACCCGGGACCCGAAACCCGCTACATGACCAACGTTCATGGCATCCAGGTCGCGGGCGGCACGTTCCCGACGCAGATCTGGCATGACTTCATGGTCAGAGCCAACGAGGGCAAGGAGCGGTGCCCTCCGTTTGCGCCACCCTCCTATGTCCCGGTGCAGGCACCGGTTGTTGAAGACACCGCGGCGTATGGCACCGTTCCGCCGTCTACGCCAAAGGGTACGACGGCGCCGTCGATATCGACCTCGTCGACCTCATCGACTTTGTCGGTTCCGCAATCGTCGTCGACTTCATCGACATTATCAATTCCAGTTTCGACGTCGAGTTCTCTCCCGGCGTCCGTGCCGGTGCCTGGTGGAGGTGATGGTGCTGTTGGCGACGGCTCACTCATCGATCTTGTTGACCGCCGCCGCGAGCAGGCTTTGGGGAGGCGTTCAGGGACCGGTAACCTTCGGCCGACTGAGGGAGATTTGAGGTGACCACCGTCCTGCTCGCTACTGATGCCGATTGGATCTTCGACGAGGTCGATGCGGCGCTATCTGACGAAGATTCGGCCGTCTACCGGGTGCGGAGAGGGGTAGATGTCGTGCCGGCAGTACAGGAACTCCGGCCTGACTTGGTCATACTTGACCTGCAGATCGGCAACATGGGCGGGATGGCTGCATGCATGGCGATCCGCCATGAGGAAAGCTCGAACCGGCTCCCGACCATCCCTGTGTTGATGTTGCTCGACAGAGCAGCGGATGTATTTCTGGCGAAACGTAGTGATGCCGACGGGTGGTTGATCAAGCCGATCGATGCCTTCCGCCTCCGAAAGGCAGCTGAAGTGCTTCTGGCTGGCTATTCGTATTTCGAAGGCGTCGAGGATGAGACCGCAGCGGACGGGGACAACGCGGTACCTGCCTGACGATCGGCCCGCCTGACGAGCTGTGTGAGCCCGTGGTCGCGTGGGCTTGACTCACCTTTCCGGTCTGTGTCCGGTTTCGCTACCATGCTGAGTCCTCCGGGGTGTGGCGCAGCTTGGTAGCGCGCTTCGTTCGGGACGAAGAGGCCGTGGGTTCAAATCCCGCCACCCCGACCAAACGCGTGGCCTGCCCCTCGCTGGGCCAGGATTAGTTTCTCTTAGCACACTCCTGTCCGCTTCTTGGGTCGCCGAGGACGAGGTCGATCCGCCAGCCGTCGGCCTCCAGCTTGGTCTTGGAGTACTCGACCGGTTGCGGGTGACCGATCTTGATCCGGTAGAAGTCCGCGTCGGGGACATCAGCGACAGTGATAGTGCACTGACATACCGTCGGGCTTGAGCGTGCCGACGAGCTCGACAGGCGCTTGGTCGTGGTCATCCCCCCGCCTTGCCTACCGCGTCGTCAAGAGTGAGGAGCATTGCCTGGCCCAGCTTGCCATTCGCCAACTTGGTGCCTCTGCCGTCCTTAACGACCACCTGGCACCCTGATTCGATGTCGTTATAGCCGCCCCTCACCGTCGGACGACGCCCCCTTCGTCGATGTGTCGATGTCATGTAGCCGGGTCGAACACGGCAGCGACCCGCCGGGGGAGATGCGGGCGCATGTGCCCGGCGAGCACGACAGTCGATCTCGTACTAGGGACGTGCTAGTAAACGCAACGAACCAGCTCAGCGAGCACAAGTCATGCAGATCGGTGAATTCCAACAGTTGATGGAGACGCTGTACGGCGCAGGCGATCGTGCCCGGGGTATCCCGGCGACGGTCGCTTGGCTGGCCGAGGAACTCGGCGAACTGGCCCAGGCGGTCCGGAAGGGTGATCGGTCAGATCAGTTACATGAGCTGGGTGACGTTCTGGCCTGGTTGGCGTCACTGGCCAATCAGCTTGGACTTTCGTTGGAGGATGCCGCGGCCCGCTACGTTACCGATCCGCCATAGTGCGTCTCGGATTGCTCTTGCCGGTCCAGATCAGTTCCGCCGCTCGATCAGTGCCTCGGCGATCTGCACTGCGTTGAGGGCGGCGCCCTTGCGGAGGTTGTCTCCGGAAAGGAACAGTGCGAGGCCGTGAGGGCTGGTCGGGTCGGTGCGGATTCGCCCTACCTTTGTCGTGTCGGTGCCGGCAGCTTTCAGTGGTGTCGGCACCTCCACCAGCTCGACGCCCTTCGCCTTCACAAGCACGGCTCGTGCCCGTTCAGGTGTGATCGGCTGACGGAATCGAGCGTTGATGGTCATCGAGTGCCCAGTGAACACCGGCACACGGACGCAGGTCGCCGATACGGCCAAGTCGGGTAACTCGAGGATCTTGCGGCTCTCGTTACGCAATTTCTGTTCCTCGTCTGTTTCGAAATGCCCGTCGTCGAGCACCTTGCCTGCGAGCGGGATGACGTTGTACGCGATCGGCTCTGGGAACTTGCTTGGTATGGGCAGCTCTACCGCTGTGCCACTCATGGCCAGCGCGGAAGCCCCGTCGCCGATCTTGCTGATCTGTTCTTCTAGTTCGGAAGTACCGGCTAGGCCGCCCCCAGATACGGCCTGGTACGTGCTGACAACGAGAGCCACTAGCCCGGCTTCGAGATCGAGTGGCTTGAGGACAGGCATGGCGACCATGGTCGTGCAGTTCGGATTTGCGACGATGTTCTTTGGGATGTCCGCGAGCGCGTGTGCGTTGACCTCTGGTACGACCAGCGGCACCTGCGGGTCCATGCGCCATGCTGAGGAGTTGTCGATGACGATGGCACCGGATTCCGCGATGCGAGGTGCCAGGGCCTTCGAAGTAGTGGCACCGGCCGACATCAATACGATGTCGAGGCCTGAGTAGTCGGCGGTCGCCGCATCCTCTACCTCGACCTCGCGGTCGCCCCAGGGAAGCCTGCGACCCGCTGATCGGGCAGATGCAAAGAATCGGATCTCGTCGACGGGAAATTGACGCTCGGCGAGGATGGCGCGCATCACCGCGCCGACCTGGCCGGTTGCTCCGAGTACTCCTACGCGCATAGGGAGTTCAGGGTACTCGGGGGATGCGTTCGCGACGAAGGCAGTTCCGTCATCCCAAGAAGCTCAAGCGGATCGAGCGGGCCCCCATCCATGCCGAGGCAAGGCATTGCGCAGGGTTTTCGGTTCGTTCGAGGTCAGTCAGCCAGTGCTGGGCCCTTGTCCAGCTCGAAGGCGTCGTGCAGAACCTGGACTGCCCGCTCGACGGTGTCCTCGTCGACGACACAGGAGATGCGGATGGCGGAGGTCGAGATCATCTCGATGTTGATGTCGTTGGCTGCGAGCGTTTCGAACACGGTTGCCGCGACGCCCGGGTGGGTCTTCATCCCGGCACCGATCACGCTCACTCTCCCAATGTGATCGTCGTAGGTGACAGCTCTGGCACCGAGCTCTGTCTGGAGTGCACGGCTGGTCTCTACGGCCCGCTCAACCTCACTTCGGGGGACCGTGAACGAGATGTCGGTGTGACCTTGCTCCGAGGTGTTCTGGACGATCATGTCGACGTTGATGTTCCGGTCGGCCAATGCACGGAAGAGCCGACCAGCAATTCCGGGCCGATCCTCAACGCCAGCGATGGTGATCTTCGCCTCGTCGAGGTCGTATACCACCGCCGAGATGATGGCCTGTTCCATGTCATCGCTCCCATCGGGTGATGCCGCAGTCTTCGTGACGAGTGTGCCCGGCTCCCAGGTGAAGGCTGAGCGGACGTGAAGGTTGACGCCGTGAGTGCGGGCGTACTCGACTGACCGCATGGCGGGTTTGGGACAACCGTTGGCGGTCATCTCGAGCAACTCGTCGAAGGAGATCCGGTCCATCTTGCGTGCGTTGTCAACGACACGTGGATCGCTGGTGAACACTCCAGATACATCGGTGTACAACTCGCATACCTCTGCTCCGAGTGCATGCGCGAGTGCTACTGCCGTCGTATCGGAGCCGCCACGCCCTAGGAAGGTGACGTTCTTGTCGATCGACACGCCCTGCGCGCCGCCAACGACCGGCACCTTGCCTTCGTCTAGTGCTTTGCGGACTCGGTCCGGCCGAACTTCGATGATGCGTGCGTTCATGTGGGTCGAGTCTGTGATGAATCCGGCCTGACTTCCGGTGAATGACTCTGCTTCAACACCCAGATCGTGAAGAGCCATGCAGAGCAGAGCCGTCGCTTTGCGCTCGCCCGCGGTGATGAGCATGTCCATTTCGCGGCCAGGGCGAGTCGACGAGACCTCCTGCGCCAGGCGGAGTAGGTCGTCGGTCTCCTTGCCCATCGCGCTGATGACGACGACGACTTGGTGACCTCGCTTTAGCGTTCGCGCGACATGGTCGGCCACTGCGCGCATGCGGTCAGGATCGGCTACCGAAGTGCCGCCGAACTTTTGAACGAGCAACGCCATCGGACAGCGAGGCTATCGGCGTCCACCGCCTGCCTGTAATCCAACCTCCCACGCCAACTAGCTTCAGGCGGTGATGCCACCCAAGTCATCTCAGCGCAGGCGGGAGCAGGCGCGCCGACAAGCACAGGAGATGCGCCGGGCGGAAGCAGCGCGCCGAGCGCGTCGGAACCAGCGTCTTGTCCTCATCATGGCGATCCTCGTGCTCACACTATTTGGGGGCGGCATGGTCAGCGCTGCTCGTCGCTCGAACGAGCGTGCGGGCGCGTCGACGACCTCAACCGTGACCACGCTCTCGACAACCACCACCACGGTGGGGACGCCGGTGAGCGTCCCCCGGATTCCAGCAGGCGGCTCGATTGACGGACCTACGCCGTGTCCGGCCGAAGACGGCTCGTCGCCGCGGATTACCCGTTTTTCCTCGGCGCCACCCATGTGCATCGACCCGGACTACACCTACAACGCCCGCATCAAGACGTCGGTGGGCGACATCGTCTACCTGATCAATCCGGAGGTTCACGCACAGACGGTCAACAACTTCGTCGTTCTAGCTCGATATCACTTCTACGATGGGCTGCCGCTGACATCGATCGATCCGACGAAGCGATTCGTGATCCTGCCCGGCTTCGCGGAGTCGCCTGGAGCATCCGACCCCGGTTACACCATTCCGCCTGAAGGGCAGGAGCAGGTAGTCCTGGTTGGCTCGCTCGTCGTGTACCCCGATGGTTCGGGCCAGAACGGTGGCGCACTCCAGGTCCCGCTGTCGGAGGAAGGCGCAGCGGGTTTGCCGCGTGGGACGACTGTCTTCGGCGTGATGCTCGATGGTTTGGAGACGCTTCAACGCATTCGCAAGGGAGGAACCCCGCAGACCGGGCAACCGACTGAAGTCATAACCATCGAGTCGATTTCGGTCGAACAGAGTCTCCCTGTCGAGCGCACGACTGCGTCGGCGACAAGTTGACGGGTTGATAGGTTCCGCGTCATGGGGACGGCGAAGCGAGAGCGTCAGAAGCAGGCGCGCCGAGAGCGGATCGAAGCGGCTCAAGCTGCAGTGAAGAGGGCCGAACGCCGTCGGCGCTTCATTTTGACCGGCGCAATTGTCGGTTCGGTCCTGCTCGTGTACTTCGTGAGCGCCGTGGTCGGCAGCCGAAGTCAAGAAAATGAGACGACGACAGGCACGACGATGAGTACGCCGGTGTCGTCGACGAGCGTTCCTCCAACGACAGCATCCGCTAGTTCCGGTACGCCGGTTTCTTGGCCTCCGCCTGGCAACACCATCTCGACCGACACGCCCTGCCCGGCGCCAGATGGGTCCTCGCCGCGAACCACGAAGTTCGCAGCCTTACCTCCGATGTGCATCGACCCCACCGCTGCTTACGAAGCAAAGGTGTCGACGACGAAGGGCGACTTCACCATAAAGCTAGATGCGGCCAAAGCCCCGCTGACTGTGAACAATTTCGTCGTTCTCGCCCGCTACCACTACTTCGACGGCATCCCCTTCCATCGGGTGATCAAAGGCTTCATGGGCCAGACCGGCGATGGCGTTGGGCCAGAACTTGGTAGTGGTCCCGGCTACACGATTCCTGACGAGCTGCCGGCGAGCGTCGATGAGTACCAGCGCGGCGCAGTTGCCATGGCAAATACCGGGGAACCCAACAGCGGCGGTAGCCAGTGGTTCGTGGTGTTCGCCCCGGGCCGATTGGCCACACCGGCCTATTCGTTGTTCGGCCAGGTTACCGATGGCCTTGACACCACAATTGCCGCGATCGAGGCCGGAGGAGCCGACTTTGATCCTGGAGTTCCAACCGACCCCGTCTACATCAACACGATCACGATCACACCTATGTCGTGACCAAGGGGACCGAACTTTCGTTCTCACACCTTGAGATCGGCGAGACGGGCCGGAGTACGGTCGATGTACACCTGCACTTCCCCGACTCCTTCCGAATGCCAGAGCCCATCGGGGTCGCGGATGAGGGCGGTGGCTTCGGGGATCTCGGCAACGGCGAGCCCGGGCGGTGCGAGTGCGACGGTGCGGTGAATCTTGTCATGTGACCACGTGTTGGAGCGAGGGATAACAGCGAGGTTAGAAACCACGCCAAGGCCGACAGTGAAGGCACCACCGCGCGCATCGACCATCGGGTCGCACAGGACATCGGCACCAGCGTTGGTTCCGGCGAGTACGCCGCCGGATTGGTAGGCACCAACGAGCGCCTCGAACAAGGGAGAGTCTTTCAATACCGAGCGCAAATGCATCGCTGAGGTGCCCGCGAGATACGTGAACCGAGACGAGCGGACAACCTCGATGTACTCTGGGACGAACGCATCTGGCCGCGTCAGGACCGGCACCTCGATGGCCTTGGCGCCGAGCTGCTCAAACCAAACCCGAGCCCGTTCCATCACCGCTGTCGGGTTCTCATAAGCGGAACCTGTCGGCAGCACGGCGACCGTGTCGGTGTGAGCGAGCTCAATGAGACGCTGGTCGAACGTACACCCATCTGACCATTCACCACCGCCAACCAGGGCCAAGGTACCAGTCATCTTCGGCTCCGGAAGTCTTCGTAGTGGCGTGCGGGGCCGCGTGCAAAGCG
>JANZZE010000076.1:0-4778 GCA_026419545.1 Acidimicrobiales bacterium
ATCCTCGCCAAGGCGCAGCGCCCGCGGCAGCCGCACGAGGTGCTGATCGTCCCGCCCGACGAGCCGGAGGCGATCTTCCTCCGCTTGCGCGAACGGCTCTCTCGGCTGCGCGCCGAACATCCCCACGCTCAGCTGCTGTTCGACTACAACGAGTCCATGGTGTACCTGTCACCGGCACCCCTCTATCACGCCGCTCCCTTACGGTTCTCGATGGCGGTCCATCAGGTCGGAGGCACGGTCATCGTCATGGAGCATTTCGACCCTGAACAATTCCTTGCGTTGATCGAAAGCTATAAGGTGACGCATACACAAGTCGTGCCCACCATGTTCATCCGCTTGTTGAAGCTCCCCGAAGAGGCCCGCAAAGCATATGACCTCTCAAGTCTCCAGGTCGCGATCCACGCTGCTGCACCCTGCCCAATTGCGGTGAAAGAGAAGATGATCGAGTGGTGGGGTCCGATCATTCACGAGTACTACGCGGGAACCGAGGGCAATGGACTCGTGTACTGCAACTCCGAGGACTGGCTGACACACAAGGGAACCGTCGGTCGCGCCTTGCTCGGCAAAGTTCACATCGTTGACGAGGAAGGCAACGAGCTCCCGCCGGGCGAAGAAGGCACCATCTATTTCGAGAGTGACGCCCAATTCGAGTACCACAACGACCCCGAGAAGACCGCGGCGTCGCGGCTCCCGAACGGCTGGACCACTCTTGGGGATGTCGGTCGCCTCGACGAGGACGGGTTTCTTTACCTCACCGATCGGAAGGCCTACATGATCATCACCGGCGGTGTGAACGTGTACCCGCAAGAAGCCGAGAATGTTCTGGCCCTACACCCGAAAGTCCAGGACGTGGCCGTCATCGGTGTGCCGAACGAAGAGTTCGGCGAGGAAGTGAAGGCAATCGTCGAACCAGTCGACATGGCAGACGCAGGGCCCGAACTGGAACGGGAACTCATCGAGTACTGCCGTCAGCACCTCGCCGACGTCAAGTGCCCAAGATCCGTGGACTTCCGTCCCGAATTGCCGCGCCACCCCACTGGCAAGCTCTACAAGCGGCTTCTCAAGGACGAATACTGGCAGGGCCACGAAAGCCGCATCATCTAAACAGCCGCCTCAACTGGTTCCCCCCCGCTTCAACCCGGTAGCGGTGCCCGTGCAGGTTGAACCGGCGACAGCTGGGCAGCCATCTCAATGGCTTCGCGACGGACACTTCGTCGCGGTCCCGCGTCACGCTTCAGCCATTGCGCATCAGTCCGGAAGCTCCTCCACGGGCCGACGACCGGCGAAACCTGCCTCTGGCCAGTGCCACCACGCCACCTCAGGTTCGCCAACAAGCCAACACAGCCAATAGTCACGCCCCGAGGGCGAGCGTGCCGGGAAGTCGACAAGACCACGCTCAGCATCACGCAAAACGATGCCGTCTGCCGCCAGTTCTTCGACCGCTTGGCGGAGAAGGCCTTCGGGATCGGCGGGATTCTTATGCCCGTTGGAACGAACTCTGGTGACTGCAGCACGAGACGCAACGAGGGCGGCCTGGGCCTGCTCGACGATCGCCGCCACCCGACCGAGAGCTGCATTGGCTTCTTCCAAGGTCCAGACTCGCCGAGACATCGCTGGAGGAGGCTATCCAAAGTCCCGTGGTCACAGGGTCGTACCGGTAGGGTTCCAAGTGATAGATGCGCACCTTTCGTGTCGACGCGGCGGGGTACCCCCGCCGTTAGGGTGGTGCCGTACCGGTAGGGTTCCCGATGATGGCTACGCACCCCTTCCTCGATCATCCAGGGCCCATCCCCATGGCCCATCGAGGTGGTGCCGGTGATTGGCCGGAGAACACCATGCCGGCATTCGAAGGAGCGGTGCGCCTCGGCTACAGGTATGTCGAGACTGACGTCCACGTGACCGCGGACGGTGTCCTGCTCGCCTTTCACGACGACCGGCTTGACCGCGTCACCGACCGACGCGGCCTCATCCGCGACCTTCCCTACTCGGAGGTCAAGCGAGCTCGGGTGGCTGGCCGGGAGCCGATCCCGTTACTTGCCGACATCCTGGGGACCTGGCCGGATCTCCATGTGAACATCGACCCGAAACATGACTCAGCCGTCGATGCACTCGCCGCAGTCCTCGCGGCGACCAATGCGTTGGATCGAGTTTGCATTGGCTCGTTCTCTGATAAGCGCATCGCCCGCTTGCGGCAGCGATTCGGAACCCGTCTGTGCACTTCGCTCGGCCCTGTGGGCGTCGCTCGCCTGCGAGCCGCGAGTTTCGGTGCTCCCACCGGCCGCTTCGATGCACACTGCGTGCAGGTTCCTCCGAACCGTAAGGTACGGCTGGTCGACGAAAGATTCATCCGTACCGCTCACGAACGAGAACTTGCCGTTCACGTTTGGACCATCGACGACCCGGCCCAGATGCACAGCTTGCTCGACCTCGGCGTAGACGGGATCATGACCGACCGCCCAGCAGTTCTCAAGCAGGTGCTCGAGCAGCGCGGCGCCTGGTACTGACTTTCTGCTCCGCGTCAGCCCTTTGGCGGCAAGAGCACATTCGGGTTGAGGATCCCCTTCGGATCGAACGCTGCCTTCAATCGGCGAAACGTCTCGATCTCCGCCTGCGTCCGTACCAAATGGAGCCATCGCCGCTTGGCCACGCCAATGCCATGTTCAGCACTGATGCTGCCACCAACCGAAGCAACCAGCTCGAATACGGCATCGTCGACCGACTCGTCTCCGGGCGCCACCCCGGTCACATTGACATGAATGTTGCCGTCAGCGACATGACCGAAGAGCCAGGTGCATGCATCTGGCCGAACAGCATTGACCGCTTCGCTGACCACGGCTATGAATCTCGCGAGCGAGGCTGCGGGTAAAGCCACGTCGAGTTTGTGTACCGGTCCAAGTTCGGCGATTGCCTCCGTGTGGAGTTCCCGGTACGCCCACAGTTGCTGTCGGCGCGCAGCCTCGGTTGCGACAGCGACACCACACACGGGAGGATTGAGCCGCTCGACGAGATACGAGAGTTCTCGGGTCGGGTCAACCCTGTCGGCAGCCTCGACCAGTAGGTAGGCCGGCGTCGGTTCGGGTAATGGATCAGGCAAACCGAAACGCGAGCACACGAGTTCGAGACCAGGCCTCAACAACAACTCGACGGCCTCGAGGATGTCAGTCGCGTCACGCCAGCGGAGCGCTGCCTGTACCGCGTCCTCGACTGATGCGAATCCGGCAAGCGCAACCACCCGCTCTGGGCGAGGTGGCACCAACCGAAGCTGTGCCGCGGTGACCACGCCGAGTGTCCCCTCTGAACCACAGAGCAGACGGGTCAGGTCATACCCGGTGTTGTCTTTCGCCAGCCCGAGGGTATGACGCACCACACTGCCATCGGCGAGCACGGCCTCGATCCCAGCGAGTTGTTCGCGGGTTCCGCCATAGCGCAGAAAATGCAGACCTCCTGCGTTGGTCGCCACCATCCCCCCTACCGTCGCGCTTTCACGAGCAGCAAGATCGACCGGGTATTCCAAACCGGCCCTGTGGGCGTGCTCCCTGAGCTCTGCCAAGGTCACCCCGGCGCCAGCGAGAACCACACGTGCGTCACGATCGACGTCACTGACGGAGACGAGCCTGCGAAGCGACAGTACGATCTCCCCATCTAGTGGGACACTCCCGCCGACCAACCCGGTGTTGCCTCCTTGAGGAACCACCGAAACGCCAGCTTGGTTACACGCAGCGAGCACGCCGGCAACCTCTTCCGTCGTGGCAGGACGCACAACCGCAGGCGTACGGCCCTGAAAGCGGCCGGTCCAATCGACGGCAAAGGGTCTCGTCAAGTCGGGATCAGTCAGCAGGCCCCTTGCACCAACGACGACGCGTAGCTCAGCGAGGAGCTGGCCCGGTACTGTCACCATCTCGACGGCCATGGCTCAATCTTTCCAGGTGCCGAGGCTGCAGGGTCACATGGCAACAGAGGAGAAAGCTCGCGCCTAGCAATCACTCCGGGCGTTTTGGGGCTGCCAACAGGAGCATTCGCGAATCGAGCCACCCGCGTGAGGTGGCTCGATTCCGAAATTATCGAAACAAGGTCGGATCAGGTGTTGTTACCGGTGGCGGGCTGCCCCTTCGATCGCAATGCTCCGTACACCGCGGCAGCGCCAATGACGATCAACGCAGCACCGAGCCCGACTAGGCGGCCGGTGTCGGAACCAGTACGGGGCAGGTTGCCACCACCCTGGTCGCCGGTCGGCACCGATGAGCCCCCACCGCCCTCGCACGTCGCGTTGATCTCAACTGGTATGTCTCTGGTGATCCTGGTCTCCCCAAGGGCCGTCCCCGACACGGTCAGGGTCGCTGGGCCAGCCGGGAAGTTGGCGGGGATGTTAAACGTGACTGTTCCAGTTGAATCCGACCCGACGGTGATCGGCGGGCCATTAAAGGTTGCACTTCCCGAGGTCAGCGTGACCGAAACCGTCGAATCTGGCTTCCACCCAGTGATCGTTACGGTCAGTGGCCCACCCGGGCATGGGACAGGCGTACTCGAGACGCCAATTTGGGCACCTCCGATGCATGCAAGGTAGAGGTTCAGATCGTAGAGATAGAACGAACAGTCCACTTGCGCTGCCACCGGCGGCCCGCTGTAGACCGCTCCGACGGTCAGAGCGCCAAGACAGAGTAGGTAGAACCGGATCCTGGACCGAAATCGTTTCTTACTCGCCGTCACGCCTACTCCCCCGGGCTTGATTCGCCTTGTTGATGTTGGTTTACGACGCTAGTCGGTGTCCAAGATGAGAG
>JANZZE010000076.1:4788-14403 GCA_026419545.1 Acidimicrobiales bacterium
GTTCCTCAGCTATGTCACGCGGACTGAGAAACCCTAGGTTCCCGCGTGCCTCAACTGAGGGTGTCCCAGTACCTTAACCTGCACGAAAGGCACGGGCAAGCACCATCGCTTACCGACACGCGACGCGAAACAAGATGCGGGACGCGTCTTCGTGTGTTCACGATGAAAGCAAGGTCACGTCGAGCTCGCCTGACGGAGCCGCCTGAGGGCCACGACTACGGCCACTGTTGTCACCAAATCCGACAGCAACACGACGATTGCTGGCCAGTACCAGACGATCGATCCGCCGACCTCAGGAAGCCTGACGAGTCCCGCGTCGGTTCGACCGGCCGGGCGGAAGCCCCGCATCCATCCAGCCGCTGCAGGCCGCCGCCACTCGATTTCGCCCACGTCTGGCGGAACGATCGCGAGAGGCTCAACGATCCGGTCTACGGGAACGCTGCTCCCGTCGCTCGCCGTTGCATCACCTCGCCAGTCACGGACCCGGTAGACGAACACATCCTTGCCCGCTGCTACTCGCTCGAGCCCAGGGTCAGCTTCCAGGACTTGCTCCACCGGCAGGTACCGGTCGACCCGATTGAAGACGACCCACCGAGCTCCCACCTTCGCGAACTGGGATGAGGGCGGGACCCCGGCAGCCATCGCGTCGACTGCCTCTTCCACAACCGGGTCACGAGGATCCGCTCGCTCCGGGGCCCGACGGCCATCGAGGTTCATGCGGAAATCAGAGGCAACCATCACATCGCCGCCGAGGTAGATCGGCCACGGATTCAGCACATGGATCTCGGTGTCGCAGAATCGTTGGTTCACGTAACCGAACCATGGCAGAGCGATGACCGTTCCGGGCTCGGACCGCACGATGGAACGAGCGGCCTCCCAGTCGGCAGGGAGCTGGATGGAGCACAGGTGACCACCGACCCCCCACAGGCCCGGCGCAGCCAGCAGGAGTCCCAATGCGCAGGGAAGGGCGACCATGACCGAAGCCGCAGAGCCCGCCGCGACTCCCCGCCATCGTTGGCGCAGCGATTGTGCCGTCCGCCACGCGCCGAGCGCCGCCGCTGGCGCCATCCACACCGTGAACAGAGGGAACAGCCGCTGGCTTTCCCGCAGGTTCGACCCGAGCGCCGACCGGCTGACTGCGACGAACAGCTCCGAGATGCCCGGCAACGCGCTTGCATACACGATGAGCAGACCGACTCCTGCAAGCACCGTCGCCGGCACCCTCCACTCCCGGGGCAACAACGTCGTTCCCCTGATCCCGAGAAGCAACAGTGCCAACCCGGTCAACGCCGCCGTGACGGAGCCAGTGCCCCCGATCTGAAAGTGTGGTTGCCAAAAGCCGTGGCCAGCGAGGACCTCTCCATAGCCAACCAAGCCGGAGGCACGGGTGGCGAACGGTGTCGCGTCAGTGAGCGCAGCACCTGAGCTGAACACGAACAAACCCGGAACGAACCACGGCAGTTGGCCGATACCGAGCACAGCCAAGGTCGCCGGCCACCTCGCAAACCGGTTAGCGATGAGTCCGGCGAGAACGCCGAAGCCGGCGAGCAGGCCGCCGTAGTTACCCGCGAAACCCAACGCTGTACACCAGACCAGGGTGCGAGCCAAATCGTCACCCGGCCGCAGGAGTCGTGGATAAGCCCACGGAAGGATCGCTGCCGCCACCACGATGTGCAAATGACCTGCGGCTAGACGAGTGAGCATGAACGGATTCGCAGCAAACAGCACGCCGGCCGCAACTGCGGCAAGTGCAGATCGGCCTGCAACCAAACGGAAAGCGCCGACGAAGGCCACGGCGATCGCGCCAAGCATCATTGCCTTTACCGTCACCGTGGCGTCGACAACTGGTGACAGCCATGCCGCCGGAAGAAAGAGTGGAACCCGCCGAGGCAACTCGGGCCCAAGCCCCCAGGCACCGCGCGGGACAGGAAGGTCGTCGGTCAACACCAAATCCAGTGACAGCAGCGCCCCCGGTTTCAACGCCGGACCGAGCACCACTGCGCCCAGCAAAAGTCCCACAGCCCATGGCCACCAACGCGACCACGAGCGGGCGCGACCGGCCGATTGTCCCGGTTCAACCGGAACAGTAGATGGTTGGGTGGCGTTTGCTACCTGCGCCATGATGCTGTTGTCACAGTGGCCGACCAAGACCCTAAACTCTCGCACGTCGGCGCAGCGGTGATCGTGCAGCGCCATCTAGTCCGATCGGCAAGAGGAACCCGCGGCGTTGGGCCATAGTTCTCAGTCCGAAGCAGCCGAGGTCAGCGCGCGCCGTGGGGAGCGCTGGTCGACGGTGCAATCACTCCGCCTCAACGTGGGGAAACGACTGGCGCGAGCGGCGAAGCGCAACGGCGAACTCGGTCCTGCGAGCCGCCTCGAGTTGTTCACCTTATTTCTCACCGAGGAAGATGACCCAGAGCCCTTCTACACCAAGCTCGCAGAACGCTCCATCGCCGAATTCCCGTTTCCACTCAGCGGGAGACGCGTGCTCGATCTGGGCGCAGGCCCGGGCTACTACAGCAAGGCGATGCAACGAGCGGGTGCGATCGTGACACCGATCGACCTCGGCGAAGAAAACATCCGGAAAGCATCGTCGTCAGGCCTTTGTGCGGTGTACGCAGACGGGACGTTGCTCCCGTTCGCTGATAGTTCGTTCGATGGCGTGCTCTGCTCGAACATGTTGGAACACACCCCGACGCCGGAACGGATCTTCGACGAAATCGAGCGAGTGCTTCGCCCCGGAGGTTGGGCCTGGGTGAGCTGGACGAACTGGTACTCGCCGTGGGGTGGTCACAGCATCTCCCCGATGCACTACCTCGGGCCTAGGCTTGGAACCAAGCTCTACGTCAGGCTCTTCGGTATGCCAGATCGAAACCTGCCGTTTACGACTCTTTGGCCCACGTACATCGGCAAGATGCTCGCGGTCGTGCGCGCGAGGAATGGCCTCCGACTGCTCGACGCAGTCCCCCGCTATTACCCCTCCCAGCGGTGGATTCTCAAGGTCCCAGCACTTCGCGAGGTCGCCACATGGAACTGCCTCCTGCTGCTCGAAAAGGTGCGATGACTGCAAACGGGTCAAACGACGACAGCAGCGTGTTGTTCGAAGGCCGCCCGGTGGTGGGCAACCTCTCCTTGGACGACCCGTCGGAGCCCTTCACCAGGCGCAGCGCTGCGTACACAACTCGTAGGTTGCTGCGGCGAATCCGCGAGATGCTTGGCGACGACCCGTTCTTCTTACCCATCGTGCTGCGAGCGACCCCTACGGGGACGGTCAGACGCCTCACCGACGAAACCGAGATCGTCATCGAGGGCTTCCCTAGATCGGGCAACACGTTCGCGTTCTTCGCGCTCAAGCACGCCGCGGCTCTAGCGGGGAGGGACATTGTCATCTCCTCACACGTGCACACCCCTTCAGCCGTCAAAGCTGCGGTGCGCCTGCGTTATCCCACGCTGTATGTCATCAGACGCCCCATCGACACGATCGTCTCTTTGCTGATCGCCGCACCGCATGTCCCATTCGACGCTGCAATCGACGAGTGGCTCCACCACCACGAAGAAATCCTCCCCTATCACGAGCGTTTCGTCATCGGGACATTCGATGATGTGACAACCGATTTTGGGAAGGTCACCGCGATCGTCAACGAGCGGTTCGGAACCGACTTCCCCTTGTTCGAGCCGACTGAGGAGAACGTGGAAGCGGTCTTTGCCGCGATCGACCGGAACCACCAAGTTCTCCACGGCGGGACCGAGAACGTCGTGCCGAGACCGAGCGCGTTGCGCAAGGCGGAAAGAGAATGGTTGCTTGACCAGCTCGCCGCGGACCGATTCGCGACACGGTTGGCTGATGCAGAGGCGCTTTACCAGCAGTACGCATCACTTGCCAACTGAGACTCGCCGGCGCAGGCAGCTCAGCGTCCGTTGAGCGCCAGTGACAGATCACGGCTGAAGCGCTGCGCGCCCTGATCGTTCATGTGCACGAGGTCAGCAAACAGCTCGTTTTCGTATCCGACGTCAGTAAAGTCGATGACAGGGATTCTGTATTGACTAGCGATCCCCTTGATCAACTCCTCACCAGCGCGCAGCGCGCCGAGGTCAATGGCCACCTCCCGCCACGCATCGAGCGGGACCGGCGGGATCACGATTACCACTTGTGCACCCTTCTCACTCTGAGCCGCCTTGATCAACCGATGGACGTCAGCGACAGCGAAGGCATCTGAGCGGAGGTTGGCCCGCAGCTGGTCTTGCACCGCAGTGATCCGAAACTGTCCATCTTCTCCATGAAACAGCGAGCTCTCGCCCATCGGGGTCAGATGGTCTGCCCAGAACGATTCGTCTCGAAGCGGGATGAAGCCTTTCGGCTTGTTGCCACGCAGACGGTTCCAGGTGGCATCAGCAACTACATAAGGTCGCCGCAGATTGCCCCGCTGGCGTACCAGCTCGAAGTTTTCGTTGAGTGCTCGCTCGACCTCTCCTGCCATGCCGGGCCTGGTCTCTCTGAGCACCCGGGCAAAGATCACGTCCGCTTGGGCTGGTTGGATGTTCAGGTTGAGCACATCCGTGAGCAGCAAGTCGATCGGATGAATGCCAAGCACGATCACACCGGGGTCGAGTCGGTTCAAAACGATCTCTTTCGCCCACCTCACCTGGGTCGCAGTCGGTGCACCCACAACACCGGCGTTGTAAACAGTGTCGAATCTAGTCGAAGCATCAAGAAAGGTCTGGGGAGCAACCGCGGAATCCATCATCGATGTCCCGAAAAAGACGAGATCGATCTTCCGCGAATGCTTGCTGATCTCGTCGATACGCCGAGCCTTCAGGATCATCTCAGCCGCGTCCCCTGCCCGAACCACGGGCAGCTGAGGGTCGATCCAACGGACGAAGGCCTCCGCTGCCACCAGGGCCACAACAACGACGGCAACTGCGCTGAGCCAAGGGCGTCGCACGGGACGCCGCACAAACGACCACAACTCCCGGATTGCACCTGAAGACCCGCGCTTGAGTGCCGGGGCCGAACCAGCCGGTAAGGGCTTCAAGCGCCGACGGCTCGTGTCAGGCTTGCGAGTGCCAGGGCCGCCAGTGCCCAAGGGTTTCAGGTTCCGTTGCGCGCCGACCAACCGGCTGGCACTCGTGCTGGTTGTTCGGCTGGGGCCAGCCTGGGCCACGCGTCCCTCCAGTTCGCTTTCGTCCGCTTCCCCCGGTCCCTCTGACCCGATCGGCATCAGCGGCTTGCGGTGCTCGTGGGTCGTCCCCTCACCGCGGAGCGCCCACTGCACGCAGGGACTAGCAGAAACGCAGGATAGTCCTCGTCGGACCGCCAGTTGCGCCGCCCTAAGCTGCACTGATCGTGGTCACTCGCCGCGTCGCCATAGCGTTTCCCGGTCAAGGGGTCGACCCGATTGACACCGGCCGTATCCTTCACCAACACCGACGCCAACCGCTCGTACGTGAGCTGGCGGCACATCTCGGCGACGATGACTGGCAAAGCATCGACCTAGCCGACACTCGTGTCGCGCAGCCCGCCGTGTACACCGCAAGTCTCCTGAGCGCCAGGGAAGCGACACGCATCGAGGGAGAAGTTGGCGATATTGCCGCCGTCACCGGCCACAGCCTCGGAGAACTCGCAGCTGCGGCCTTCGCTGACGCGTATTCGGACGAGGCTGGCCTAGAGCTTGCCGTGCGGCGAGCGAACGTGGGCCATTCTGCGCAGGCCCGGCGCATCGGTGCTATGGCAGTCGTCATGAGGCTCGATGCCGAAAAGGTGGAGGAGGTTCGCGCTGAGGCAGCTGGCGACGATGTGTTGGTCTTGGCGGTCGAGAACGGACCTCGACAGTTCGTCCTGAGCGGCGATCATCCGGCGGTGCTCCGAGCGATTGAATTCGCCGAGCGGCAAGGCGGCGTGTCCCGGCTCCTCTCGATCGGGGGCGCATACCATTCGCCCCTCCTGGCCGAAGCGTCCTCACAGTTCGAATCCGCAGCCGCCGAGCTGATCGAGCGTGACCCCCGTCTGCCCGTTGTCTCCTCAACGGCAGTACGGCCCGTGACGAGCCACGAGGACCTGGTGCGCGTGCTCGGTCGATCACTCGTTCTGCCTGTGCGGTGGCCGACCGTCCTTGATGTGCTCGCCTCGCTCGGAATTTCTGAAGCCATCGACACAGGACCTGGCACCACTCTCGCAAACCTCTCGCGTTTCACCAGAACGATCCCTGTGCATGCACTGCGACAAGAGTGAGGGTCCCATCCTGAAGCAGCCAGTGCCCTCAACCGGTGGGGCTAATTTGACGGCCGGTGCTCTTCAACTCGGTGCCCTATGCCGTCTTCCTCGCGACGGTCGTTGGTGTCTATTGGCTGCTGGCTCCGATGAGCCAGCGCTTGCGTCGTGCCCGAGGACGGGTCGACCCACGGCTCGCCCTCCTGCTGATCGTGTCATACGGCTTCTATGCAGCATTCGATCTTCGGTTCACGGTGCTCCTAGCGGCTACCACCTGCGTTCACTTCGCGGCCGGACAGCGCTTGGCGACATCCCGGAACCCCGAGCAAAGGAAGCTCGTTCTCGCTGCTGCCGTCAGCTTCACGTTGCTGATGCTCGGTTTCTTCAAATACTTCGATTTCTTTGTAGGCTCGGTCGCCGCCGTGCTCGAACGGTTTGGTGCCGATGCCAGCCCGGCCACACTCGGTCTGCTGGTCCCGTGGGGGATTTCGTTCTACAGCTTTCACGCATTGAGCTACACCATCGACGTCTACCGCCGGGACATCGACGCAACGCGTGACTTCTTGGCCTTCGCGGTGTTCGTGGCTTACTTCCCACAGCTCCTCGCCGGTCCGCTGACTCGTGCCCGCCGAATGCTCCCGCAGTTCCAAAATCTTCCGATACGCCGAGATGGCAAGAAGACGCAGGAGGGGTTTGAACTCATCTTGCTCGGCCTTTTCCAGAAGGTGGCGATCGCCGACGCCCTCTCACCCGTCACTCGTGCCATTTTCGTTGACACAACGCTCGGACCAGCCCCCCCACGAAACTCGGTCATGCTCGCTCTCGGGTCGGTGGCCGGCGCAGCGCAGTTCGTCCTCGACTTCGCCGGTTATTCGAATATCGCCCGGGGATCCTCGAAGCTGCTTGGGGTTGAACTTCCGTACAACTTCCGTGAACCACTTACGCGCAGCCGCAACCTCCAGGATTACTGGCGGCGTCACAACATGACCCTGATGGCTTGGTTCCGTGACTACCTCTTCCGCCCATTACGACGGCGATCGAGTGGAGCGATTCGAGCAAGCTCCGTCGTGATATTCGTGTTCTTCCTCTCGGGCTTGTGGCACGGTGCCAACTGGGGATGGGTAGGATGGGGGCTCTTCATGGGTCTCGCTGTCGCAGCCGAGATCGAGGTGAACCGCCGGCGCGACCGACACCGACGTGCCCTGGCGATCAACAGGGGGACGCGAACACGATCTCCCGTCTCTCAAGCCCCGACGAAACGCGCTGTTGCGGTCGAGGTTGCGGCAGCCACAAGAACTTCGACTCCGGCGCCGCTGACGACCCGACGCTCTGCGCTGCTGCGGGTGCTTGCTCCGCTGTATTGCGTCGCTGTACTCGGTATCTCAATCGTGCTTGTCCGAGCACCCAACCTGGAGTCGGCCTGGCACTTCTATGTCGACATTTTGCGTTTTCGCTGGGTCCCCCTCGACTGGGACGCCGTCGGATTGATCTTGTATGCCGCTACGGCCGTCGTCATCACCGATAGACGTGAACACCACCTTGAGTTGGCTGAAGGTCGGCCGGATCCGGTTCCTCCATCTCGGTTGTTCCTCTGGGCCAGCATGATCCTTTTGATCATCATCTTCAGCGGTACCGTCGCCCAACCTTTCGTGTACTTCCAATTCTGACCCTGATTTTCCGATACTGAGCATCTTGTTCCCGGAGACACAGACGAGGACGACATGGACAACGCAAGCGCCCAAGACCACGGTACCGAGGTGTTCGAGGCCTTCCGACAGCGGGCGGCCGAGGTCCTCGATATCGATGTCACGCTCGTGACACCCGACGCGCGGCTCGGCGAGACACTCCACGCGGACTCCGTCGATCTCATCGAGATCGCGGGGCTTCTCGAGCGGCAGTTCGGTATCGAGTTGGAGGACCGCGAGCTCTACGATCTCGAAACCGTGCGCGACTTTGTCGAACTCATCGTCCGTAAGCGCCGATGACAGCCCGACGCCGAGCAGTCATAACCGGGATTGGCACAGTCAGTGCCGCCGGAATCGGAAAGGAAGCCTTCTGGCAGAGTCTGCTGCGCGACCATGACCTTCCGGTTGCAGCAGCTCTTTCAGACTTCGATCCTACTCCTTGGGTAAGCGGCAAAGACATCAAGCGCTCCGATCCCTACGTTCTGTTCGCGATTGCCGCGGCCTCGCTTGCCCTGAGAGATGCTGGGGAACCAACCCTTGAACCCGACCGAACCGGTGTCATCATGGGAAACCTCTACGGCGCTGGTTCCTCGATCGAGCGCCAAATGCAGGTGCTGGCCGCCGAAGGCCGTGACGCGGTTTCACCATTGTTGTGTGCCATTGCTTGCGAGGATGCATGCGCTTCGCAAATCTCCATCCGATTTGGATTCACTGGGCCTTCACGCCTTGTCGTTGCGTCCTGCGCCAGCGGCACCGTCGCCGTTGCCGACGCGGCGGCCCTGATCATGGCTGGTACCTGCGACGCCGTACTTGCTGGTGCAACGCTCGGCCCGGTGCCCGATGTCATCGTTGCGTCCTACGAGAACCTCCGGGTCCGATCGCCTAGCCGATGGGTCCGCCCTTTCGACGAGCGGCGCGACGGCTTCGAGTTCGCTGAAGGCGCCGCCGTCTTGCTCCTCGAGGAAGCTTCGCAGGCCACTGCTCGCCGAGCTCGTGTCTACGCCGAGATCGCTGGCTGGGCGACCAGCAACGACGCGTTCCACATCTCCAAGCCGTCCGGACTCGGGATTGAGCTCGCTATGCGTTGGGCACTTGATCACGCTGGGGTATCACCCGCCGAGGTACTCCAGGTGAACGCGCACGGTACCGGCACAATCACCGGTGACCGCGAAGAAGCGGCAGCAATAGGTCGTGTTTTCGGACCGAACCGACCTGCGGTGACCTCGATCAAGGGTCGCACTGGTCATTCCTTGGCAGCAGCCGGCGCCTTCGAGGCTGCAGCACTCGCGCTGTCGATCGAGCGGGGCTTGATCCCGCCTACCGCGACCGAGCTTCGCCTTGATCCCGGAATCGATGTGGATGTCGTCCACGGTGAACCCCGGCCTTGGCTTCCTGGGCTGTCCATCTCGAACTCATTTGGTCTTGGTGGCCACAACGCGACGATCGTCATGCGGCCATTCGCTGCCGAGCGCCGATGAGGACCGATTCGCTGCTAGGTCAGCTGGTCGGCACCGAAGAAAGGTCCGAACTGTTATGCAGCGCAACGGATTTCGCCCGGACGAAGCGCCATCGTTGCATTGCCAGATCCTCAGCACCAAGACCGCAGAGCACCGCCAGCAAGGGGGCCGACCAGGTCCACACATCGGTTGGCCGCATCGCGACCATTGCCATCAACGCGCACCACGTAGGTAGCACGAACAATGGCAGCAACTGTCTCTTATA
>JANZZE010000077.1 GCA_026419545.1 Acidimicrobiales bacterium
TTGCTGTGCTAGTGACGGCAATTCTGCTGAACCGGGCCGACCCACCGCCTCTGCCGCCACCGCCGCCGAACACCACAGCCGCCATTGCCGCCACAGCCGCCGGAGACCCCCACACCACCGACACAGACGGCGACCGTTTAGCCGCACTCGATCCAGCGGGCCGAGCCGAGGAACTACGAGCGCTCATCAACTACCACAACAGGCTGTACTACGAACTCGATGCACCCGAGATCCCCGACGCCGACTACGACGAGCTCGTTCGTGAGCTTCAGCGCATCGAGGCCGAGCACCCCGATCTGATCACCCCGGATTCGCCCACCCAGCGGGTCGGGGGCGCGGCATCGGAAGCATTTGCACCGGTTGTTCATCGCGTACCGATGATGTCGCTCGACAACGCGATGAGCGAAGCCGAGCTGCGCGCGTGGGGCGACCGCATCCGGCGACAGCTCGGTGTCGCGGCTGATACCGAGGTCGGCTACGTCTGCGAACTGAAAATCGACGGCCTCGCTATCTCCATCCGATACGAACACGGTCGGCTCGTGCAGGCGGCAACCCGCGGTGACGGGCGGGTAGGCGAGGACGTCACCGCCAACGTCAAGACCATCGAGTGCATTCCCCATCGGCTCACCGGCAACGTTCCGGCGGTTCTCGAGGTCCGGGGCGAGGTGTACATGCCGATCGAGGTCTTCAAAGCGGTGAACAAGGCGCAGATCGAGGCGGGCCAAAGACCCTACGTCAACCCACGGAACACAGCGGCTGGCTCCCTGCGCCAAAAGGACCCGTCGGTCACCGCATCTCGTCACTTGGCGTTCTGGAGCTACCAGCTCGGCGAGATCGAAGGGGGCCCCGCCTTCACGAAACACCACGAGACGCTCGACTACCTAGCCGAACTCGGGTTGCCGGTGAACCCCGAGACCGAGGTGGTGGCGACTCTCGACGAGGTCTACTCGCGCTGTCTGTATTGGCAGGAGCATCGCCACGATCTCAACTACGAAATCGACGGCGTTGTGGTGAAGCTCGATGACCTGGCACGCCGGGAGGAACTCGGCGCGACGGCCAAAGCGCCTCGCTGGGCGATCGCCTACAAGTTCCCGCCTGAGGAACGCATGACCAAGCTTCTCGGCATCGAGGTGTCGATCGGTCGCACCGGACGGGCCACGCCGTTCGGGGTTCTCGAACCCGTCTTCGTCGGTGGTTCCACGGTTTCGGTCGCCACGCTCCACAACGAGGACCAGATCCGCATCAAAGACGTCAGACCCGGTGACACGGTCATCGTGCGCAAAGCCGGTGATGTCATCCCCGAAATCGTTGGCCCAGTGCTCAGCGAACGGCCCGAAGGACTCGAGCCCTGGCAGTTCCCTCGGGATTGTCCGGTATGTGGTACGCCGCTTGTACGACCACCGGGGGAGGCCGATCACCGCTGCCCGAACGAAGCGTGTCCAGCCAGAACGGCGACTGCCATCGAGCACTTTGCCTCACGGGGCGCCATGGACATAGAGGGCTTTGGCGAGCAGCGCGTCCGGCTGTTCCAGTCGCTCGGCATGCTCCATGATGTCGCGGACATCTACTACCTCGACTTCGACCAACTACGAGAGCTTGACGGGTTCGGTGACGTATCGATCAACAACCTCAGGGCCGCCATCGAGGCCTCCAAGCAGCGCCCACTGGCCAACCTGCTGGTCGGGCTCAACATCCGCCACCTCGGTGCCGCTGGCGCTGAACTGCTCGCCGCGCATTTCGGGAGCCTTGACCGGATCATGCACGCGACCGTTGATGAGTTGAGCTCGATCGAGGGAATCGGACCAGTAATAGCCCAAAGCGTGCACGACTGGTTCGCAGACGAGCACAACCAAGCCATCATCGAGAAGTTGAGGGCTGCAGGCGTCAACTTCGAGGGACCCCGGCGATCGGGAGTCCCGCAAGTGCTCGAAGGGATGTCAATCGTCGTCACCGGCACTTTGAGCAATTACTCACGCGAAGAAGCTGAACGGGCCATCAAGGAACGAGGAGGCAAGTCACCTGGCAGCGTCTCGAAGAAGACCACCGCCGTCGTGGTCGGCGACTCACCCGGTGCGTCCAAACTGACAAAGGCGGAGGAGTTGGGGATTCCCATCCTGGACGAAGCCGGGTTCGAGCATCTCCTGGCGACTGGCGAGCTTCCGGGGCCGACCTGAGGCCACCGACATCGACCGGCCACCACATCAGGACCCACGAAACAACCTGACCTACCTGCAACCACCGGGATCGACAACGAGAGCGGCAACTCGTCGGCTCCAGGCAAACCCGTCCACCAGCCCAAGTGGCTCGCGGGCCCACACCGACACCGACAACCACCAACGCGTGCCCCACGCTCGAGCTCTGAGACTCAGGCCAACCGTGTCCGCACCAGCCGGAGCTCAGGCGCCTACCTGCAAACGGACCCCGATCGCTTGGTCCAGCAACCGTTCAGCCAGGCGGTTCGTGAACGTCAAGACCTGTTCGGCTTGCGGGATCCCGTGGCGAAACAGACCACATGCCGGCGTGATCATGGCCTGCGTCCGTAACTGAACCGGGTCCGCGCCACCCTCGCTGACCAGCGTGCACCACAGAAGCGACAGCTGCCGCCAGAGCCGATCGACTGTGGTACCGATCGGGCGGTCGGTGGGAACGGCTCCCCACGCAATCCATCCACCCCGGTCGAGAAACTGAGCGAGCGAAACCGCGGCGGCCTCGATGCCGGCGTCGATAGGCATCGACAAGATCTGCGGACCCGCTTGGATGAGCAACTTCCAATCAGCGTGCCCACAACAGTGCAAGCCCGTGATGGCATCGGTCTCGATGCTGGCGAGGGTCCCTGAGGTCAGGTCCAGCGCCGACAGCGGGTCGATCGGGAAATCGGGCATCAGCGCGGAACCAAGCGCTGGCTCATCGATGAAGACCACCAGCTGTGCGCCACCGAGGCGCTGCTGTACCCACTCGACCAACGCTCGAGCACGTTGACTCGTCGCGCTCGACGCAACCCGGAATGCCAACTTTGGCTCGACACCGGCCATCGCAAGCGCCACACCAAAGGTGACTGGCCCGGTCAACGACAGCTTGACCGGGCCGCGCCGGTCAGTAATGGCGTTGACGAACGCCCGCAACCCAACGAACGCATCCGACGAAAACCCGGGGTCGGCCAGCGGCGCGTAGGGGTCCAGCGCGGCGTCATCGATCACCAACGACCCATCAGGACGTACCTCGACGCCGGGCACACCCTGGGCAGCCTGGGCAATCATGCCCTCCCGCCGCGATCGGGCCGGCAAGGACGGCGCGGCAGGAAGTCGCGGATTGTGCCGCAGCACGAAATCAACGGCGTCCCCGGGATCGCAGTGCGGCAGGCTGCCAATCGAGGTTGCCAACCCCACCGGCAACGGCACCAATCGATCATCAGCCAAAATGCGTCCCCCACCAGAGAAGTTGATCCCTGGCACTGGAATAGCGATCAGAGCAGCGAAGGCGCAAATCTGGGGACATGGCGCCGCCCACCACTGCCGGTTCACAACGGCCACCCGCGCCGGTCCGGCCTCGCCGGGCGACGACCTCACAAATGGTGTTGCGCTGGATCGTCGTCGCGTTGTGGATGATGCTCCCGCTCATCGCTGGACCGGCGTTCGCAGACGCGCTCCACGATCGCGGCCGACTGGCCCAACAGATCGACTCAGTCGGCCTGTGGCTGGTATGGGTTTGCACCCTCGTCGCCTTGCTCGTACCGAGCACCGTGAGCCTCACACTCATTCGTGTCGTGACTCCCGCCGCAGCGGCGGCCACGGCGGTCGCGGCCGCTTCGGGGCAGCTCGACGCCATCGACCTCGCAGGTCTGGCCGGGGCGTTGGCCGCCGCGGTCTTGGGCCTCTCCTCACCAGTCGCTCACGTCTTCGTCAACGGATCGGCCTACGGCGACGAACGTCGCTTCCTGCTACGTCCACCAGGCGCATTACTGCTCGGCCCGATCCAGGCAGCCTGGTGCATTCTCGTGACCGCCGCTGTGTCAGGACCTGTGCTGCTCGGGGAACGAGCGTGGGCTCTCGGCGCGGTGGCGACCGGGATCGGCTGGCCAGTTACGTTCATACTTACCCGGGCATTTCACGGGCTGTCGCGACGATGGTTCGTCTTCGTCCCAGCCGGCGTGGTCGTCCATGACTACAGCTCACTGACTGAATCGGTGATGGCGCAACGCCGCCAAATCGACCGCATCGCACCGGCCGCGCCTGGTACCACTCCCGACGGGCTCCTCGACCTCTCGGGCGGTGCGCCCGGTATCGCCATCGACCTCTGGTTCAACGAACACCTCCCGGTGTCGCGGCGCCCGCCCCGCCGCCCCGGTACGGGCGCCGTGGTCGAGTCCACCTCGGCCGCTGGGGTCCGGATCACACCAGCCCTCCCAGGCCTGTTGCTCGACGAAGCTCGCCGCCGGCGTCTCCCCACGGGGTGACGACTCGACTCGGGCATCACGTGGCGATGGCAGCGCCCACCACTTCGTCGCCTTGGTAGAAGGCGACGGTCTGCCCAGGCGCGACCCGGCGATGAGGCTCAACCCAATGGACGTCGACGATGCCGTCCCCGACCAGCGATCCCTGCGCTGGCCAACCATCCACCCCGCCGGCACCCAGACGCTGGGTGCCAGGGTCAACCAGCTCGAGGATCGCTGGGAGTGCGGCACCATGCGCACTCGGCTGCGCAAGCACTTCACCCGTCACTGGTTCGGCCGACCAGGTCGCACCAACACAGCGGACGCTGGACACGTACAGCGATCGCTCGTCACCGATGACGACCGCGCGTCGTTCCACGTCGACGTCGACGACATAACGGGGCGCAGGGCCGCCTTCGAGACCGAGTCCCTTGCGCTGGCCGATGGTCACGAGCTGAACCGCAGGGACGGTTCCCAGTTCGCGACCCTCCTCGTCGATCATTCGACCGGGTGTGAGTGGGATGCGTCGACCCAAGAACTCCGATCGCCCACCGGCTGAGGTGATGAAACACACATCCTGGCTGTCACGCTTGGCCGCGGTACGAAGCCCCAATCGTTCGGCATGTGCCCTGACCTCATCTTTGGTGTGATCACCGATCGGGAGGATGGTCCGAGCCAGCGCCACCTGATCGAGCATCGATAAGACGTAGGACTGATCCTTGGCTACGTCCACGGCGCGACGAACCCTACGCACTCCGTCGGGGCGTGTGACGATCCGCGCATGATGGCCAGTGGCGACTGCGTCGAAGCCCAGTGCGGCTGCCCGCCGATAGAGCCGGTCGAACTTGAGGTGGCGATTACATTCGATACACGGGTTCGGTGTTCGCCCCGACGCATGAGCGGTGACGTAGGGATCCACCACGTGCCGCTCGAAATCCTCACCGAAATTGAACACGTGGAAATCGATGTCAAGCTGCTGGGCGACACGACGAGCGTCGTCCACATCCGACACCGAACAGCAGCCCGAATCGGACTCCCCGCCCCACAGCTTCATCGTCACGCCGCTCACGTCGTGCCCTTGTTCGAGTAGCAGCGCTGCGGCCACCGACGAATCCACCCCGCCGGAGAGCGCGCAGAGCACCCGCAGACGACGCGTACTCACCACCACGACCTCCTCGGGATCGCGGCCTCCACCTGCGCTGCTTGCGGCATCGCACTCACCGTCGAGGACGAGCAGCCGAGGACTCGAGCAGACCGAGCGGCGGTGATCGAGTTGTCCAGATCGGTGAGATTCCGCTTCACGAGAAGACCCTCAGGCGCTCAACCGCCGCCGGGATGACTTCGAGCGCTGCGTCCACGTCAGCGTCAGTCGAGGTCCACCCGAGCGACAACCGAACCGATCCAACTGCGATCTCCCGGGGGGTACCCATCGCCGCCAGCACATGCGATGGATCCATCGCTCCAGAGGCGCACGACGACGCAGCCGAGGCAAACACTTCCCGCTTGTCCATGAGATAGAGCAGCGCTTCGCTCTCGATCCCGGGGAAGCAGAAGTGGCAGATGCCAGCGACCGTACCCGAACGGTCCGGCCCATCGGCTCGGCGCTCGATCCCCGTTTCCAACGCATCAGGCACCGCAGCCACGAGCCCGTCAGCGAGGCGGTCCCGTAGTTTGCCGACCCTCTCAACGGTTGCTTGGCGCTCTGCCTGCGCAATCGACAATGCCGTTGCCATGCCGACGATCCCGGCGACGTTTTGCGTGCCGCTCCTTCGCTCTCGTTCCTGACCACCGCCGAGCTGACGAGCCGCGAGATCGACGCCGGGACGGCAGACCAGCGCACCGACGCCTTTCGGTCCACCGAATTTGTGGGCACTGATCGAGATCAAATCGACCTCGTGTCCAAGCCAGGACAGGTCGAGCCACGGCACCGCCTGCACAGCGTCGGTATGCACGAACGCCTCCGGCGCGAGTTCACGCACGACTCGGGCCACCTCCCGCACGGGCTGGATGGTGCCGACTTCGTTGTTGACGGTCATGACCGACACGAGCGAGACCTTCTGCCCTCGTCCTGAAAGCTCAGTCAGCACAGTGGCCAGCTGGTCGAGGTCAATCACTCCGAGCTCGTTCACTCCGACGAACACGCCGGAGCGAGCAGCGACACAATCGAGCACTGCATGATGTTCGGTCGCACCGGCAACGATCGTTTCGCCATGGCGATCGTGCACGCCGAGAACAGCGAGGTTGTCTGCTTCGGTTCCGCCCGACGTGAACACCACACCGGATGGATCAGCACCAAGCGACTCCGCCACGAGTTCGCGGGCGTCGTCGATTGCCCGTCGAGCTCGGCGTGCAGCGCCGTGGGCCCCCGACGGATTGCCGTACTCCTCGCGCAGGTACGGAAGCATCGCATCGACGGCCTCGGGCCGGGCCGGCGTGCTCGCAGCATGATCGAGGTAGGTGGCCACCTGATGAAGGCTACTGGCCGGTTCTCCTAGTTCAGCGAGGTGGAGGCGGTGGTGGTGGAGGAGGCTGCGCAGGATAGCCGGGATACCACGGCGGCACCTGTCCCGGATTCGGTGGATGATTCGGTGGATGATTCGGTGGATGAGCGGTGTACGCCGGATAGCTCCCCGAGAACCACCCGTGGGTTCCAGGCCCCGACTGGGGCTGACCGCTGCCCGGCGCAATGCCGTGTCGCATCTGATACGCAGCTGCAGCACAAACGAGGAACAGTTCGGGGCTGATCGCCGGTGGCGGTGTATGGCGCATCTGCGCCGCCAACGGGTTCGCCAGCCGCAGTGCCAACGCCGAGCGTGCCTCCGGTGAGAGATCCCGCACTCGCAACAAGAACGTCCGGATCAACTGATACTGATCGTCACGCACCGATGACACGTCGAGCGACTGGGCATACGCCTCATACCCATACGGCGCAGGAAAGCTCATGGCCATCGAGCGAGCCCCGCCCTGACGCTCACGCACCACGATCGTGCCAGCAACGAGATCGCCCAACCGCTGATTCCGCTGAGTGAACAAGATGGAGAACATTGCCAACGACCCCGACGTGACGTAGACCTCGACGATGGCAACGACGCCTCGAATGAAGGCGTGACGGAAGCGGATTGGTGCCCCCTCGACACTGACCACCCGCAGCCCCATCGCTGCCTTGCCCAAGGTTCGGCCGTTCCACAGCGTTTCCATCGCGATCGGATAACCGATCAACACCAGTGACACGACCACGATGAGCATTGCGACGAGCACCCAAGATTCGCCCAGGCCTGCGGCGCCGCTGGCAAGCCCCGCTCCGAGGACGAAGACGAACAGCGCAGCCATCTGGATAAACAAGTCGAGGCCTTTCGCAAGCGCGCGGGAGCCAGCGCCGGCGGACTCGAATTCGAGCACGACGGCTTCGGGAGTTACGACGCCTGTCGGTTCGGTGAAGGCAGTTTGTGCAGTGGACACCTAGGCTTCACAGCAGTCGTGATGTTGTCAGCCATTACGGTAACTGGCACCGTGGACATCGACCGCTACATCGCGCTGAATCAAGCCTCTTGGGATCGCCTTGAGGACCTCACCAAACGGGCTCGCCGCGACCTCCCCGGACTCACCCCCGGTGAACTCGAGGAGCTCGTCCAGCTCTACCAGCGAGCGTCAGCCCAACTGTCGTATGTCCGTACGTACTATCGGGACCAGCCGCTCATCGCTCGACTCACCCGCGTGGTGGCAACAGCCAACGGCGTCATCTACGGCAAGCGACCTCGCACGCTTCGCTCACTCCTCGACTTCTTCAGCTTGACCTTTCCCGGAGCGCTCTACCACTACCGGCGGTACATGTGGATCAGTGCCGCGCTGTTCTTCATCCCCGCGATCCTGACCTGGGTGTGGTTGGCGCACGACCCGACTGCCATCGACTTGACCGCATCCCGAGCGGAGCGGGAGGTGTACGTCAACGAGTTGTTCGAGCAGTACTACTCAAACGAGCCGCACCCGTTGTTCTTCGTACGGGTCACGGTGAACAACATCCAAGTCTCGCTGCTGCTGTTCGCTGCGGGCATCGTGGTGCCGGTCATTGGGCCCACGTACGTGCTGCTGCAGAACTCGTTCCTCTTGGGGTCACGGGGGGCCTGGATGACCGAAGCTGGCCAGACCGACCGGTTCCTCGGCTTCATCCTTCCCCATGGGATGCTCGAACTCTCAGCAATCGTCATCGCGGGAGGTGCAGCCCTCGCGCTCGGCTGGTCAGTGATCGCGCCGGGCGATCGCCGCCGTACCGATGCGTTACGTGAAGAAGGACGCAGGCTCGTCGTCGTGATCCTCGGCCTGATGACGATGTTCGGCACGGCCGGCCTCATCGAAGGATTCATCACCGGCAGTGGTCTGCCCCCGGCCCCGAGGGTCGCGATCGGTGCGCTGGGGTGGGTGGCCTTCATGTCGTATCTCGCCGTGCAAGGCCGGGCTGCGGCCGCTGCAGGCATCACGGGCGCCTGGCGTGAAGAACCGCGGTCCTGGGTCGGCAAAAAGGTCCCGACCTCAGATTCCAAGACACCGATCGAGACCGTCCAGTCCCCGATCGGGCACTGACACCAAAACACGGACGGCGCCAGCGGGCCATGCCCCACTGGCGCCGTCAGGTGGTAGCCGGTGACGTTGTGACGATGTCACCCGCCGTGTCGGCTCATGCCACCTTGCGCAGCTCGCGATGCTCGCCGAGCGTCTCGTCCACGGTCGCCCGATCGTGGGTGAGATAACCGAACAGTGCTCGCCAGGCCGAGGTGACTCCGGCGACGATGAACCCGGTCATCCATACGCCGATCGAGTGGTCCCGAACGGCGATGCCCCACGATTCGAGCATCGAGAAGTCAATGAGCCACACGCCGCCGATCGCCAGGACGTAGGTGAGCAGCGTGCGCATTCCGGTGTGGTCACCGAGGAACTCGACCAAGAAGTCGACGAGTTTCACGGTGGCCAGGGCCAACAAGGCAACAACAGCGAATATGTACATCGAGGTCTCCTTCCTCGTCGCTGCCAGGTTCCGGCATCGTTGCCGAAACCACGTCGGACACGAACGTGTCCGGGTCAGGGAAGGGAACTGAACCGCCAGCCCCCCTACATGACCAGTTCTAGGACCCACTCACACGATCCCGTCGTTACGGGCCGTAGATGTCAGTTCGGTGAGCCTTCGATGACAAACGCTACGAGACGACGACAGTTGTTTCGGTCAGGCGAACCAGCAGCCTCAAAGGGTTGCGGGATGCCCGTGACGGCCGCTTGCCGGTCTGACAGCCCGGTCTGGATACGACGACCTTGGGTCTGTCTACAACCGACCGGTCGCTTTGACCTTCAGATAGGCGTCTGCAAGCCGGGGCGCGAGCCGACCGGGCATCTCATCGACGACAGTCGCACCACAACCCCGTAGCCGAGCAGTGGTACGCCGCCGTTCCTCGAGCGCCTGGACTGCAGCGGCCTGCCGGTACGCCTCGCTTGCGTCACGAGGGGGCTGGTTCGCCCACCGCACGACCTCGGGGTCACGCACACTGGCGATCACAACGAGGTGGTGACGAGCGATCATCGGCATCGCGGGCAACAACGTCTCGTTCACTGCCTGCTCGACCAGATCAGTAAAGATCACCAACATGGCCCGGCGCCGGAAACGGGCGAGGGTCTGGGCGAATGCCCCTCGATAGTCACTCTCCGCCAACCGAGGTTCGAGGTCGTACATCGCTTCGGTGACCCGACCGAGCTGTGCACGTCCCTGACCGGGTTGCACGACTGCCCGTAACTCCCGGTCGAAGGCGACCAAGCCAGCACGGTCCCCGAGCCGTGACGCCACCGCGGTGAGCATCATCACGGCGTCCATTGCGTGTTCGACGCGGGGGACCCCCTCCACTTGGCCAGCCATTGATCGTCCGTTGTCGAGCAACGAGATCACCGTCTGGTTGCGCTCGGCTCGGTAGGTCCTGACGATCGCCTTCCCGGCGCGTGCAGTCGCGGACCAGTCGATCCGCCGGAACTCGTCATCAACCGAGTACTCACGCAGCTGATCGAATTCGGTGCCACCGCCTCGTCCTTGCGCCGACCGCAACCCCACCTCGAGAATGCGCGCCTTGTTGATCCGCAGCTCCGCCTCGTCACGCGATCGGAACGGTGGATAGACGCGCAGCCGGGTGGGATAGCGAAGTGAGCGCTGCCGAGCTCCGAGCCCCAATGGCCCTTCCACCCGAACCGCGATGACCGAAATCGCGAACCGGCCGCGACGCGCTGGGCGAAACACGGTCCGCACGTCGGCGTAGCTCCGGCGCGGCACGCGTACCCGGGCGCGCCGCGTCCTGGCGCACAACGACGGTGGCAATTCGTCGGCAAAGGCGATCCACAATGCCCGGTTGGTGGGATTGTGTACACGCCAGACGATCTCTCCCCGAGCGCCGAGTGTGACGACCTCAGGGATGACACGCTCGATCTCGATCAGTTCCGGCTTCGGGGCGGCCAACCAGTCGATGAGCCAAGCTGCCAGCAACGCGCCGTTGACCGCGAGGAATCCCCAACCGGCGTCAAGCACGACCAGCAGCACCGAGCTCGCCGCGGCCGTCACCGCCAGCCTCCGCGTCGCGTACGGCACGCGGTCCGCCATCCCCGGACCGAGCGCTTCAACTGCGGCGTTCACTGACATCGGACCTCGCGACGCAAGCACCCACTACCGCGGTACCGGCACCGTGGCGAGGATCCCATCGAGCACAGCATCGGCGTTGGCTCCCTCGAGCTCGAGTTCGGGTCGGATCTGGATCCGGTGGCGCAACGCTGGCTTTACCACGGCCTTGACCTCATCAGGACTTACCCATTCACGCCCGGAAAGCCAGGCCCACGCCTTCGACGCGTGCAGCAACGCGGTACCCCCACGTGGCGACACGCCGAGCGTCAACGACGGCGACTCCCGCGTCGCCTGCATGATCGCAACGATGTAGCCGAGGACCGGCGGCTCGACGCGGATCTGCCGGATCTGGGTCCGGGCCGCCTCCAGATCGGCTGCGGTAGCCACAGGCCGTACCCCGGCCGCAGCGACATCGTGGGGATCGAGGCCCCGGTCATGGCGGGCGAGCACCTCTTGTTCCTGCTCGAAGGTCGGATAGCCGACGTGGAGCTTGAACAAGAACCGGTCGAGCTGGGCCTCAGGCAACGGATACGTCCCTTCGTATTCCACTGGGTTCTGTGTCGCAACGACAACGAAAGGTTCTGGAAGCCGGTACGAAGCACCCTCAATCGAAACCTGCCGCTCCTCCATCGACTCGAGCAGAGCCGCCTGAGTCTTAGGAGGGGTCCGGTTGATCTCGTCGGCGAGGAGGATGTTGGTGAAGACTGGACCTTCCCGAAACCGGAACGAACCATCTCGAGGTTCAAAGATCACCTGACCAATCACATCAGAAGGCATCAGGTCGGGCGTGAACTGCACTCGCTTGAAATCAAGCGCGAGGGCAGCGGCCAGGGTCTTGACTAGCAGGGTCTTGGCCGTGCCGGGAACGCCCTCGAGCAGGACGTGGCCCTTGACCAGCAAGGCGGCGACAACGCCCGAGAGTGTTCCGTCCTGGCCGACGATCACCTTGCCGACCTCGTCACGCAACGCCAGGACGGCGTGGTGCGGATCGGCCGTGGTCGCGCTCTCCACTCCCTCAGACACCGAGGCCATGGAACAACTCCTCTCGTAGGAAACTGATCGATTGTGCTAAAGCGACGAGACCGTTTTCGTCACCGACCGGCACATCAGCGACCGCCGCCAACATTCGCTCGGTGTCGACACCCGCGCGAGCCGCCACGGTCTGGGCCAGAACCGTGGGCGATGTATCCGGGGGCAGACCGAATCGGTCAGCGATCTGGCGCCGAAATGCGCTGCGCAAGATGACCGCAGCGCGATCCGGGGACTTCGTCTGCTGCAACAACCCACCAACCGCACTTACCAGTTCCGAGCCAGCAAGTTCGACTGGCAGGGGCTCGTGCAAGGGGCGGCCAAGTCGCCGGGCACGGAACCACGAATAGATCACGAAGGCTGTGACCAACTGCACCAGCCCGAGTTTCACACCGGTCCCCACAACGTCGGTGAGACTGGTCGGTGCTGGCGACGAGGCCGGAAGTTGCAAGATCGCGACCTTCGTTCCAGGCCGTGGTGCCGCGAGCGCCACCGCCAGCACTGCGTTGTCGTCGTCGCCGAGCAAGGCGTTGGTGAAGGCCATCGGAGCACCAAATCCAACGATCTGTCCCTCGCCTTCGGGCACGACAACCAGGTAGGCCGAGTCCCCGTCGGAATAGCACTGCTGCGTCAGGCCTCGTAGGTGGAAGCGCGCCGAGCCGATAGGGACGCGCAACACCTGGGCATCACGGACGGCCCGCACGCTACAGTCGCCCTGCTCGATCGTGGTTGAGACGTCCTGGGTCATGACCACGCCTCCGGTCAGCACTGGAGGCGACAAATCGGAGAAGGGATCAGCCACGACGAGGGTCTTACCCGTGGCAACCCAACGGCGCAGCTCGTCCGCGGCGGCATCCGAGATCGTGGCAGGAAACGCCACAGCGACGTCAGCGTCGGGTGGGGGCTGGCGATCGGTCACCTCAACCGTTGCGCCCCACCGTTCGAGCAACTCGACGAACGCACGGGTCCCAAACCGCCGGGTCGAATCAGGATCGAAAGCCCTCCCCTCAGGACGTGACCCAGCCGCAATGACCGCCATGGCCAACACGATCGCGGCGAGCACAACCCACAGCCAGCGGTTGTTACCTCCCCTGGCAACGGACCCCGAGGTTGCGGCGGGTAACGTCATCGATCAGTTCCCGCCAAGACGTCGGACTCGAGCTGCCGGAAGCGACGGTTCTCCTCAACCCCAGTCGGTAGATCGCCATACCACGCTCGTTCAAACAGTTCCGAAGCGTCGGCGAACGCTGGAGCAAGTCCGGGCGCAACCTGGGCGAAATCCCGGCGATATTCGCCAACCGTTCGACCGGGAATGTCGCGCAGTAGGCGCCGCTCAACCAGATCACCCAACAATGCCCGGTAGCGGCAGCGCAGGGCCTCCTTCCATTCACCACGCGCCTCATACTGTTCCGCGAGCCTCCGCCATTCATGGGGCTCACGCCGGACCTCGACCGTGACATCCACGTCCGCCTCAGGGTCAGGCCGCACCGTTCGGCCGAGCCGTACCACAAAGAACGCAATGACTGCGACAAAGGCCAAGACGAGCACCCAGCCGAGTGCGCTGACCGCACCGCCGCTTCCCGCGCTGGCGATGAGCTGGGCGAACTTCTCGAAGAACCACTCCGACGCCCGCTGCATCAACGATTTCGGGGGTTCCTTGAAACGCGGGTCGGCCAAGATGTCATCGGCATCAGCGCGTACAGCATCCGGTTCAGCCGTGGACTCGGGCAGGTCCGCCCAAGCCGTCGCTGACGAGGTGGTCGATGGTTCCGGTCGCGCTGCGACAACCTGGCTGGTGACAGGTGCGACGAGGATCAGGATCGCAACCACGAGGGTGGCGCTCTTGCGCATCCACGGTGCGACGATGTTGGGTTCGTTCATCCTCACGCAGCAGTCGTAAACACGTCGGAGGCAGCCAGTTCGATGTCGAGCCCCTCGGTGCGCACCCGGAGGTCGAGGTAGACGAGTACCGACGCGGACGCAAGGATCGGCTGCAGCACGATGGCACCCACGATCGAGAACACACCCACGAG
>JANZZE010000078.1 GCA_026419545.1 Acidimicrobiales bacterium
GCCCGGCAGCCCGTGTATCCGTTCCCATGAACACCCGCGACGGGTCAGCCCCTGGTTCCGGGTTGTAGAGGACGTACATCAGCGTCGAGGAGAGCGCGGCGCCACCGAGCAGACAGACCAGCAACCGGCCTTTGCCGAGCTTTCGCATCCCGAGCCCGAACAAGACAGGCCACACCAGGTAGAACTGTTCCTCGACCGCCAGCGACCAGAGATGGCGAACCAGGGGTGGTCGTCCGATCGCCTCGAAATAGCTCTTCTCGGCCAGGATGAAGTTCCAGTTTGTGACATAGAAGATGTTGGACAGGATGTCGCCGCGAAGCCCGACGACGTCGGCGCGAAGCGATGGCACCATGAGTGACACAGCCATCACCGTGCCGAGGAGGAGGAACAGCGCGGGTAACAATCGGCGAGCCCGCCGCAACCAGAAATTCCCCAGGTTCACGCTCGAGGTGTTGCGCCATTCGGCAAGTAGCAGCGACGTGATCAGATAGCCACTGATGACGAAGAAGACCTCAACGCCGAGGAAACCGCCTGGGAAAGTGAGGTCAAGGCCGAACACCGTGCCCGAGAGGCCAGCGTGGTAGAGCAACACAACCGTGACCGCGATCGCGCGTAATCCATCGAGGCCGGCAACATAGGTGAGCCGCGTCGCTCCCGGCTCGGTCGGAGTCGCTTCAGTCCTCATCGCTTGAGCGATCGTGGGTGCCGCGGTGTGCACTGCGTCATTGTGGCCTGCGAGTCAAGACCGTCGGAGTCATCTCTACGGTCAGCTGCACCCAACCCCCACCCACAATGGAGCCCGCCACCTTAGCGGCGGGCAATCGGAGTCATCTCAATAAGCACCTACAACCGTTCTCCGCCCCAACCGGCGGTCCGTCACCGGTTGACCAGGCCGACCCTACACAGCGACGGAAACAGCGAATCCGCCTTTCGGGTGGCGAGTTCCACGTTCGGCCGCGCTCCAGCCGACCCGACACGGCGACGGCAACGGCACCTCACGCGTAGCGTTACGGTCCGCCACACTCGGGCCTTGGAGCGACGACGGGCCGCTCCGTGCCAGCTGGAGACACAGTGCACATCGAGTTCGCAAAGAACGAGCACCCGACGGTCGGGGTCGAGCTACGCCCGGCTCGGCACCCACACCCCTGATTCCACCGGGCCCCGCCCCCGATCTGCACCCCGGCCACTTCGACGTCGACGAACGCGCGATCGCTGTGGGCGTAAAGGTTCTCGTCGCCACCACGATCGAAGCTCACACCCGGTCGATCTGAGGGGTCGGATCAGAAGTGACTGGGGCCCGGTCCGAACCTGCGCACGTGGGCAACCCGGTCAGGAACCCAGTAAAGCCAATTGATCATTCATCGTGGTCAGATCG
Source organism: Acidimicrobiales bacterium (assembly GCA_026419545.1). Taxonomy (GTDB): domain Bacteria; phylum Actinomycetota; class Acidimicrobiia; order Acidimicrobiales; family Acidimicrobilacustridaceae; genus JANZZE01. The sequence continues at coordinate 1,376 of JANZZE010000078.1, forward strand.
AAGTAGTCGCGCCACAACCGGATGCGACCGTCCTCACCCACCTCGAACACGCCGGCAACTGGGAGATCCAACCAATTGTCGCCAACACGGAAACGATCAGTCCTTTCGTTCATCACCACCGACCCGCTTGCTGCCTGTCGGTGGATGACGAACTGCACCTCGTCCACCCCGTCAACCATCGGCTGCAGGAAGGCTTTGATGCCCTCCGGACCGAAGTTCTTGCCCATGGGGACGTTGTCGTATTCACAGTCGTCGGTCACGAGTTCGCACGCCTGGTCAAGCTGTTTGGCGACGACACGGGCAATGAACTCGTTGACCACCTCTTCAGGACCACGTTCAGGCACAACCGGCTCCTTCGTCGAATCGGTACACACTGCTGGCCACGTTCTGAGCGCCCCGATCAGATGGAGGTTCGGGCGTTGCAGAACGGCGGCAGGTGCGAGTGAGGTTAGTGGTGGCCGACCTGGCGATGTTGGGCTCTAGGGTCAGGCACTGTGATGACACGCTCCCGAGGCAACCTCCGCAGTTATGCGATCTGCGCGCCCGGGCTGGAGCGATTCGTCGCTTCCGAACTTGCTGCACTCGGAATCGCAACCGGCCGCATCGACCGAGGTGGTGTCACGTTCCGGGCCACGACCCGACAACTGTACGCAGCAAACCTCTGGTCCCGAGTGAGTGGTCGAATCCTCGTCCGCCTCGGAGCCTTCACAGCCCGGACCTTCGCCAGCCTCGAACGGCAAGCCGAAGAACTGAATTGGCCCGACTATGTCGGCGGCGCCGATCCCGTCGGGTTCCGGGTCACCGCCCGCAAATCCGCTCTATATCACACCGGCGCGGTTGCCGAACGACTCGCACAGCTGCTCGGGAAACAGCCGCTGCGGGCCAGCGAGGCCATCCGCAACCGCGGGCTGCTCGTGGTGGTCAGGATCGATCACGACCGGGTCACGATCAGCATCGACTCCTCCGGTGCCCCGCTGCACCAGCGGGGTTGGCGTCTCGACGGAGCCAAGGCACCCATGCGTGAGACACTCGCCGCCGCGATTCTCGCCGCAGCAGGTTGGGACGGGACTCGGCCATTGGTCGATCCGTTCTGCGGCTCTGGCACCCTGCCGATAGAAGCGGCCCTGCTTGCCCGCAACCTGGCGCCTGGAGCGAACCGGGAGTTCGCTTTTACCAGGTGGCCGAGCTTCGAGCCGGGCACCTGGGCCAGCGTCCGCGAAGAGGCGCGGCTGGCCGCCCGCGCCAAGGCTGGCATCCCGATCGTGGCCGCTGACCGTGACATGGACGCGCTCGACGCGACGATCACGAACGCAGCACGCGCCGGAGTGAGCACCGACCTGGAGGTCCGCCAGTCGCAGGTCTCGGAACTGTCACCACCCACTGGCAGCTCCCCGGGACTGTTCGCCAGCAACCCGCCCTATGGGCGCCGTCTCAGCGGCGGCACCGACCTCCGGCGCCTCTACCGGGCAATCGGTCGGGTTGCCCACGACCGCTTCCCAGGCTGGAGCGTCGGCCTGCTAGTCGCCAACCGAGCTCTGGGGCAGGCGACTGGCCTGAACCTCGACGTCGCTTTCCGGTCAGTCAATGGCGGGGTTCCCGTTTGGTTTCTGCAATCGACTGATGCAAGTCGAGTCGCCGTGCCGCCGAGCCGGTAGCACGACCATCGGGCCTCAACGGGGTTTGAGCGCGTCGCGGAAGGGCTGGGTCCAGGGGTCGAAGACCTTGGACTCATCCGTCCCCAGATGCGCAGCATCCGGGGCATATCGGTGCAGGGATCAGGATCGACGTAAACGTTCCTGCACGACTCGTCACGGGTGTGCCACCGGAAAATGGGGCCACCTGGCGTCGCTGGCACTCCAGGGGCGGTCAAAAGGAGCGCACCGAGAAGCTGAAGCGAGCCATCCGGGGCTTTGCGGTAGACGAGGCCTTCTGGCGCACTCGGACAACATCGTGTCAGCGATGCCTGCAACCCGGAGCCCGGCTGCCCGGGCCGACGACGCCGGAGGTACCTACGCCGAGGGGCTCTCGGGGAGTCGTTCAGGGCACTGCGACCATCGTGCGTTTCCGGGCCCGTACTGCCTCCATCACGGCGGTCCCCAGCTGCAAGAGACGCAGGTCGCCAATCGGGGTCCCGGTCCCACGATTACACACCATGGCCACAGCGAGGTCACGGGCGGGATCAGCCCACCCACCAGAACCGCCGAAGCCGAAATGACCGAACGCCGAATCGATCACGCCCCGGGTCGTCATCACCATGTGATATCCGAGCCGCCACCGCATCGGTACCACCAAGACCAGATCTCGCCGCCAGGTTTGGACACGTCCCATCCGTTCGGTGGTTTCTGGCGACAGCAGCCGGACTCCTCCGATCTGACCCTGTCCGGCAATCATGGCGTACATGCCGGCAAGCGACCGCGCAGTGAAGAAGCCGTTGGCAGCGGGGATCGGTGCGTCCATCACCTCGCTGGCCCACAACACGTCCTCAATGCCACGAGGCGCGAGCGCGTTCACCATGCGCCGGGTGTTCACGGGCGCATGGACGAACGACAAGAATTTGCCGAACTCAGCACCCATCCGGCGCTGAAGTGCGCGCAGCGGACGCGGCCCGATCATCACGTGGCCGAACGGTGCGAGCGGAGCTACGCGGTGCCGTTGCTCGGGCGGACAACCGAGATACAGGCCATCGAGTTCCAGTGGTGCTGCAATCTCTCGCCGTAGGAATTCGTCGAGCGGAAGTCCAGAAACCCGGCGCACCACCTCGCCAACGAGCCAACCATACGTCAACGCGTGATAGCCGTTGGCCGTACCAGGCCGATAGGCCGGTGCTGCCCGGGCGAGCGCGTCCACCATGTACTCCCAGTCGAGCATTCGATCGGCCCGGTCGATGATCGAACGGATGCGGTGTAGCCCAGCCGAGTGCGTGAGCAGATGCCGGACCGTGACCTGGTCCTTGCCGTTTGCTGCGAATTCCGGCCAGTGGTTCGCGACGGGATCGTCGTAGCCGACGAGACCCCGATCGGCGAGCAGGTGCAGTGCGGTCGAAGTGAGGCCCTTGGTGGTCGAAAAGCACATCGCCACCGTGTCCCGCTCCCACGGATCACCTTCGTCGTTGCGATACCCGCCCCATAGGTCGACCACGAGCTCGCCTCGGTGGTACACCGCGACCGCAGCGCCACCCGAGGTGCGCCGGAGCTGGTGCCGGAACACCGCTGCCACACCAGAGAAGTCGGGGTGCACGTACCCGTCCATCGCGCGCTGACCACCCCCTGGTCGAAGCTTCCGCCTGATGATCAGGGTACCCGGCTCGAGTAAGCCAGTCGGCGCACCCGACCCCGCCGGCGAGCGCCCCCACTGGTGGTCGAGCGCCGCAACTGCACCAAACCGACCGAGCTGGACCCCTGAACAGCAACCATTGGTCAACCGACACCACACACGACTTCCGGTACCTTTGCTAGCACCCATGGAGACTCTCCCCGCGCACCCAATCGGCCTCCCTCTCGAGCCACCGGTACCGACGCCGTTCCCGCTCCGGCCACCCAGCGCAGCGCATCTCCGGCGGCGTACGACCCAGACCCTTGCGGTTGCACGCCGCAGGCTCGCGCCACTCGCTATTCAACGGGCCCGAGGCAAAACCTTCGAACCAGCCGACGTCGCACGTCCATTACGAAAGGCGTTCTCCGACCTCGGCGCGACGTACGTGAAACTCGGTCAGCTGGTGGCCTCGGCGCCGTCGGTGTTCGGCACCGAGGTGTCAACCGAGTTCCGGTCTCTTCTCGACGACGGGCGGCCCGTACGGTTCGAACGAGTGCGCCACGAGATCGAACGAGCGATGGGTCGCTCCTTGCACGCGGTATTCGCTGAATTCGATCCCGAGCCGGTCGGCAAAGCCTCGATGGCCGTCGTCCACCGAGCGGTACTGCCCAACGGCGACCCAGTTGCCGTGAAGGTGCTCCGGCCCGGTATCGAGCGCAAGGTGGCCGCCGACCTTCAACTGATGCGCTGGCTGATCCCCCGGATCGCGTCACGAATCGCCGGCGCGCAGGCGCAGATGATCCCGCCGATGCTCGACGGACTCCGCAACCAGCTCTGTGAAGAGATGGACCTGCGCAACGAAGCGCGGATCATGACTCATTTCAATCAGCTCCTCGATGAGGTCGATCTCCCCACCATCGCCATACCCCGCGTCCATGAGGACCTGACGAGCCGGCGAGTGCTTGTGATGGAATGGCTCGACGGCGCACCCATCGACGACCTCGGGACCATCGAGACCTTCGGCGTGGACCCGATACCGCTGGTTACCGACATCGTCAAAGCGTTCTTCCTCACGTCGTTGCGCTACGGGATCTTCCACGGTGACGTCCACGCCGGGAACCTGATGCTGCTCCGGGACGGACGGATCGGCGTGCTCGACTGGGGCATCGTCGGTCGGCTTGACCACGACAACCTGGAGCACTTCCGGGCGATCATCCGAGCTGCGCTCGGCGACGAGGCGGCGTGGGGCATCGTCACCGACCGCATCATCGAACAGATCGGCCCGCTCATTCGCCATCGGCTCGGCGTGACCGACGAACAGCTCCCCGGACTCATCCGGTCCGTCCTCGAGCCATTGTTCACGAAACCATTCGGGGAAGTGCGTTTGTCAACCCTGTTGCTGGGGCCCGAAGAGTTGACCAGCGTTGGGGGACCGGGATCGTCTCTCGCGGGTGCGGGAGGCGCAACGCCTGACCTGCCAGGTATGGACCCGACGCGCTTTGACCGGAACATGATGCTGCTCGCGAAGCAGCTGTTGTACTTCGAACGCTACGGCCAGATGTACCTTCGCGAGCTGTCGTTGCTTTCCGACCGTGCCTTCTTCGAAGCGCTCGTGAACGACCCTGCCGCGACGTGACCGCACACACAGGCGCACTTCGTTGCGCAGCGCCGTCCCGACGGGACCAGCCGACGCAGCGGCATCGGTGTTCGCACACGAATCGGTTTGTCGGCCTGCGTGGACGCAACCCGGCGTGATCGTCCTGTTCGCTCAGGCGATCCGAGCTAGCGGTTCAGGCATACATGATCCGCGTCAGCCACTCTGCAACACACGCTGGACGATCCTTTCCTTCTACCTCCACGGTGACCGTTCGGGTGGTCTGGATCGTGTTCTGATCCTTGAGCTCAGCAGCACTCAACACACTGGAAGCACGGATCCGGCTCCCCACCGGCACCGGGCTCACAAACCGCACCCTGTCGAACCCGTAGTTAACACCCATGACGACGCCCTTGAACCGCTCCGGATCGGTGGGGATCGAGCTGCACAGCTTGGTCAGCATGCTCAGGGTCAGGAAGCCGTGGGCGATCGTGCCACCAAACGGGGTGTTCTTCGCCGCTTCTGGATCAACATGGATGAACTGGTGATCGTGGGTCACATCGGCAAATTGGTTCACCTGCTCTTGGGTGATCTCGAACCACTCACCTACGCCCTCAGGCTGGCCGACGGCAGCTTTGAACAACTCGAACGCCTGCTCTGCATTGGTGGCCATCGCTTCGTCTCCTCCTGAGGTCAACCGTTCAGCGGGGTGGCCAGAACCTAGATAGCGTGGCCGGTTGCCAGCAATCCCGACGTCCCCACATCAACCGACCGTGACTACGACCACCGACGAATTCTTCCGCCGTTGGGCCGACATCAGTGCGATCAACGCCGCTGCTGCCGTCCTGGCCTGGGACCAGGAAACCCACATGCCACCGAAAGGCCAGCCCGCGCGCGGCCGTCATCTCGCGGTCCTTGCTGGGCTTGCGCATGAGCGGTTGTGCGATCCCGCCCTGGCCGACGTGATCGACGAGGTGGCGCGCGAAGCTGAACCCGGCAGTGATCTCGACGCTCAGGTCCGTGAAGCTCGACGCGCTGTCACCCGGGCAACCGCGGTACCAGGGGAGTTGGCCCGAGCCCTGGCCGAACATCAGAGCAAGGCCCTGACCTCCTGGCAGCAAGCACGCGCAGCCAACGAGTTCCCATTATTCGCAGCTGACCTCGAGCGCATGGTCGTGCTGACCAGCGAGCGAGCTGACGCCTACGTCGATGCCGGCATCGCCGAGCAGCGCTATGACGCCCTGTTGGACGATTACGAGCCCGGCGCACGCCAAGCCACGTTGACACCGTTGTTGCAAGCACTCGCCACTGAGCTCTCCCCACTTGTGCTCGCAGTAGCCGACAGCGGTCGCACGATCGACGAATCGGTCTGCCGGGGCTCGTTCCCCCCAGACGCGCAGCGAGCGTTTGCCGTCGAGGTCGCCACGGCGATGGGCTACGACTTCGGCGCTGGGCGCCTGGACGAATCAGCGCATCCTTTCACCACTGGTTTCGGCCCAAACGACGTACGGATCACGTGGCGCTGGCATGACGACGACTTCCGCCCCGGGCTTTTCGGCGTCATGCACGAAACCGGCCATGCCCTCTACGAGCAGGGCCTACCGGTTGATTGGGATGGGACGCCAATCGGCAAGGCCATCTCGCTCGGCGTCCACGAGTCCCAGTCCCGCCTTTGGGAGAACCAAGTCGGCCGGAGCCGTGCGTTCTGGGAATGGGCCCTACCTCGGTTCCGTCGATACTTCCCTGATCACACCTCGTTCGGTCTCGACGACCTGTGGCCGGCATTGCACACCGTCACGCCGTCGCTCATCCGCGTCGAAGCGGACGAGACTACCTACAACCTGCACATCGTCGTTCGCTACGAACTCGAACGGCAGCTGTTCTCCGGGGACCTTGCCGTGATGGACCTACCGGACGCATGGGCGGCCTCCTACGAGGATCTCCTCGGCATCAGACCATCTGGTGTCGACGAGGGGGTCCTCCAAGACATTCATTGGGCGATGGGGGCATTCGGGTATTTCCCCACCTATACGCTCGGCAACCTCCTCGCCGCCCAGCTGTTCGAAGCGGCCGAACGGGAACTCACCGACCTCAGCGGACTGCTCTCAGCCGGCGAGTTCGATGCACTACTGGCATGGCTACGCCACACGATCCACACAAAGGCCAGCCGCTACTCGGTCGAGGAACTGATCCTGCAAGCAACCGGTACACGCCTGACCCCTGACCCGTTCCTCCGCTACTTGCGGGCCAACGTCGAAGCCGCCTATGGCTTTGCCGTGTGAGCGCCGAGACTCCCAGATCACAACAAAACAGGTCCGCGTCTCGCAACAAGTGATCTGACGTCACGGCCACCGATCCCAATTCGCCGGAGGACGACATGCCCAACTCCACCGAAACTGCGTCCAAGTCGACGTCCCCTCGAATCGGTCGCACGGTTGTGGAGTCAACGCCTTCGTTCACGCCATTACCGTCGCCCCCTCCTGGTGCGCCGAACGTGGTCGTCATCGTGCTCGACGACCTCGGGTTCGGTCAGCTCGGATGCTTCGGCTCCGACATCGACACGCCCGCCATCGACAATCTCGCGGCCGAAGGCTTGCGCTACAACCGGTTCCACGTCACAGCACTTTGCTCGCCCACCCGAGCCGCCCTGCTCACCGGGCGTAACCATCACGCCGTCGGCATGGGTTTCCTGACCGACATCCCCCTCGGATTTCCGGGCTACACCGGCCGGATCCCGAAGTCTGCCGCCACCCTGCCCCGCGTCCTCAAGGATCAGGGGTACAACACCTTCGCGGTGGGGAAGTGGCATCTGGCGCCGCGCTGGGAGCAATCTGCGTCAGGGCCGTTCGAGCTGTGGCCACTCGGCCTCGGCTTCGAGCGCTACTACGGCTTTCTCGCCGGCGACACGAACCAGTGGACACCACATCTTGTGAGCGACAACGGGTTCGTCGAGCCGCCAGCACGACCCGAGGATGGGTACCACCTGACCGAGGACCTCGTTGACCGAGCGATCAGGTTCGTCCTCGACCAAAAGCAGGCCACGCCGGACAAGCCGTTCTTCCTGTACTTCTGCCCCGGCGCGATGCACGCGCCGCACCACGCTCCACGCGAGTGGATCGATCGCTATCGCGGACGATTCGATCGAGGCTGGGACGACTGGCGAAGAGCGGTTTTCACCCGACAGCTAGAACTCGGGATCGTTCCAGGCGGCACCAACCTGCCCGAACGCCCACCGTGGGTCGCGGCCTGGGACTCGCTCACCGATGCTGAACGACGATTGTTCGCCCGGATGATGGAGGTGTTCGCCGGATTCCTCAGCCACACCGATCACCAGATCGGCAGGCTCGTCGACTTCCTCCGGGCGATCGACCAACTGGACAACACGTTGGTACTGCTGATCTCCGACAACGGCGCCAGTGCCGAGGGCGGACCGTACGGGTCGCTCAATGAGCACCGCTTCACGCATGACCTGCTCGACGACCTCGCCGACACGCTCGCCCACATCGACGACCTCGGCGGCTTCCGTTCCTACAATCATTACCCGTGGGGGTGGGCATGGGCCGGGAACACGCCGCTCCGGCTGTGGAAACGCTACACATGGCTCGGTGGTGTCCGAACGCCCCTCATCGTCCGCTGGCCCGCAAACATCACCGATGCTGGTGCGATCCGCACCCAGTTCTGTCATGTCATCGATCTCATGCCGACGATCCTTGACGCGGTCGGAATCGGGATCCCCGCCGTTGTGGACGGCATCACCCAGCAGCCGGTCGACGGAGCAAGTCTCCTGCCCACCTTCGCCGATGCCTCGGCCCCTTCACCCCGATCGACCCAGTACTTCGAAATGCTCGGCAGCCGGGCCATCTACCACGACGGTTGGAAAGCCACGACCAACCACGTCGGCCAGCAACTTTCGGTCGAAACCGAACGGCTCGAAGGAAGCCGCAACTTTGAGGCTGACCATTGGGCGCTCTTCCACCTGGATCGTGACTTCTCCGAAAGTACCGATGTGTCAGCTCAACACCCCGAGATCGTGGCGCGTCTTCGCGATCTGTGGTGGAGCGAAGCGGGCCGCAATAACGTGCTGCCGATCGACGACAGCCTGCTCGGTCGGATCGGCGCACTGGAGCCAAATCCCCATCCACCGAGCTGGCGCTGCGTGTACCGGCCCGGAGGCGGCGGGGTCGCCGAAGATCTTCTGCCGGCCCTCGGCGCCGGATTCGTCCTGCGAGCGCGAGTGAGTATCAGAACCGAAACCGAACGAGACGGGGTCATCTGTGCGCTCGGTGACTGGAACAACGGCTTTGCCCTCTTCGTGCTCGACGGCCGGGTCAGCGCGGCGATCAATCTATTCGGCAACCCAACCGTGTTGAGCACCGATCAGCCACTCCCTGTCGGTGACCACGAACTCCGGCTCGTCTACCAACGGCATGGTGGTGGTGGCGGGCCGCTGTCACTCTCGATCAACAGTCAAGCGGTCGCCATTGCGGCACTGCCACGAGACCTCCCATTCCGCTGGCAGATTGGTGGTGCCGGACTACTAATCGGGCGCGACTCGGGCTTCCCGGTCTGTGATCTGTACCAACCGCCGTTCCCCTTCCAGGGCCAACTCCACGAGGTCATGCTCGAATCGGTGGCGCTTGCCCCACCAGAAGCGTCGGAGCACCTCCGCACAGAACTCAGACATGAGTGAAGAACGCTGACCTTGTCACGGCGGATCCAGGTGTCTCTGCGCATCACCTCCAAGTGCCGCAACCGGTCAGTGCACAGCGGACCCGCGTGTCGATGGACATCACCACGAGCCGCAGCCTACGATGGGCGGAGTTCCCCATCTTCTTCCCCGTACGAACGCAACCCACACGTGCATCTCCGGAGGAGATGGAGAACCCATGGCTCTCGATGCCCGCACCCGCTCGTCGATCTACGGCAAACTCACCCCGATTCTCGGCGATGAGGATACAAACGCGCTCATGAGCGAGTTCCCAGCAGCCGAAAACGACGAACTCGTCACCAAGGAATTCCTCCGCGCCGAACTCAATGCGCTCCGTACCGAGCTCCACACCGAGATCGGCGCACTCCGTACCGAGCTCCACACCGAGATCGGCGCACTCCGCACCGATCTACGCAACGAGTTCCACACCGAAATCAGCGCACTCCGCAACGAACTCCGCACCGAGTACGTCACCAAAGTACATCTCGACAGCCGCATCGCCGACCTGCGGTCAGAGATCACCGCGGTCAACGCGCAGCTCATGGACCGGCTACGCCAACAAACGGTGTTCATCGTGACCGCGTTGTTCACCGCCGTTGGCGCCTCGGTCGGGATCGTCCAGGTCTTGCACTGACCAAGCAACGACTCCTACGGCGCGGTGTCAGCCGCCGCGAATGCGCCTGCACGGTATTCGTCCCGGTACCGGCGCACGGCGAGCATCAGCACTACGGTCCCACAAAGGGCAAGCGCCGCCGGTAAAGCGAACGCCCATCCGAAACCAAAGCGATCCGCGATCGCGCCGACCGCATAGCCGCCCATTCCTTGGCCTGCGTCCATGAACGCAACCAGCGATCCGATTGCCGCGCCACGTTCAGCATCAGAAACTCGTGCCGCGAGCCAGGCCGTGAGCGCGGGGAACACCAGCGCCCAACCAGCACCTATGAGCACTGCGCCGGCATAGGCCGAAACCGGCGACTGCACCAGCGACCAGACCGAGCATCCCGACACCAGTGCAGCCATCCCGGGGAACATGACATTGACCGGACCGATCCGGTCAGCCAGACGTCCAGCTACGAGGCGGACAACGAGGATGGTGATGGCATAGGCACCGAACAATGAGCTTGAGCTGCCGATCCCGACCGCGCGGGCATACAGCGCTGACTGCGAGGTCACCGAGACGTAACCGACCCCGAGCGCGAGAAGCGTGAGGCCTGGCAGTACTGCAACAGGGTGCAGGAACCCAAATCGGTAACCAGTCGAGCGAAGTGTCCTCTCACGGCCCGAAACGGGACGGGTCTCGGGAACGCTCACCGCGACTGCGCTGGCAATGGCAGCCACTGCCCCGAGCGCCAGCCACGCGGCCTTGAATCCGATGTCGGCAAGTCGTTCACCCACAGCCGGACCAAGGGCGAAACCAAGGTAGATCGCGAACGACAGCTGTGAGACCGCCGACGCCCGTCGAGCTGGCCCCGCGATGTCTGTCGAAGCCGTGACCGCCGCGACATAGAACGCCGATCCGGCGACGCCTTGGGTAAATCGCAAGGCCAACACGGCAGGAATCGCCGTCGCCGCGGTCATCGCAACCATGCCCAATGCGACGAGTAAGGAACCGCCCAGGATGCAGGGGCGACCCCCATAGCGATCGACCATGCGACCAGCGATCGGCCGTGTGAGGACGGCTGCGAGGAAGAACACCGATACGGAGAACCCCGATAGCGCCCGTGTGCCTCCAAGGTCCTCGTGCACATATCTCGGCACGGCCGAGAACATGGCGCCGAGAGCGAAATACAACAGGACGGCCGACAGATCGAGTCGCCAACGCTGGAGCATTGCACTCACAACCGTTCGACTTTCGCGTGGGACCGGCTAGGGCGACACGGTCTCAGCCATGCCCTGCCCGGATGAGACACGACAGATCCTGCTCGGAGATCTGCGTGTTCTCACGCCGAGCCCTGCTCCGTCGCTCGATCCCCCATGACCCCGATGACCTCTGCAGCGAATCGCTCGAGTGCCTCGACGCGGAACGGTGCGCGGACTGCGACGATCACCCACGACGCTCCCGCCTCGGTGTAGGCACCAATCCTGTCAACCATCTCCTGCGGGCTACCCATGAGGACCCCTGGGCGCACGAACTCTGCGATCGGACCGAACTGGTCATGGAGCTCGGACTCGTCAAAGGCAAGCCCAACGTTTACCGTCCGGACGATCTCCGCGGGATCGCGCCCTACCCGCTCGCAGTGCTCGTCGAGCACCCGGTTCTTCGCCGCCCATGCCTCAGGACCGATGAACGGCACGTTCCACCCCTCAGCATGACGGGCCACGATCCGCAAGGTGACTTTCTCGCCGCCACCGCCGACCCAAATTGGGAGGTGGCGTTGTAGGGGCTTTGGCTCACAGCGGGCATCACGCAACTGGAAGTACTGACCGTCGAAGGTGGTGGTCTCGTCGGTCAACAGTCCTCGGATGCATTGGATCGATTCCTCGAGCCGACGGAGGCGTTCAGCTGGGGTGCCAAACGGGAACCCGTACGCGTCATACTCGACCTGGAGCCAGCCCGCACCGAGTCCCAACACGGTCCGACCGCCTGACAGTTGATCGAGTGTCGCCATCGCGTTTGCGATCACCGCAGGGTGCCTGTAAGACGCCGAGTACACGAGCGAACCGCAGCGGACCTTGGAGGTGGCCGATGCAAGCGCGGCATGTGCCACGGTTGCCTCGAGGCAGTGCGGATCACCGCTGGCATCAGCCGCGTAGAAATGGTCCCAGATTGAGATCCACTCGAAACCGAGTTCCTCGATGCGCCGCCAGAGCTGCTGGAGCTCAGGGATCGAGGTGTGCTGAAGGCCTGTGTGCACTCCGAAACGGACGTTCATCCCAGCATCTTGGCAAGCACCGATTAGTTACGAGGAATCTCACAGAACGGCCGTTCCTTGTCGATCCGCGGCTCAGCGGGCAAGCCGAGCCCGCGCTCGCCGATCACGTTCCGCTGGACCTGGTCGGTGCCGCCGCCGATACGGGAGGCCCACTGATAGAGGAAGCGGCCTTGCCACATTCCGTCGTCTGGTGCATCAGTTCGGGCGAGCATCCCC
>JANZZE010000079.1 GCA_026419545.1 Acidimicrobiales bacterium
TCGTCGGCAGCGTCAGATGTGTATAAGAGACAGCCCCAGGACTGCCCCAAAGACGGAACCGGCGATGACGACGCGAGCCCGTTGACCCGACCGCCGTTGTTCGACCATCTCGACTTTCGCCGAGCGCGAGGCACATTCCCATGGGCGGACGACTGGCATCCCGGCCTTCCCCTCATCTACTCGCGATGGGGTCGTTACCATCATCGCCCCGAGCGACCCGACGGCTCTTACGATCCGCTGGCTTTGTTGCCAATGGCGGACTTGCCCGGGCCATCAGTTTGGGTTCGTTTCGGCCCAGGCGAGCCGCTGCGTCAACTCGTGAGCCTGGAGCTGACGATTCATTTCTTGGAACCCGTCCACGACGACTGGGTTCTCGCCGACTTCAGGGCACGATGGCTGGGGAGCGGCTACGCCTTGAGCGAATGCGACCTGTGGTCAGGCGGCCGATTGGTGGCAGTAGCGAATCAGATGATGCTGCTACGACAACGTGGCGGCTGACCACCAAGCACCGTGGCAGCGAGCGTGCGCATGCGACGGCACGAGCAACACGCAGACATGGCTCCGCGAACACGCTGGGCACACCCGTGGCAACGAGCGTTGGAATGCCACGGCACGAGCAACCGCAACTGTGCACGCGGCTGCGAGGATGAGCGGGGTCAGTTGCGATGACGGGGTGGCAGGACTGCGGTGGCGAACCAGAACTCTTGCAACGACCGCAACGTAGTGACAAACAGGTCGAAATCAGCCGGTTTCGAGATGAAGCTGTTGGCGCCAGATCGATACGACTCGCTGACGTCATGGTCATCGACCGACGTCGTGAGGACGATGACCGGGATCGACCTGAGTTCGGGGTCGTCCTTGATCATCTTGAGCAGCTGGCGGCCGTCGAGTTGCGGGAGATTCAGGTCGAGCAGGATCAAATCCGGCCGCTCGACGTGTTCCCAGGGCGCCTCCTGGCGCAGGAACCGCAACGCTTCCCTGCCGTCGTATACGACTGACAAGTCAGCTTCGATCCCCGCGTCAAGCATCGCAATACGAGTGAGTTCGACGTCGTCAGGGTTGTCTTCGACGAGCAGGATCGAACTGGGTTCGACCGATTGCATCCCGCTCACGATCCAACCCTAGCGGGCTGATCGTCGGCGCTTGGCAGCACGAGCTTCACCGTGGTACCCCGACCCGGAGCGGTCATTGCTGCGTCGAACTCACATCGACCAGCGTGCCGAGTTGCCAAGAGCCGGCACAACGCCAAGCCCATCCCGACTCCTGGATACCGACCTCGGGGCTGGAGCAGCCGCCCAGGTGCGAAGGCGTCCTCGAGCAAGTCGTGGTCCAGGCCTGGACCATCGTCGGAAACAACGAGCTCTGTCCACCCATCGTCGTTCGCGTGTGCCGTGACCATGATTGAGACGTCCTTGCCGCCGAACTTGGAACTATTGACCAACAGTTCGGTCACGATCGCAGTCAACTTGCTCACATCGCCGAGAACCGCCAGCGATGCCGCATCCGGATCCAGATGTATCCGCCCGAGGCCTTGAGCACACCGATGGTCGGCGGAATCGATCGCGCCTTCAACGAGCTCCCCTATGTTCACACGGCCGACCACCAATGGCTCATCCGCAGCTCGTAGGAAACGGACGACTTCGTCGACCAAATTGTCAGCCGAGGCAAGCGCACCGAGCGCAATGCCGAGGTGCTCCTCGACCTTTGCCAAGGCCGGCGAAAGCTCGGCAGCACGAGCATCGGCGAAGGCACGGCTCACGACCGTCGTGAATCCGGTCGCGCCACGGAGGGCGCCCCGAACGTCATGAGAGAGAACACTGTCGATACCGCGCACATGGGGCTCGCCCCGACCGCCCGACGGTCCGGTGGTCGGTCCACCGGCACGCCAGTGCACCGGGCCTCCGAGCCGTGACCCGACCAAGAGGCGACTCGTCGGCTCTCTGCCGAGTCGCGTCGGACTCAGGCCCATTACGAATGGGAGCCCGTCGGTTCGCTTCCCAACGAGCAGCACCCGAGCCGGAGCAACCTCAAATCTCAACTGTAACAGCTCGTCAACCCGCGACTGGCACCAACGAGCAACCCGCTCGCGCCAACCCACACCCAGCACCGCGCCTTGTTCCGGGCCGATCAGTTCAACCAACGCGTCGCAGGCGTCAACCGCTTGGCCCTGCGCGTCTACGGCAAGCACAAGCGGAGGCCCGTCAGGACGCAGCGGCGGGATGTTCGCTTGGGTGGTCACTCGGCGTTCGGCTCGCGGGCGGGAAGGGTGAAAAAGAACGTTGCTCCCTTACCGACGGCAGAACGGACCCAGATACGGCCACTGTGCACGTCGACAACCCGAGCACAAATGGCAAGCCCGAGACCTGTTCCGGAAGCACCCCCCCGGGGTTCGAGTCGGCGAAAGAGTTCAAAGATTCGCTCATGGTAGGCCGGATCGATTCCTTTGCCGTTGTCAGCAACCGCGATGACCCACTCCTTTCCCTGGCGCTCGGCAGTGATTTCAACCCTTGGCGCGTCGGCGAGCCGATATTTCATAGCGTTCGAGAGCAGGTTCGTGAACAGCTGAGTCAACCCCTGCTGATTGCCCATCACGACCGGGAGCTCTCCTGCGTGAATGGTCGCTCCCGTCTCAAGAATGAGCGGTTCAAGATTGGCCACCGCTTCATTGAGTGACTGTCGCAGATCAACCGGCTCGAACCGGCGCTCAGCTTGGCCGATCCGCGCGTAGGTGAGGAGGTCCTCGATGAGCGCCCGCATCCTGGCCGCGGCGCCGGCGACTCGCAGAAGATAGTCGCGTGCTTCCGTGTTTAGGGTCTGACCGTATCGCCTCTCGATCAAGTCCGTGAAGGTGAGAATGGTGCGCAGCGGTTCCTGGAGGTCATGTGCTGCGATCGTGGCAAATCGTTCAAGCTCACGGTTGGATTGTTCGAGGCGATGTTCCCGTTCTGCGAGCCGGTCGGTCATCTTTTCCGATACCTCGGCCACAGTTCGCCTCGACCGAGCGAGGGCCACCACCGAGACCGAAGCGATCACGGTCGCAAGTACACCAGCCGCGGCCACGACGAGCGGCAGTAGGGTTCCAGCCGTCTCAACGCTCGTCCGCGAAGACAGAGTGGTGAGGAGAATGGTCACCACCGCCCCAATCGCGACAACCAACGCCAGGCGCCTGCTCACCTCAACCCTCCGCCTCAACCCTCCGCCGCCCGGGCCGCGTTGGCCACAGCGTTCTGGATCCGGCGGGACCGTGTCATCCGACCGAGGACCCAACGGTTCAAGCGCTGCAGCCATGGCCAAGGCATAGGTCGCTCGATGTCGATGAAGAACACGACACGATGCTGATCGGTGTCATTTCGCACACGGTGCAGGTAGGTGTCGTCGAAGATGAGTGGCTCGCCTTCCCTCCAGTGGTGCACCTCCCCACCGATTTCGATCCAACACTCGCCACCGTCGGGGACGATGAGAGGCAGGTGATACCGGATCAAGCCCTTGAGCGGTCCCGAGTGGATCGGGATGCGCTTGTACGGCTCGAGGATCGAGAAGAACGCCGTGTACAGGCCCGGGACCTCATCCAGCACGTGCGCAGTTTTCGGGCATCGCTCACGGTTGGTGTTGACGTCGGCACCATAAAGCCTGAAGAGGAACGACTTCCAACCATCGTCGTCTGTGAGCCGGCGCTGCCCAGGGTCGACCTCCTGGAAGGCGGGTATCGGCTGCTGAGATCGCAAGAGGTCGTCAAGTTCTTCCCGTATGACCTGCCAGTTATCAGCCAACACCTCACAGCCCGGAACATCCTCAGGCTCGTACAGCTTTCGACCCGGCAGGAGCAGCCAGAGAACGACGTTGTAGACCATCACCGGCCAATAGGGAACGTTCCAGCGCAACGCGTCCCAATAACGGGACACCCACTGTCCAAGGCCGATCAGGCGCGGCCCATCACTTGATCTCGCAGCCCTCGACGCCATCGACGCGAGTGTAGGGACGCACTTCACCTGGATCTCGCCCCAGCCGACCCACCAGATCGGAAACGGAGGCGCAGCTCGACCTCGCCATGGTCAGCAACCTGGAGCATCCCGGCGACATCTGGGGGATCGATGCCGAAGTCACGCAGCTCGATCGAGATCGAGCCGGCAACGTCAACGACAAGCCGCCCATCCACGCGCTGTACCACGGCGTCAACGACCACCGAGATCGGGCGCCGGGTGCCGTGGAGTTCCAGATCACCTTGGAGCCCGATTTGGAACGGCTCTTCGAGTCGCACTTGATCGCTCAGCGGCACCGCTCGAGTGAGCAGGAACCGAGCAGTCGGATAGCGATCGGTTTCCAGACCACGCGTCCGTAGCGCTTCATCTCGCTTCGGATCATCACTTCGCAAAGCTGCAAGATCAGCTTCAACGCCTGCAGCAATCACTGAACCGTTACGCACGACGAAGCCCCCATCCACTGCGTCAGTACGCCCGACTGCAGTCGTCGGTGCGAGCACCTCGAGTAAACGCTCGTCGATTCGGTAACCCACGAAGAATTCCTCTCCGCGTTCGATAATCCACTGTCCTTCGAGCGCCGTGGCATGAAGCGCCTCAGGCGGCGTTTCCTGCAGTTCCACCGCCGGACGTGCAGCGTCTAGCGCTGGTCGCGGCGGCGGAGGATTCCGATGCAGAAAAGCCAGGAACAGGAAAATGAGACCAAGCGGGATCGACACCAGGGCGAGCGCCCCAAGAGCAATTCTCGCCCTACTCCACATCGTCCATCCCCCCTCAAACGCGCCGTGCGCGCCGGCCGCGGGACCCACCAGCACCAGCTTTACTCATCCGCGGAAGTGCTGCACCGATCACTATGATCCGCATCCACGCGGATCTCACCGGAGATGACAGCGTCCTTGCGCACCCGCCAAACCATGATCCGTACCCCATGGATCACAGACCCCGGGCACGCAACCAGTCGACGATGAGTTCCCCGGCTGCGCGACGGTGACCCTGCAGATAGTGCGGTGCACCGACCAGCTCGTGATAGGTGACATCCGCGGAACCTGCTGTGTCCCGGATCTCTCGGGCCTGGCGAAGGCGCACCTCGGTGTCACCGGTCGGGTGAATGATCAAGGTAGGAAGACGGACATCCGGCATCGTGGCGGCCATGGTCGCAGCAGAAGACAAGCCCGACCACGTTGAGAGCCAGCCACGTGCGGTCATCGTGCGCGCCAGACCCCCGTATCCGTAGTTGGCATCGAGCGGGTCGGGAAAAGCAAACACCGTCCCGAGCTCACGGTTGTCGGGATCGATCGATGGATCGAGATAGGCCGGATCGGCGAGAGTCCTGTAGACGGTGAGATAGCGGGCATGAACCGCTCGGCGCCGCAGGCGGTTCCATTCGGCCGAGCCGCGGTGGACCGCTCGGCATTGCTCCTTGGCCCGTTCTCGTTCCTCGAGTGCAGCGCGGGCCAACTGGTCGATGCGCTCCACCCGTGCACGCTGAGCCGCCCGGTAGCGAGCGAGCCACTCCGGATCGTACGAGGAAGGCTCCGGCCACGGGCGCCAACCGTTCGCAGGGTCATACATGTCAAGTGTCGGATCAACCGAGAAGGGGTCGGACTCGTCTGTCACCGACGGATCGATGACCTGCAGCATGAAAACACCTTCGCCAGGATGTGCAGCCAACGCAACGAAGGCATCACCGAGACGCCGTCCCTCGCGAAACGCAGTTGCTTCACTGAGCGCCATGAGCGATCCGCCTCCGCTATTGCCGAGCAGAACGATGGCCTCGGCGCCGCGGCGACGCATCTCGGCGACGGCCGTCTCGACGTCCACCACGCATTTCTCGTGGAGGCAATCGGTGTCGTTGTTGACATAACGGGTAGCGAAGCCGAAGACCCGATAGCCGGCAGCGGCAAGTAGCGGGCAGATGTAATGCACGCTGAAATCGCCGCGAGGATGTGTCAACACCACAGTGGTGGTCGAGCGCTGGGGCACAGGAGGAGTCCAGAGAATCCCACGCACCACAGCACGGTCGGGTGTTACGAGGGCAACCGGTTCGCGACCCAGAGCGACCCCTGGGTCGTCGTCGGGATCGGGCCAATAGCCGAGTAGAGGCCGCATAGAACCCCGGTCCATGGCCGTCAGCTCAAAGTGGGTGCCCAGAGGGAGCCCGACCACGATGGAACACCGGTACCGGCGGTGACTCGAGCGGCGGATCACGATCGAATACAAGCGCTTCAGCGGCGCGACGATCTTCGTCGTTGAGCGGACGAGTGTCGGCACACCACTCCACCAGTACCCCGTTGGGATCAACGGCGTAGATCGAACGGCAGAAACCGTGGTCGATTTCGACCACGTCGATGCCGAGATCGAGCCATCGCTCTCTCCGGGAATCGAGTTCTTCAACTGTGCTGTCAAAGGCGATGTGGTTCACCCACTCCGGTAGACCGAGACCGGTGGAAATCGCCGGGTCGAACTCAGGAAGGGTCGGATCGTGAAGATCCCAGAAAGCGATTAGGCCGTTCCCACCTGTGTCATAAAAGAGGTGTTTGGCCCAGCCTTTTGCACTGGGGGTCGGGGCTACGACCACTTTTACCAGGGAGAACCCCATTGCCTCGGTGTAGAAGCGATGGGTCGCCTCGAGATCACGTGCCGCCAACGCAACATGGTGAAATCCCATGAATCGCCCCCCTTTCTGATAGCTGGACGATACCGCCGGAGGCCAACGGTGCCTGCGCTGGATCGCGAAGGACGCCAAGTCCCCGAAACGCCCGAGCGAACGACAGAGCGTTAGCGTTGATGATGTGGGGATCCGGCGAACTTCGATGATCGGCGCGATCGCTGGACTCATCTCCGGGACATTGATCACCGCAGCGCTCGTCGCTACCGGTCACCTCCGTTTGCCGGACCGTGAGCATCAGCGAGACGCTAGCGCCGAATTCCTCCTGGCCTGGGAACGAGCCCGGCGAGCCACCTTCGTACTCGAAGGCGAGTTCAGTCGGACCAAGCCGGGCGGCGACACACTGCGCGCACCCCGCTTCGAGGTCCAACGACCACCCGACCATCTGATCAAGCAGTTCGGCGGGATAACAGGAGTCCTCAACGGTCGGACGATCTCCTGCTCACAAAGCCCCCGGGGACAAATGGTGTGTGGTGCCGACGGGCCGGAGGCCACGCCATTTGATGAGCGGCTCGAACGGGAGCTCACCAACTTGCGGTCCTATTTCGACCCGGCACGCCCGCTGTATGCCGTACGTCCTGACGGAAAGCACTGCTTCCGACTTCAACAGATCGCGATCTACCCGGACCCACCGTACGGACTGCTGGCACGGTTCTGCTTCGACGAGGCGACCGGGGCATTGCGAGGGGTTGAGCGGCATTTCGAGAGCGGCATGGTTGAACGGATGGAGGCAGTCTCACTGCGGTCGGAGGTCACACAGTCCGATTTCGACCTCGAGGCCGCCACAGACGTTGCCGTGTTCGACTCGGGCGACGACCCACAGGTCCTGACAGAAGGCGGGTTGGCCGTCCCACCGACGACGGCCAGGGAAGAGTCGCCCACTCCGCTTCGCGATATCTCCGATGGCGAGTTGTTCGACCGGCTCGCGCGAGTTGCCCCATCCGATGAACTCGACCCGGAATCGAGCGAAGCGATCCGACGAATGTTCACGACCCGCTCCTTCGGGGTCAATGACCCACGCTGGCTTGGTCCCGATGGCCAACCCACGCCAGGCGCGATCAAGGTGATGCGAGCGCTTCTGCGACAGGGTTATTGGCTCCCGCCAGCGTGAACGCACAACGAGAATTTAGAATTGCTGTGCAGCAAAATAATTCAAGACTGCTGCGGACGGCGCCGATCACGACACTGTCGGTGGTTATCGCCCCCACCGACCGGAAATCGGGGCTAATGGGGCGGGGGTCGCAACTCCCTCCAAACGCATCGCCACCAGCGCTTCTTTTCGGGGTGCTGGCGCCTTCGTGGCTCCCGCCCGCCCCTTCCAGCCAATTTCGTCAGCTGGCGTCTTTCCATTCCTTCGCACTGTCGGGTGCCGAGGTACACCGGGCTATGTCAGCCAGCCAATTTCGTCAGTTGGCGTCTTTCCATTCCTTCGGCGTGTCCGCCATGCTGGCAGCGTGTTTCTCGGCGAAGACCTACTCGCGTGGCTCGTTCTGGCCTTCGGTGCAGCGCTCGCGGTGGGCAACCTGCTGGCTCTGGTCCGACCGCCCAGACGGCCAGACAACGCGATACAAACGGTGCAGCGTCCGCCGCTGGCTCGAAGCCTTCTCATGATCGGGCTCGGCCTGATCGCGGCGGTGTGGGGTTTGGCCACGCTGCTCACCGGCGTTTCGCCGAGCTGACCAGAGCTTTGAACAGTGTTAACCTCTCGCCGGTGGGGCCACACCTCCTCGACGTAAACGATCTGACCGTCGACTTCGGGGGAGTTCGGGCAATCGATGGCGTATCCTTCACGGTGGCACCCGGCGAATTCGTCGGTCTGATCGGACCGAACGGAGCTGGAAAGACGACGACCATCGACGCGATCACGGGATTCGTCGCCCACCGAGGTCGGGTCCACTTCGCCGGGACCGACATCACGCACTTCAGCCCGCATAAACGGGCGGCGATCGGGCTGACCCGTACCTGGCAATCACTAGAACTCTTCGAGGATCTCACCATCCGAGAGAACTGTTCGGTCGCTGTGGACCGTTCAGGGTTCGGCACTTTGGCCTTGGATGTGGTGCGGCCGATCAGGCGACATGAACATGAAGGCGTCGAGCGTGCTCTCGAACTCTTGGGTATAGGTCAACTCGCGGACAAGCGGCCCTCGGAGCTCTCACTCGGGCAACGCAAGTTGGCCGCAGTAGCTCGTGCACTTGCCGCCTCACCGTCGATGATCTTGCTCGATGAACCAGCAGCTGGACTCGACAGTAACGAGAGCATGGAACTCGGTCGGCACCTCAGGGAAGTCGTGCGCGAAGGTGTCACCCTGCTGCTGGTGGACCACGACATGGGCTTGGTGCTCGGCGTATGTAGTCGGCTGCTCGTCTTGGACTTCGGCCGCCTCATCGCCTCAGGTCCCCCAAGTGAGATCCGCAACGATACCCGGGTGATCGAGGCGTACCTCGGCGAGTACGCAAAACGAAGTGGTTACTCCTGATGGCCTTCGAAGGAATAGACACGGCAGCACAGCGCGTGTTGAGCATCGAAAGCCTGCACGCGGGCTACGAAGGGATTCCCGTCGTGCGAGGCCTCGATCTTCACGTGGAACGCGGCGAGGTGGTCGCGCTCCTCGGTCCCAACGGCGCGGGTAAGACCACCACGCTCGCCACGGTCTCAGGCCTCCTACCGGTGATTTCGGGCTCAATCACTGTCCTTGGCGCATCACCCTCGCCAAGGCGACCGCATTTGGTAGCGCGCCGTGGTGTTGCTCACGTCCCCGAACATCGCTCCCTGTTCCTAGACCTGACCGCCCGAGAGAACCTCGAGCTGGGAAAGCACCGCGCGAGCGCTGACTTGGACCTGGTCATGGCCTTTTTCCCACAGCTCGAACGGCTCCTGGACCGGAAGGCCGGATTGCTCTCGGGAGGTGAGCAGCAGATGCTGGCACTCGGTCGGGCCCTCGCGAGCCGACCCCAGTTGCTTCTCGTCGACGAGATGAGCCTCGGTCTTGCACCGGTCATCGTCGAGCGCCTGCTCCCGGTGCTCCGGCGCATCGCTGAGGAAACCAGAGCTGGGGTGCTCCTCGTCGAACAACACGTGCACCTGGCCTTGGAGGTCGCCGATCGCGCCTACGTCCTCAACCACGGCGTCCTCGAGTTCACAGGTCCCGCAGCGGAACTCGCCCGCAACCGCCATCTCCTCGAATCCTCGTATCTCGGAACCGCAGCACTCTGAGGCTCGAATGAGCCTGGGTCAACCGACGAGTCGCGAAAAGCACCCCGTACGAAGGCGCAGCACCGATGAGGACCTGTCACGATTCGGATGGTTCCGTTACGTCCCCGTACTCGAGGCGCCGCAGGTAAGGGACCGAATGAAGACCTGTTGCAAATCCGCAGGTTCCGTTACCCTGTGCGCAATGGGGGAGGGGTCTGCGCACCTCAGCGGACTCAGGGGAGACGACATGACCGATGACAAAGGGTGGGTACGGGCCCCGCGCCAAGCACGGAGCCAGGCCACCCTCGAACGATTCGTCGAGGCAACTAGGCAGCTCCTCGAAGAGCGAGGCTTCGAAGACATCACCGTTGCTGACATCGTCAACAAGGCCGAGCGCACCGTCGGATCGTTCTACGCTCGGTTCGACGACAAGTACGCAGTGCTCCACGTCTTGGTCGACCGTCTCCATCAACGAATTGGCGATGTGGTGCGGGCGTTCTGCGACCCGGTGCGGTGGGAGGGAGTGCCGCTCGCGGATTTCGTCGCCGAGTCGGTCCGCTTGAACGTGCAAGCGTACCGACGCTCCGGGTCGCTGTTTCGCGCTGCACTTCAAGCCTCGGCGACCGATGAACGCTTCCGCCGGAGGCGCATGGAAACCATGCAGCTGTGTGCAGAAGAACAGAAGCGTTTCGTGCTGACTCGCACTGACGAGATGGCCTGCGCCAATCCAGCACGAGCTTCTGACATGATGTTCGAGCTCGTCTCAGCCACCCTCGATCATGAGCTGCTCTTCGGTCGCTTCACAACGACCTCACCCGCCAACGACCTCGAGCTGGTGGAAGAGCTGACCGATCAGTGTCTCCACGTCCTTCGCGTACGGGTCCCAGCAGACTCGATACCAAGCTGAGGTCGACCACCCCAACACCCTTCGAGTTCACCACTCGAAGAACGTCCCAGCAGACTCGATACCAAGCTGAGTTCGACCCCAAGAGCCGGGTGAGTCGCAGCTACGCTGGCCTGCCGGCACGAGGGCCAGAGGAGGGCGGGCCGCATTCGCATGGAGACTGTGAGCACGGGTCCAACGGCTGGCGTCGATCAGGTCTCGTCGTCTCGGCGTCGCTTGACTCCCATGAGACGACAACCTGGCCGAGCGTGGCTGAGAACCAGTTGGCCGCTTCTTGCCATTGCGGCAGTCGGGCTAGCTATCCGCTTGACCGTTGTGCTCGCCGTCCATCCGACCTGCCCCTTCGACATAGACGACTGGACTCCCGCAACCGCCCGGCAGTCGGCGGAGAAACTGGCGGCCCAACCGCAGAGCGACTGCTTTCCAGTCAATGGCGATGCGCTCGGCGTCCTGATCCAGGGGAAGCTGGTAGCCGAGGGACACGGGTTTGCACATCCCTATCTTTGGTTCTACACAGGCGAGTACCGGCCCGCTGCGGGCAAGCCACCGCTCCAAACGTTGATCTGGGCCGCACTCCATCTCCTAGGGCTCGGCACACCGACCTGGTTCCGAGTCGCAGCATCAGTCGGCGGTTCGGTTGCCATCGTCGTCATCGGGCATGTTGCCCAGCAGCTCGCAGGACGACGGGCTGGCATCCTCGCCGCGTCAGCCGCCGCGGCGTACCCAATGCTGATCATCAGTGATTGGCGGATGCTCAATGAGTCGTTCCTGGGACTTTTCATCGCGCTGATTCTCGCGGCTGCCTATCGGTTCTGGCGCCGACCATCCCCGGGGAACGCAGCGTTGATGGGCGCAGCGATCGCGATCGCCGCACACCTACGTACAGAGGCCTACCAGTTGTTGGTCTTCATGGCGGTGCCCCTGACCTGGAGCATCTGGCGCGCATCGCGCCAACGACGGATGAAGCTCCTCGCGGTCACGTGGATCACCGCGGCGGCCGTCGCCCTGCCCTGGAACGTCTTCATTTCGGTCACGATGGACAGGTCCGCCTTCGGCGCGACCGGCATAGGTTCCGTCCTGAAGAACGGAAGCTGCGACGAAGCTTGGTTCGGCGACCGTCTCGGGTTCCTCGACTTTGCGTGCTTCGACGACGCCGCAGTCCTGGCTGGCCAGCTTTCCCTCGGCTGGGTTCAGACAGCAGACGAGTCCGAATTGGACTCGGTGTACCGCGAGCGTGCACTCGACTACATCTCTGCCAACATCGGCCGCTTACCGATCGTGGTTGCTGCACGGATCGGACGCATCTGGGATGTCTACGCACCCCTCCAAAACGCGGAGCTCAACGCCTACGTCGAAGGGCGGGGCCTGGCTGATTCACGGGCCGGACTCCTCGTCTACTGGATGCTCCTGCCTTTCGCGGGGTACGGGGTGGTCACACTTTGGCGCCGTCGCATTCCGATCAGTCCGCTTATCGCACCTGCGATCGCCGTGACCATCGTCGCTGCTATCAGCTATGGCCTGGCCCGTTACCGCCTGCCCGCCGACGTCGCACTCACCGTCGGGGCGGGTGTCGGGGTCGACGCGCTCCTACGGCGACGGGAGCGACAGCCTCCTGTCGGTCCAGTTGAGCGGCTTGCATCTTATCGGCCCCCTCGGAAAGCGATGCGAGCCGAACAACGCACACTCCTGGCCGGAGGTGGTGTCGTGGCGTCAGTCCTCGTTGCAATGGTGCTCGCGTGGTCGGCAGGCGTCGAGCCGGCAGTGACAGCAATCGCAAAACCAGATACTCGGATACAGCAGCTGTGTGACTATGCAGCCGCCCATGGAATCTCCGGCGGAAACCTCAGCGGCTTGCCCTTGGTAGGACCAGGCCTCAACCAGACGGTTGCCGATTTCGAATATCTGACCGATATCGCCCCTGAGGAGCTCCAACCTCAACTCGTCATCGTCCGGGACACGCTTCGGCGTTATGCGCAGTCGGGCTTGTCGGGGCCTGACTTTCTCCTCGGGTTGACGGAGGATGAGCGCAAAGATCTAGGAGCCGCAATCGGCTACCTCCTCGACTATCAGGAGAAGCACTGCGCACCAACGCCGGCCACCACCGGTCCCAGCTGACATCGAACAGCCCTAAGCCACTACTCAGTACCAACAACCGGCCACTCAGATTCTCAGTAAAGTTCCGGCGCCAATCGACCGATCACCCCCTACGCGACTCAAGACGAGCGGAGTCGCCGCGGCGCGGCGGTGCACAGGGGGAATATGTCGGCACTACATGGTGGCCGGGGCGGCATCACCCAGCTCGGCCTATCGCAAGCATGCAGCGATCGGCGGGGAATCGGGCGGGACAGATGCTGGCCCGCCGTCCTTGCGCTTCTGGTCATGCTGGTTGTCGTGACGATTCAATCGCGTCCTGCGGGCGCGTCCGGCACCCGTTACCTGGACCCCATCTTCAGTGGTGACCTCGCGCCGGTGACCGAGTTCTCCTACGACCCGAGCATCCCACTGAACAAACAACAGAGGCTGACCGTCAAGGCCTGGGCCGGCTCATACACCTTGAGTGCGGGTGGATCGACAACCTCACCAATACCAGCCACGGCGCCGGCTGCGAGCGTGCAGGCCGCGCTGCACGCCCTCCCCTCGCTTGATTTCGATGGCACCCCTGGTGGCGATGTCGTGGTGACCGGGGGACCGGGCGGGGTGTTCGGTGGCCGTCACTATGACATCTCCTTCACTGCGCCGGCGCCACCTGGCGGTTATCCGCGTCTGACCGCGACCAACGTCAACCTCGTCAACCCCCTCGGGCCGGCCGTAGTCGTGCAGTGCCTCCGCTGTGGTGATGTGTACCGGCCCGACGAGCCCGCACCGCCCGCTGGGGGTCGGCCAGTCGTGTTGATCGCTCACAGTGGAGGCTTCGTCCTTGGGGCCAAGGACAGTGCAAGCGGGGACATCACCGGTCCCAGGATGGAGCGCTGGGCGACGGAACTCGCTGGGCGGGGGTATGTCGCGGTGCCCATCAATTACTCACTGGCCCAACCCGATGACCTCGCAGCAGTGTTCTCGTGCGAATGGGACGCGCCTGCCGAGCCCGGTACACCATGCCCGGACGTGGTGATCAACGCGGCGCGAGCGATCCAACATGACATCC
>JANZZE010000080.1 GCA_026419545.1 Acidimicrobiales bacterium
ATCCCGTACGGTCGCTGGCGAACCACAGGCTCCCATCAGGCCCCCACTCCGGTTGGAACAACCATTCGCCCGGTCCGGCAAGGCGTCGACGGGCCGAATGGTCCACCCGGATCCCATGAGAGTCGACCACCAGCGGTGCAACGAACAACTCCGTGCTGTCCCAAGGCATGTCCGGGTGCTGCCACTCGAGCCACGCGAGCCAGCTCCCGTCAGGACTGACCCGCGGGTTGGCATAGAAGTCCGAGCCCTCGGCCACAACCACCGTCTCGCCCGGACGTTTGGCGTCAAAGGCGACGAGCCGGTTGACCGGTTCATCGTGCGCGCCTTCGGAGGCACCCTCGTGGTGCTCGTTGACGGCGATGACCCAGTGACCATCTGGGGTGAGACCGCCGTCTGCGTATCGGTCGCCGTGGCGGACCACTGGCTCTGGAGTGAGTGCGACCGGGTCAGCGTCGGAGTCGAGTGGGTAGACGCGCAGGTCATCCCAGTTGCAGAAGAACAGAACGTCGCCATCGAGCCACCATGCTCCCCCGCCGTATTCGTGCACTCGAGTGCGCGCAGCAAAACCCTCCGGCAGCACGTCGCGCCGGGAGCCGGCAAGGTCACAGCGAACGATCTGAGTCCGTCCTCCCTCTTCCGGACGTAGTTCAGACCACCACAAGTCACCGCCACCGGCAGCCAGCTCCCCGATCGACACCGCGGCGACGGTGACCAGTTCCGGGGAGATCGGCGACGGCCACGATCCATAGGGCACATTCGCAGGCGTCACGGCGGGGCAGCGTACAAGTCCGATCAATCGATGGCAGCAGCATCGGATCTCTGACCTGTCCCTGACACACCCACAAACCCGACCACCACCCTCACCGAGCAGCAGGTGGCATCCGATTTCGCCGGGACGCCATGAGACCGCGACACTGACGAGGTGAGCGACGTACCCGACATCACCATTCCGCGACAGTTGCTTCCGTCAGACGGACGATTCGGTTGCGGTCCATCCAAGGTACGCCACCAAGCGTTGGCG
Organism: Acidimicrobiales bacterium; assembly: GCA_026419545.1. Classification (GTDB taxonomy): domain Bacteria; phylum Actinomycetota; class Acidimicrobiia; order Acidimicrobiales; family Acidimicrobilacustridaceae; genus JANZZE01. The sequence goes on from JANZZE010000080.1 coordinate 1,022, forward strand.
TCTCTCGTCAAACATGCCCAGCACTACCTGGGCACCAGTCACCGCCAGGCAACCGTGAAATTCATGGTTGCCCGCCTCCGTAATGGATTGGCTGAACTGTTCGCCCTACCTGACGGGTATGAGGTGATGCTCGGGAACGGCGGCACGACCGTGTTCTGGGATGCGCTGACCTTCGGCCTGATCCACAAGCGCAGCGAACACCTGAGCTTCGGGGAGTTCTCGTCGAAGTTCGCCGCCTGCGCCGAAGCTGCACCACACCTCGCAGAGCCCCTGGTCGTCAGGGCTGAACCCGGCACACGACCCGAGCCCGTGACCGACGAACGCGTCGATGTCTACGCCTTCACACACAACGAGACCTCCACCGGCGTGATGATGCCGCTCACGCGGCCACCGGCACCCGATGGAGCCCTCGTCGCGGTAGATGCAACGTCGGCCGCAGGGGGGCTCCGGTTCGACCCAGCCGAGACCGATGTCTACTACTTCGCGCCCCAGAAATGCCTTGCGTCGGATGGCGGTCTATGGCTTGCAGCGGTTTCTCCCGCAGCGGTTGAGCGAATCGAGTCGATTGCAGCCTCAGGCCGCTGGGTCCCCGACTCATTGAATCTCGCGATCGCCTTGGACAACAGCCGGAAGGACCAGACCTATAACACGCCGGCGCTCGCCACGATCTTCCTCGCGGTGCAGCAGGTCGAGTGGATCAACGAGCACGGCGGTCTCGAATGGGCGGCGTCCCGCTGTGACCGATCTGCCGAGATCATCTACGGATGGGCGGAGAAGAACGACTACACGTCGCCCTTCGTCGCCAACCCCGCTGACCGCAGCCATGTTGTGGCCACGATCGACTTCGACGAAACGATTGATGCTCTACAAGTCGCGGCGATACTGCGGAGAAACGGGATCGTCGACACCGAGCCCTACCGTAAGCTTGGCCGCAATCAGCTCCGCATCGCCTTGTTCCCGGCGATCGAACCAAGCGACGTCGAAGCACTGACTGCGTGCATCGATCATGTCGTCACCCAGCTGACGTAGCGATACCAAGGGGGCATCGGACCGCCGTCCTGATCTGCGTTCAGGTCGCAGTGCAGGACGCCATGCAACGACCGCGACCGTGGACTACTCGGGGACCTGACCCACCTTCCTGAGCAATTCGGCCGAATGGAACGGGCCTGTAGATCCCGGCACGTCGTTCTCTACCCAGTGAACCTGGGGGTCGCGGCGACGGGCCCAGCGAGCGGCAAGACCGAACTAGTCGTGGATCCACTCGGCAGCGTCGTCGTCGGGAAGGGCACCGCTGTGTTCGGCGGCATATCACCCACACCCGGCGCGGTCCATTCGAACCTGACCGCCAACGCGTCGTGATCCGATAGCGGTTGCCCATCACTGCGGACAAACACGTCCCGCTCGAACCGATGGGTCAACGGGTTGACGCCGACCACTGAACCAGACCGGAACGCAAACTTGTCGATCACGTGCTCGTCGGCGCCGCAGTCCACCACGCTACAAACGTCCCTGAGACCAGTCGAAGCCAGGAAGGTCGCCCACACCGTTGCATCCGGTTCCGACGACGTCGACAGATTCGTGTCACCCCCCAGGATGATGGCCTGGCCAACCGAATAGGTATTGATGAACTCGGCCAGGACCAAATAGTCCTGTGCGCTCCAATGCACATCCTCGGGAGTGCTACCCGCCTCGCCATGCAAGTTGTACAAGTCGATTTCGACACCGTCCGCCACCTGCAATCGTGTGACGCTAAAGCCCTTTTGCGACAGGCAGTCGGCCGCACCGCCATCAGATGTATCGGCACCGCCGAAGCAACCCGGCCACATCTGCCGATACACGACACCGAACGGCAAGCGTGAGAGATAGTTGAGGCCGTCGGCGACGATCGCAGTCGGGCGTCTGGGGTCGCTCCCGAGGGGCGGTGGCGCTGGTTCAGAAAGGTACGGATGGGTGACGGCCGAGATCAGATCGTCGTGGTGGAAGTTGACGCCGGGGATGGGCGGGACCGGATCGATCCAGTCTTCTTGGACCAGCACCACGTCATACCCATTCAATTTCGGGCTAATCAATGGCGTGTTGATGTCGGGTTCGGAGCCCGAGAAGGGCTCGGGTAGACCAGCGACGTTGTACGTCAAGGCGACAAACGATCCAGACCGAGAGGGCTCATGGTTCGCAATCGCGGCACCAACCGGAGAAACCACCTGACCACCCGCTGCAAGCACGCTGATGAGCCCGGCAAGGCTCACCACCGCGATCACAACCCGTTGCCGGCGTTCACAAGCCTCCTCATGACGCCACACGTCACAGGCTCGCACCGACATAGCACCGAGCGTAGCCGAGTTAACACGATCAGGGGCGATCGCACCGGCATCATCGCGCTTTGCCATCGATCAAGCGGTGATGCTGACCCGAGCATGCTGTACTACCGGGCATGCCCAGGGCACCGATCGGCCTCGATGCCCAGCTTCGCACAATCATCAGGTCCGTCCGGGACGGCTACAGCGTACTCGTCACCGGCGGCCCAGGATCCGGCGTATCGACACTGCTCGCCGCCTTCGTCGACGCTCATCTCAGCAACGGTGGCACGATTGCACAAAGCCCTGAAGTCAGCGGAGCGACCTCAGGGACGGTCCTTGTGCTCGATGACGTGGATCTGGTCGACCCCGAGTCGGCGTCTCGCATGAGGACCCTGCTGCTGGCTCGTCAGCTGGTGGCAGTTTTCGGCACCACGTCGCCCCGGAGCGCTTCGGTTGCACGACTCACCTCTTCCGCAAGGGTGTCGGAGATCCAGCTCGAATCGCTCGACCCTGACCGGATCGCCGAGATCGTCGTCGTCATTGCCGGGGCATACCCCGATCGACCAACCGCTCTCTGGCTCGAAGCATTCTCCGGCGGCCGCCTCGGGATCCTCGTACCAACGATCGACCATGCCGTCGCGAATCGAGCACTCACCATCGAGGGCGGGCTCGCTCGGCTCCGCGAGCCACTCTCTGCACCACTGTCGGTCGTTCACCGCATCGAGTGCCGACGCGCGGCACTCAGTGACGACGCCAAAGATGCCGTAACAGCTATTTGCGTCGCTCGGCATCTCCCGGTCGACAGCGCCTTGCGCGCGTTCGGTTCGTCCGTGCTCGCAGAGGCGGAACAGTCCGGATTGCTCGCCGTCCGCCACGACAGTGCTCAGCACATCGTCGAGCCGACTTTCGGTGCCGTTCACCAAGTCGTACTCGACGAGCTGGGCTATTTCGGAATCGCCACAACAGCTCAGTCACTTCTCGAGCGACTACCCGACGCTCCCTTCGCTCAGAGAATTCACTGGCAGTTGTTAGCCGGGCAACGACCGGCTGGCGATGACTTGATCGCAGCAGCCATCCAGACAAGCACGCGCGAAGAACTCCACGTCGCTGCGGAACTAGCTACTGCGGCCTGGGAAAGTGGTCATGCCGCTGCGGGCAGCCTCCTCGCTGCATTGATTGCGGCACGCGGCGACCGGCCTGGCGCGGCGAGGATCCTCGAGCAGGTACTGGCCAACCCGAACCTCGATCCAGAGGACTATGCCCGTGCTGCGCTCGAGCTTGCCACGATCCGCCTCTGGAATCTCGGCGACGCCGACGGCGCGATTGAGCTGGCGACGTTACTTCGGGAAGCGCTCTGCCGCGCTGGTCACGAACTCGCAGGCGCAGCCGCCCTCGGCGGGATCCTGCTTTATGCCGGACAACCCAAGCTCGCGCTCGAGACGCTCTGTTGGCCAGGCGTCTGCGATGAGCTCGACGACGAGCTTGCGTGCCAAGTCCTTGGCACAGCGCTCGCAGTGACTGGCGCTTGCACTCGCGCAGTCACAATCGCGCGGCGCGGACTAGACCTCACATTGGCTCAGTCGCCACCTCGCGCTGGTCTCGAACCCGAGATCCACGTCCTCACCATCGCTCTCGCTCTGGAGCACGCGGGGGAACTGGAAGAAGCCAACATGTTGATCAGCGAGTGGTATGACCGCGCTGCCAGACGCTCGGTTCACCACGGGTGGCTCAACCTCGCCCGAATGAGGATCGCTCTCGCCCGCGGTGACCTCACTGTTGCCCGGCGTTCCGCGGACGAGGCTGCTGCGGTCTTTCGCGACACCGACAACCAGGTCCCGCGCCGGTGGGCTGTGGCCGGCAAGCTGTTCGCGTGCGCCCTTGCTGGCGATAGCACCGCAAGTGAAGCAACGAGTAAAGAGCTCGACCTGCTCGCAACTGGCGCGGTGAGGTTTCTCGAACCCGACGTCTTCCGGGCGTTGGCCTGGTATGCCGCCCTCCGCGGCAGGGTGCTCGAAGCACGCGAGCTCCTAGGCCGCGCCTGTGACATCGCACGTGAGGCCGGGTTGTACGCCCTCGAATCGAGTGCCCTCCACGACCTGGTTCGCTTGGGTGAGGCAAAGGGCGCGCTACCGAGGCTCGAATTCATCGAAGCATTCGTCGACAGTCCCTGGAGTACAGCCCGTGTCCTCCAGGCGCGCGGCGTTGTAGACAACGATCCGGAACCACTGTTAGCGGCATCGAACAACTTCGGTGCACACGGCGCCCTCTTGTGGGCAGCGGAAGCTGCAGCCCAAGCAGTGGCGGCCTGTGAGAACAATCGGTCACAGACGGCGCGTCGGGAAGCGACAGCCATTCTCCGGAGTTGGTACGAGCGCGGAATCCATGCCGCGACTCCTGCACTTCTCAACGCACGGTTGGCATCACTGAGCAAACGCGAACGGGAAGTCGCTCGACTCGCAACGGCTGGACAGACAAGCAGAGAAATCGCGACTCAACTCTCAGTATCCGTCCGTACTGTCGAGAACCACCTGCAAAGCATCTACGTCAAGCTCGGTATGCGGAGCCGAGCAGAGCTACGGGACTGGCTGGTCGACAACTCCAATTATGTGCCGCGGGTATCTGAGTAGTTCAGATCGGGAAATGGGTACTCGTTACTCATGAGCACTTTGGCCAACCTGTGATTCAGTACTTGCCTCAGTGACCTAGGACGTCCTTCGGACACTCTGGTCTGCAGAAATAGGTGATCGAGGAGCTGAACATGGGGAAAAAGCTGGTGCTGTTGGCAGTCGCTTTCGCCTGCCTTGGAGCTTTGGGGGTACAACCCATAGCCCAAGCCGGACAACCGCAGCTGCAAGTCGGCGGCGATTTTCAGCCCGGCGGGACCGTTACCGTCAGTGGTTCCGGGTGCACTGACGGCCAAGATGGGGGATCGGTTCTCGTTCAGCTCTTGCGTCTTCTCGAAAACGGCGAATGGCTAATCGACGAAATCGAAACGGTGGCGGATTCCGGTGGAAGCTGGTTAGTCCAGATGACCATACCGGCTGACGCGATCATCGGTGACACCTACGCATTCGCAGCTGAGTGCGACGTCAGCTCAAGCGAGCTGCACTTCTATTACATGGGCTACACGTTCGTCATGGGTCAACCGGAGCCAACAACAACGACCACAACGACTGGACCGACGACGACAACCAGCAGCGATCAGGCAAGTAGCACGACGACCGTCAGAACCGTAGGACAAGCCGTCACCGCATCGCCCCGACTCACTGGCTAGTCCTCCCCGGTGCGGCGGAAGCGAAAGAATCCCGTCCCTCTCGCCTCGACAAAGGTCAGGCGGGCAACGTCGAAGGCGGTACGGCTGTCGTCGAACTCGTGGGCACCGAAGTCGAGGCGAGCAGTGCAATCGCGAGCTGAAGCTTCTCGCGAGCCCTTTCAACGTGTAGCTGGTATTCGCCGAGTTTTCCTTCACGAAGGAGCCGATTGGCCTCGTCTAGTTCCGCGTTGGCCTCCTGAAGGAGCCGGGGGATGTTGCTGGCATCACCGGGAGGAAGCGACGGGATGGTGCTCGGCGCCGAACCCGCCGGGCCCGGCGCTGATGTCGGCGTGGTGCTCGTAGTGCTCGTCGACTGACCACTGGACTGCTCGTTGCTCGCATCGTTCGTTACCCGGTCCCGCTCGAGAGTCTGGATATCGAGATCCTGGCCAAAGAGCTCACGCAACGCTTCGTCAAGCGTCGGTTTCATCACAACTTGGTCCCCAAACACGACGACCACTCGCTTCAATTCCGGAAGCTTCTGTTGAGTCGAGGTCACATACAAACCTCGGACCCAAAGGAGTGAACGGTCGACAGGAACAAGCAACATGTGACCGAAAGTCACCGACGAATTCAACGACCCGAGCAGCGTGATCTGCTCAGAGATCTCAGTATTGGCATTCACCTGCGCACTCGTCGGAGCAGGACCATTGATCGTGAACGGCGGGACCTCATAGGCAATGAGCTTTCCGTACTCAGCGCCATCACTCTTGGCCACCATGAAGCCTGACAACAATTGGGTGCTTCCACTGCTGTCGCTGACCGGCACGAACGGCCGCAACGGTACGAACTGAGCCCGCTCGTCGTCTGGCAAGTTCAGCAGTGTGTAGTAGGGCTCGATCGGATCGCCTCGTGCAATTCGGATTGACTGACCAGGAAGCGTGCCCTGAAGCTGCGGTTGAGTCGTAGTCGTCGACGCCTTGGGATCGTTCGGTGCTCGCTGCGCGACAGACCACGCTCCACTTCGCTGATACCAACTCTCAGGATCGTCGATGCGATACACACCCCACATCTGCGTTTGAACCGAGAACAGGTCGAGCGGATATCGAACGTGCCTCCGTACTTCTGAGTGCATCTGGTCATCACTGCGGAACAGATTCGGGAAAGCTCGTCTATATGCCGCAATGATCGGGTCAGATCGGTCCCACACGTATAAGGAGACCGTGCCGTCATACGCGTCGACGAGCGCCTTCACCGAGTTACGTATGTAGTTGAACGACCGACCGCGCAATCCGCTCCCGCTGCTGACCCGAGCTTCATCACCCGACGTACGCTCGGCATTGGGATAACGATCCGAGAAGGTGTAGCCGTCGACGATGTATTGGATCCGGCCGTTCGCCACCACCGGGTAGGGATCCGCGTCCCACGCAATGAACGGCGCAACGGCGCGGACCCTTTGACCGACGTCACGGTTGAACAAGATCTTCGAGTCCGGTCCGATGAAGTTCGAGAACAACAAGTCTGTATCGTTGAACCGCAGACTGAACATCGCCTGGTCAAACGATGAAGCGATCTTCACGCCACCAGTGCCGTCGTATCGGTTGGTAGTGGTCTCTTGATCTTTGTTGATGTAGCCAATCTCCTCACGCCCTCTCGCACCGGTGATGACGTAAGAACTGGGTGAGTTGGGGTACTCGCCGAAATAGACATACGGCTGTTGGACGTGCGCTTCAGGCGGGATCACCTCGGAATGCTGAATCGGGATGTCACGAATGAGGAAGTCCGGATCACCCTGACCCACCACGCCCTGCGCCGCCGCTAGTGCCAGGCCGTAACCGTGGGTATAGGCGACATGCTGATTTTCCCAGGACTGCTTCGGGACACCGCCGAGATCCCGCACTCCGAGCACGACAGCGGTGCTCTCGTACCGATCGCCAACCCGGATGTCGTAGCGATCGACGTCGAGTTCGTTGAACTTGTAGAAGTCCTGCTGCTTTTGGAGCTGCTGGTAGGTGTCCCGTACCTGAGAGGGATCAAGTAACGGGATGTTGCGCACAGTCTCGGGATTTTTCTCGAGCGCACGCTTCGCCGCCTCTGCGTCGCCCTCGTAGGCGAAGGCCCTGGTCTCAACAGTTCGGCCCGGGACCATGTTCAATCCCTCCCGGGTCGCCGCGATGTTGTTGGCGATATACGGGCGCTCACGCGTGCTCTCAGTTGGCTTCACGTAGAAGCGCTGCACCACGGCAGGGACGATGGCGCCGGCGACGACCTGTACGAATGCCCACAGCCCCACGACCACCATCGGCAAGACCCAACCTCGCCGACGGATGTTTATGAGGAAGACAAACGCTGCAGTCAGCGCAATCAGCACCAAGAGCCGCAAAGCGGGGAGCAGGTGATTTACCTCTGCATAGGTGGCACCATTGACGATCCCCCGCGAGGAGTACACGATCTCGAACTGGTCAAGGAAATACCCTGCTGCCCTCACCACGGCAAGGAGCGCGCACAACACCGACAGATGGGCCTTGACTCCTGGGGTCATGCGTTGATGGGGAGCCTGCAGCCGGATACCACCGTTGATGTAGTGAGCGGCCAGGGTCGTGAGGAGGACGATGACGAGCGCGGCAAACAACCAATCGATGACGACCTTGTAGAACGGCAGTTCGAAGATGTAGAAGCCGATATCGCGTTGAAAGGTCGCATCGCTGGTGCCGAAGTCACCGCCGTTCGCCCAGAGCAAGTACTCATTCCACTGCGACGAGACACCCGCACCAGCCATGACCGCAAACAGCGCGGAAACGGCGAATCGCACCAATCCAGACCGGCGGTCGATGACGTCGTGGTAACGCTTGATGAACTCGTCGTCCTGCCCTGCCGGCCTGAAGACCGGGGCTAGCCGATCGGCGATCGCGAGGTTCGCGTACATGAGAACGAAGAACACTGCAGAAAACACTGCTCCGAGCTTGATCTTGGTCAGCACAATCAGGTCGAAGACCGAACCCAGGTTGCTCGTCCCATCTGCCCCGGGAAGTGACTGGAACCAGAGGCGATCGGTATAGAAGGTTGCAATGCCGCGCATCGACGTGAACAACACGAACAAGATGACGAGCGCCACGACGATGAACACCCTGCCGCGCGACGCGCGCGAGCGCGGCCGACCACGAGGCATGTCATAGGAGGCGCGCATGAAAGTCAGCCTACGGGCTCACTGGAGGCAAGTGCAGGCGGCAGAAGGCCCGACAGCCCCACAAATGACGATCGACGACCGCGCCGCAGGCTGCGCCCGACCACACTCAGCACTGGTCGTCACCCGCCACACCCCGCTCATATGCGGCCCGCACGGCGCGCCGCGCAACGGGACCGACGACGGTATCCCGCACCTGCTGATAACCGGCACGGGCCGTATCACACAGGGGGAGCGGATCGAACCGACCCTTGCCCGTCCCCCCACCACCGGCTAGGGCAGCGTCAACGGCCAGTTCGAGACCCTCAACCATCGCCGTGGCAACCGCTTCGGTCAGATCAACGACTGATGGAACACGCAACAGAGGCTCATTCCGGGCAACGACCGACCCGGGCGATCCTGCGGCGGCATCGTCGACGCCAAGGCCCGAATCGACCTCGTCGATTTTGTCCATGTGTTGCTTCCTCGCAAGTACTGCGCCCGTATTGTCGAGGCCTCCGACAGTGCCGACCTTGGCCCCGAATGCAGCAGTCCGCGGGAGGACGGCGCGGGCAGCATCGAGGTAACGCTCACGGCGCTCGGTCGTGGCCGCGAACAACTCAGCAGAGCGGTGACGCTGCAGTGCTGCGACCAACTCCTCCTGCTCGTCGACAAGCGCTCGGGCGAGTCGTTCGCGCAGCTCTCGCTCAAGTGCTCGCAGTTCGCGCTCAGGCGCCAATCCTGCTGAGTCGACCGAGACTCCAGCGACTCCTCCGGGTGGCGAGGTAGGGAGATCGCGTCCTGTTTCGATTCCTAGGGCCTCTTGTCGGAGTCTGACGAACAGTCCCGGTTGTTCGCTTCTCGGGCTGTCCCCGCCCTCCGCGCCCGCCTCAGCTGGATCGATACCGGCCGGAGCCACGTGTACGGGTGAGACCGCCTCGCCGATCTCGTCCTCATCCGACACCGTTGCCTCGCACCTGGCCCCTTCGCTACCGGCCACGTCCGGCTGGTGGACTTGCTCGTCTGGTTTGCGTTCCTGTTGGCTCCGCGCGGCTCCAGTAGATGTGGGCGTTCGCATCGCGTCCGCGATCGCTCGATCGCCCTCATCGTCAAGAAGTACACGAGCTAGCGCTGCTCGAGCAGCTCGACGAGCCTCGGGTAGTGCCAGCTCAAGTTCCGCAGTGGCGGCTGAGGAAAGTGCAGCCACGGCGGCGAGTGCCTGTGCGAGGCGTTCCCGCGCTGCGTTCAGTTGCTCGACCTGGCTACGCAGGGCTCGGCGTCGACCGAGGAGTTCGGTGAGCACCTGCTTCTTTAGCTCTTCTGCCTCGGCCCGCGCTGCTTCTAGTACTGATGCCGCCTCAGCTCGCGCTTCCTCGGCCTCAGCAGCAGCAGCGAGGCGGAGCTCGGTGATCTCGGCGTCGACTTCCTGTCGGCGCGCCTGAGCCTCAACCTCAGCCTGCTCCCGAGCAGAAGCGATGAGCAGCTCGGCGTCAGCACGGGCCTGGTCGAGCACCTCGGCAGCACGACGTCGGGCCCGCTCGGCTTGTTCGGTGGCTCGAGCCCGCAGTTCCGCTGCCGCCTGCCGCGCAGCTTCGAGGATCCGGCCCGTTTCCTCCCCGAGTAGAGCCGTGAGTTCACGCTCGTCGACCGCGCTGGTCTGCCCCGGATCGTGCCGCAGCTCGTGACGCGCGAGTCGCTCCCTGAGATCGGCGAGCTGACGCTCGAGATCCGCGATATACAGCCGCTGCTCACGCTCACGATCGTGGGCAAGTCGCAGCGCACGCGAGAGTTCGGCGAGAATCGCCCGGACCTCGACCGGATCGAAGCCTTGCCGCACAACCGAGAAGTCACAGGCCACGAGCTCGGGCTCGACCGTAACGGCGGGCGGATGCGGGTCATAGGCCACGGATCCGGATCGTATCGAATCACCGCCCGGCCGAGCCGGGGCGCGCTCACCGGCCGGCTTCGACCGCCGCACTCGCGCGCTGATCGATCACCTCAGCTCCCCCTCCACGTTCAGCCAAGACCCTGAGTGCATCGTCAAGCGTGTTCACAGGTACCACTTCCATACCATCAGCAGCCCACTTCGTCGCCTCCTCGTACTCGTCGCTCGGCACGAGGAAGAGCTCCACCCCAGCGCGGTTACCGGCGACAATCTTCTGGTGTACCCCGCCCACGTTGCCGACATTGCCGCGAGCATCAATGGTCCCGGTCGTCGCGACTTTCTTCCCTCCCGTGAGACTCCCGGGTGTGAGGACATCGATAATTGCCAAGGTGAAGGCCAAACCAGCAGACGGCCCTCCCACGTCACCTGAGTCGATCGTGACATCGAAGGGAAGATGGAACCGACGATCGCGCGTGCCGACGGCTATCCCGAGGAACGGCAAAGATTCGTCCTCGGGGTGACTCCCCAACTCGACATCGACCGTTCGAGGTCCGTCAGAACCTGGTTCGACGAGCAGCCGCATCCGCTCACCGGGCCGATGACTACTGATCGCCGCGACGAGATCGTCGCCGATCGAAATCGGCTGACCATCGGCTTCAATCACCACATCGCCGGGTTGGAGCACCGCTTCTGCGGCAGATCCGGGAACAACGGTGTGAACGACTGCGCCCGTGCCCGACATCGAAACGTCATAGCCGAGTTTGCGGAGCGCGACATACTCGGCGACTTGTTTCGATCCATCCATCATCTCCAAGTTGCGCTTCCGGTTGTCCTCCGGTGACTCATCGCCGAGAACCGCCTTCTTCTCAACGACATCCGTGGCCGGATCGAGCCATCCCCAGAGGACTCCCAATGCGGTCGCGCTCGTCAACGAGACCGTCGTGAACGAGATGGATCCAGGGTCGTCGTACGTTGGTGCCCCTTCGACACGTAACAAATTCTTTGTAGCGCGCACCGACCCAGGTGACAGCGTGTAGTACGAGACGGGGATGAGGCTGGCCGCAGCAATGGCAACCACGAGCAGAGCGGCAACCGCACCACCCGCGTAGAACCACCTCCGGCGTCGCCTCCAAGGCCTCGTCTCAGGCAGCAGGACGTCACTTCGCTCTGAATCCTCGATGTCCGGCGGCGTCATGGCCGCCGGGATCGTGTCGCCGTCAATTCCAGCGTCACTGCTATCGGCACTCGGAGCTACCATTTACATCCTGTCCCCGAGATCTGGCTCCGATCTCGGCCTCGACCATCTGGGAAATGCACACTGATTCGTCCTCGACCACGCGTCACAACCCGTTCCCCACAACACGGTTCAGTTTCGTGTCGACCCAACGTTGGTGCAGTCTAGGCAGTTCCCGAACTCAGCCAATCGCCGTCCATCGGGCGGTTCGCGATCGCTGAGGAGACCGTTGACTGCGATGAGGCAAACCGAGGCCCGCGCCGGCACGCAACGTCCCTCGCCGCGTCGGCGAGTACTGGTTCCTGGTCCCGTCGCCTTCCCGGTAATCGACGGCGTGAGACCCCGCCCACGCTGGTTCATTCGGCTCCGCGGCTTGCTCGCGATGAGCCTTCTCGTCGCAATCACCGGCATACTCGTCGCCCTCGCCGTGGCCGCGGTCCTCATCCTCACAGTGGCCGCCGTGGTGTCCAGCCTGGACTGACGGCGAAGGTCTCACGTTGACCGTCAGGCGTCCCGCGTGGCGCGGCCATAGACCGCATGGAACCACAGATCAGTCAGGGTCATGACGGCTTCATCGATGGCTGCCTCTCGCTCCACCGCCGGGGCATCACCTGCATCTGTCTCTTATACACATCT
>JANZZE010000081.1 GCA_026419545.1 Acidimicrobiales bacterium
GTTACGAAGCCTGGAGTGCGGCTTCGGCCCTGCGAGTCCACACCTGCGCACCGAAGGCTGCGCGGCGCTGGGTACCGATGTTACGCAGCGCTGATGGCCAAGATTTCGGGGCCTGCCATCCCAGGTGATGTCAGCGCAAAGATCCCGTTCGACGGGGCCTTCTCCGAGGAGCAAAGCTGCGAACATCAGGCCGACCGATCCTGCCGGGAGCGGCGTGACGCCGATCGCGGCGTTGCCGAGTCGCCACTCGCCCGGGCGCCAGAGTCGAGGAGCGGGTGACGAGGCGCAACACGGAACCGTCATGTTCCCGAGTCGTCATGCTGGTCGAGTATCCCGGTCTGGACGATGCTGTCGGGGTGCTAGCCGACAATCGATGCGTACTGGCTCATGGCCGCGGCGTCTATGGCCTTTCGACCCTGGTGATGACATAAATCGCCGGTTAGATACGTTGAAAAAGGCGTGTGGTTGTTTGGTCCCCAAGGGACCGGTGTGAGTGAGGTGATGCCGATGTCTGTTCCGGTCCGACGTTCTGACGAGCAGTATTCGTCTGAGGGAGCTTCGTTGTTCCGGTGGGATCCCTTTGAGGAGCTCGACCGACTCAACCGCCAGCTGTCGTCGTATCTCGACTCGTTCCGCCGTCTCCCTAGCGTGTTCGGCGAGGCGTTCGTTCCTGTTGCCGACGTGGAAGAAACCGATGACACCTATGTCGTGGAGATCGAGCTCCCTGGTGTCAAGCGTGAGGACATCAAGGTAGAGATCACGGGTCGGCGGGTCAGCGTGGACGGCGAGCGAAAAGAGAAAGAACGCACCGGAGTCCTGCGGCGCCGCGAACGCACCGTCGGCCGCTTCCACTATGAGGTGACACTCCCTGGCGAGGTGGATGAGGGCAAGGCCGAAGCTCGCCTCGACGAGGGTGTGCTCCAGATTCGGCTGCCCAAGCCGGAGTCCGTGAAGCCGCGTCGCATCGAGATCCGATAGCAGGGTCGTCAGGCGCGAGCGTGTCGTTTGTGGGCAAGGTGCCCACGGTCATGACCCGGCAGTGTTGCCGCTGCCTTACCTGGCGTCTCGACGCGAGGTTCACGTTGGAACTGCCGGACGAGTTTCGGGGTTTCGCCGGGTCGTGCGCACGCGAGAGCTGACCGTCCGGCCCGGCGGTTGTGATCGCCCGGTCCGGGGTCCCGGTGGATCGGAGTCCTTGGTCCCTAGGGTCCTAGTACGGTCGCGTGTGACGATCGGCCGGAAGAGAGCCGACGACTCCGGAGGAACCATGACGCAGGACGACAGGATCGCCACGCTCGAAGCGCGGATCGAGGAGCTCGAAGCGGAGCAAGAAAAGCTGCGGGAGGAACTTGCTCGCGCCCGGCTGGAGCAGTGGGAAGCTCGTGCCGACGAGCTCGAAGTCCAATTGCATCTCGGCGCAATGGAGTTGCGTGACCGTTTGGAACCGATCATCGAGTCGGTGCGTGACCAGATCGCCGAGGCGCGTGGTCGGCTAGAGGACGGGAAATTCAACGCTACCGAGGTGGCCTCGGCGCTTCGGTCGGGGATCGAGAGGGCCTGGGAGGACCTCCGGTCCGCTCTCCGCGAGGCCAAGCGCACACTTTCGAGCTGACTCACTCCGCCTCCGTCAGGCGAGTGGCCTGTGGTGCGAGTGCGACCGTCCTCGGCATGGCGCCGGTGATCCGGCACGCGGGCGCACCACAGCGCACGGCTCGCTCCTGCGACTCGGTGACCGTTGATCGGTTTGACCTGACATGCCGCGCTGAGTTGGCCTTGCGCGAGCTGTGCCCGGTGTGACCTACCGGGTGAGAGGTCGCACCACCCCGGTGGGTCGTCCTCGACGCAGGTAAGTCGTCGTCGATGTTCAGTTGGTCGATACCCCGAGGCTGTTCAGGAGATAGCGCACTCTTTGACCGATTTCATCCCGGATCCGGCGGACCGTGTCGAGATCCTGGCCAGCTGGGTCGTCGAGCTGCCAGTCCTCGTAACGTTTGCCGGGGAACACCGGGCAGGTGTCGCCACATCCCATCGTGACGACGACGTCGACGGCGCGGATGATCTCGTCGGTCCAGGGCTTTGGGTATTCGCGGCTGATGTCGATCCCCACTTCAGCCATGGCCTGCACGGCGACGGGATTTATTTCGGTGCCTGGCGCCGACCCGCCGGACCATGCGACGGCACGCCCGTTGGCGAGGTGATCGAACCAACCCAGCGCCATCTGCGACCGTCCCGCGTTGTGGACGCACAGGAAGAGCACGGTCGGCCGCCCGTCGTCCGTTTGACCGTGGGTCTTCGCGAGCGCTTGGAGGCGTTGACGGGCGAAACGTTCGGCCAGCTCCAGGTTCCAGTCGTCGGCCTCGGTGTTGCCGGCGATCTGTTGATAGCTGGCATCGAGGAACTGTTCGATCGTTCCACTGTCGAAGATCCCGTCGAACTCACGTGTCAGCCGTTCTGCTGCGGGGCGCAATGGTGCCGCCATCGGTGGGCGGTCGTGGCCCGTGGCGGATGCCGCGTCTTTCTGCAGCTCTGTCGCCTGGGGTGAGGACCCCCCTGGTGAAGATAGGAGCGTGTCGTCGTTTGGCATGAAGCTGCCTCCGATTCAGGTGGTGCCGGAATGATCGTGGAGGGCGGTCGCGTCGTCTGCGGACAGCTCGGGGAACAAGTAGCGGGCAAGGGCGATCGCGGCGGTGGCGCCGGTGAACTGTGCAGCGATGAACGCGGGTGCCGACGTCGGCTCGATGCCGGCGAACGTGTTGCTGAGCGTGCGACCGATCGTGACGGCAGGATTGGCAAAGCTGGTTGACGAGGTGAACCAGTACGCCGCGGCGAGATAACCAGCGACTGCAATCGGTGGCACAAGAGAGCGGATGCCCTGGCTCCCTCTGGAGACGCCGAGGATCACGATCACGAGACCGAAGGTGGCAACGATCTCACCGACCCATAGCCCGCTACCTGATCGAACCGTTGTCGACACCGTTATCGGCTCGAGCCCGAACATCACGTTTGCGATGGACGCCCCGGCACAGGCGCCGCCGACCTGTGCCGCGACGTAGGCGAGCGCGTCGTGGGTCGTCACCTGGTTCGAAAGACGCGCCGCGATCGTAACGATCGGATTGAAGTGGGCTCCCGAGACCGGGCCGAACGTCCAGATCAACGCGGCGATCCCGCCTGCAGTCGCAAACGCGTTCTCGAGCAGTTGGAGCCCTGGATCGCCGTTTGACAAACGTTGGGCGGCGATACCGGAACCGACCACGATCGCGACCAACATCGCCGTACCGGCACACTCCGCCGTGACCCGCTGGCCAAGAGATGCTTTCATCGCAACCACGGGTTCCTTAGGGACGGGATCGCGATCTGGTGGTCGATGGGGTAGCGATCAGTAACGGGTTCTGCTCGGCCACAGCTCACTCGCATGGTCGACGGCGATGTTTGGCAGGGGGCACCGTCTCGGCGATCCGCGTCAACTCATGACCGATGTCCGTGAGGACTTCGGGGTTGAGCCGGTAGTAGATCCACTGTTTGTATCGCTCTGACTCGACGACCCCCGCGTTGCGCAGCACCTTCAGATGGTGGGACACCAACGGTTGCGGGAGCCCGAGCTCTTCCACGAGATGGCAGACGCACAACTCCTCTGCTGCGAGGCGCTCGACGATCTCCCAGCGGGCAGGATCGGCCAAGGACTTCAGTGCCCCCGACCGCTCTCCCTTTATATTAACAGACATTGATATAAAGTATGGCGGCCTATCGCTGGCTGATCAAGCCTCTCAAGCCTCGCCACACTGGCGACGAGCGGACCTTCAGGAAAAGTTCCCTGCCGCTTTCGGTTGAGTCAGTGGTATGCGACACTGGAGCGTGGCCGCGACGGTGGTGCTTGTCCACGGCGCCTGGCACGGAGCCTGGTGTTTCGAGGCCGATGGCCGGCTTTGTCCAGTCACCGACGGAGGTGGCTTGGCGTATCAAGCCCGCCACGTACGTGGTGTGCGCGAACGATATGGCTGTTCACCCAGACCTGCAGCGCATCTTGGCGCGACGATGTACCCGTACCATGGAGTGGCAAAGCGGTCACTCGCCCCACATCTCGCAACCCCAGCTGGTGGCTGACCTGCTGTTCGAGCTCGCGACGACCGAGCATGACCGCTCCGACGTCGCATCGTGACGTGGTGACAGTCGTTTGCCGACTTTGGCGCGGCCTCGGTCCCCTCGCCATGCCATCATGGCGAGGTGACAGGTGGATCAGGCCGAGTTCGGTCAACAGTCACGCAGGAGCGGGGCCGCGCCTCCCAACGGTTGTGGCCGCTGATCGGCCGCGACCATGAACTCGACTTGACCGTTGAGGCGCTTGAGGCCGGCCAAGGGGTGGTGCTGGCAGGCCGGGCCGGTGTGGGAAAGACCCGGCTCGCGCGCGAAGCGACCGGCCGTGTCGCCTCCTCCGATGGTTCGGTCGGCGGCGCTGGTGACGGTCTTTATGTCGAGTGGGTCACGGTGACCGATACCGGGGTTCCTATTGGTCCGTTCGCTCCACTCCTCGAAGAGGTGCCCCTCGCGACGTTGGGGCCGCAGCCACGCCCGCCGGCAGCGCTGCTTCGCCGTGCCCTAGAAGCTAAGAGCAACGGTCGTCCGGTCTTGTTGGTCGTCGACGACGCGCACCTGTTGGACGACTTCTCGGCCGCGCTGCTGCTGCACCTCTCCCGATCCCCGCGCCTGACCCTCCTGGCCACGATTCGATCCGGGGTCCCATGCCCCGACGCGGTGGTAGCGCTGTGGAAGGACGATCAGGCGATTCGGCTCGAGCTGCAACCGCTCACCCGACCGGAGATCGCATCGCTGCTCGCAGCGGTGCTTGGCGCCCCCGCAACGGAATCGACGGTTGACCGGTTACTGGCTGTGACCTCCGGCAACACACTGTTCTTGCGTGAGCTGGTCGCTGACGGCGTGGACAGCGGAGCGCTCGAATACTCGAGAGGATGGTGGAACTGGACGGGACATATCCGCGCGCCGAGACGGCTCTCGGAGGTGATCGACTCACACCTTCGCCGCCTCGATCCTGCGGCACGTGAAGTCGTGGAGTACGTGGCGCTGGCCGAACCGTTGCGTTTCATCGATCTCTCATCCCTGGCCGGAGAGCGCCTGGTCGAAGAGCTAGTGGAACACGACGTATTGAGCACGTCCACGGAGGAAGGCGTGCTCATGGTGCGGCTCGGCCACCCTCTGATCGGCGAGGTGCTGCTGGCGGGGCTCAGTGATCCGCGGCGGCGCCGATTGCTCGGTTGTCTCCTCGATCGACTCCCGGTCAACGGATCGCTTCGTGACCTCCTGCGGCGGGTCGCTTGGCTCGCTGAGCTGGAGCGTGACGTCGATCCCGCGGACCTGCTCGCAGCAGCTCGCCAGTGCGCGATGGTGGCTCCGGCGCTCGCCCGCCGACTTGCGACTCGGGCACTCTCTAGCGCTCAACGTCCTGCAGCATTGGTGACCTTGGCCCAGATCGACCTGTTTGCGGGTCGTAGCGCAGAAGCTGAGGCCACCCTTTCGAGCCTCGACCCCTCGGATGTGGATGACATCTGGGTGCCAGTGATGCGGGCCAACAACTTGGCGTTCGGGTTGCGTCGTCCCGAGGAAGCGTTGAGGTTGCTGGAGCGGCTCGGGTCCTCCGACAAGAAGTGTGCGGGAAGCGCGCAAACCGGCACCACTGGCTCGGATCGCCAGTGGCTTGATGGCCAGCGGGTACCAATGCTGCTTTTGGCTGGCCGACTCGACCAGGTCATCCAATGCGGTCATGACCTCTTGCGGTCACCGACCGCTGGCGCGGCGGACAGGATGCGGGCCCGGATGGGTCTCGTGCCGGCATTGGCCCTCATCGGCAGTCTCGACGACGCCGTCGATCTCGCCCATGCCGGACTCTTCGAAAGCCATCAGGTTCGGGATGAGCTTCCCTACGCAGTCGGGCAGCTGGGGGCGGGGCTGATGCTCGCGCTGCAGTGGTCAGCTCGTTTCGCTGAGGCTGACGCGCTCGCCCGGATCGCTTACGACCAAGGAGTCGCAGATGACGTCGCTCTTCAACGTGGCGTGGCTGCGCTCTACTTGGGATTGGTGGCCTTTTGGCGGGGTCAAGTTCCTGTCGCCAATCGGTGGTTCGCAGCTGCCACCACCGACCTGCTCCCCGCCGATCTTGGGTTCCTTCCGTCGGCGGCTGATCACTGGCGGGTCACCTGTGCGCTGCTTGGTCAGCACGGTGAGGTCCCAGAGGTCGGGTCGCGCTTGCCGCTTTATGAGCCTGAACGGCTCCGTCTCGAAGGGATGGTTGCGGCGGCGCGGGGAGCGATGGCGGACGCCCGGCGGCTCGAGCGAGAAGCAGTGCAGCGGGCGCAATCCATGGATGCCGTCACGTATGCGCTGTTCGCATTGGTGGACCTCGCCCGGTTCGGCGACCCTGCTCGCGCGGCAGCGGGGATCGACGGGATGGTGAGAATGCCTGACGGACCCCTCGCCGCCGATCTGGCCGCGGCGGTAGCTGGTTTGTCGGAGCGGGACCCCCGGGTGTTGCTCGAGAACTCGACCAGGCTCGAGGCGATCGGTTTGCGTCTCCATGCCGCTGAGTGGGCGGCCGCTGCCTCTACCGAGTTCCAGCGCCAGGGTTCGGCAAGTCTCGCAAAATCGGCGCAGTTGCGTGCACTGACCTTGGCCGATGCCTGCGGGCGACCGCGTACGCCACTGTTGAGGCGGCTGGTCGAACTCGAGCATCCTGCGCTGACCGGACGGGAGCGGGAGATCGCCGAGCTGGTTGCTTCTGGGAACAGCAACAGGGACGTGGCCGATCGCCTCGGGTTGTCGGTTCGGACGGTGGAAAGCCACTTGCAGCGCGTATATACGAAACTCGCGATCAACAGCCGGCAGGAGTTGGCAGATCTCTTCCAGCTCGGATGACGAGACGCTGATGAACAAGGTGGGATCGACAGCAGTGTGTTGACCGCTTCTGCTGCGGTGGGCATTGGTGGCGTCTAGCGCCAGTTCTGATCGAGTCCTCTGTCAGCGCTACTGCGGGTCGATCCAGGTGGGTGGGTCATTGATGGGATCCGGCGCCCGGTGTTCGGGAACACCAAGGTTCCGGGCGGGCTGAAAGGAACGTGCAAAACGCTCAACACGTCGAGAAAACCGAAGGTTCGGCCGAACTCTAGGGGTCCCGTTCGGCCTGAACGCGACGTGCGGCTTGCTCAACTGACGGTGGCCCAGGCTCGGTTTCTTTGACACCCTCCCCGTGTCTGTGTTTCAGTGCCCCGCATGGACAGCGCTTCTTCTGGTGAGCGGGTGCCGATCACCGTTGCCCGTGGGGATGGGATCGGTCCGGAGATCATGGCGGCGACCCTGTCGGTGCTCGAGGCCGCAGGGGCTCGTCTGGCAATCGAGGAGATCGAGATTGGTGAGGCGGTGTACGCCGCCGGCCACCCTGCAGGGTTCACGCCAGAGGCAATCGAGTCGATCAGGCGCACCGGTGTGTTCCTCAAGGCTCCCATAACCACACCACAGGGTGGTGGCTTCAAGAGCCTCAACGTGACTGTTCGCAAGATGTTCGGGATGTACGCGAACGTACGCCCGTGTGTCGCGTACGCGCCGTTCGTCGCGACCAAACACCCCGGCATGGACGTTGTGATCATCCGGGAAAACGAAGAGGACCTGTATGCCGGGATCGAGCATCGTCAGACCGACGAGGTGATGCAGTGCCTCAAGTTGATCACGCGTCCGGGCTGCGAGCGGATCGTGCGCTACGCGTTCGAATACGCCGTGGCGCACAACCGGAAGAAGGTGACCGCGTTCACCAAAGACAACATCATGAAGATGACCGATGGCTTGTTCCATCAGGTCTTCGACGAGGTTGCAACCGAGTACCCGCAGATCGAGTCCGAGCACTGGATCGTCGACATCGGCGCAGCCAAGCTTGCGGACACTCCCGAAGCGTTCGATGTGGTCGTGCTCCCGAATCTGTATGGGGACATCCTGTCTGACGTCGCAGCGCAGATCGCTGGCTCGGTCGGGTTGGCCGGGAGCGCCAACATCGGCGACCACGCATCGATGTTCGAAGCGATACACGGCTCCGCGCCGCGCCGTGCTGGCCAGAACCTGGCGAACCCCTCGGGGTTACTCCTCGGGGCTGTGCAGATGTTGGTACACATCGGTCAGAGCGACGTGGCCACCAAGGTCCACAACGCGTGGCTGTGCACGATCGAGGACGGCATCCACACCTACGACATCTACGACCCGCAGACGAGTACCGAGAAGGTCGGGACCAAAGAGTTCGCTGCCGCCATCTGTGACCGGATCGGCAAGCGCCCGCAGCATCTGACCGCGGTCGACTACCGGAACGACACCCCGACCAAGGTGACGGTTGCGTCAAGACCACCGGCAGAAAAAGCGCAGATCGGGGTCGACGTGTTCGTGCACCGTCGTGGCAACCCAGAGGATCTCGCCGCCGAACTCCAACCCCTGGCTGGGCCGTTCCAACTCGAGATGATCTCGAACCGTGGGCAGAAAGTGTGGCCTGGTGGCGCACCCGAGACGTTGCTCACGGACCACTGGAGGTGCCGGTTCACGGTCACCGACGGCACCACAACCGCGAGCGAGGTTGTCGAATTACAGCACCGCCTCGTCGACGCAGGGATCGAACCGATCAAGACCGAGGGGCTGTTCACCTTCGACGGTGTTCCCGCGTTCAGTCGCGGTCAAGGCCAGTAGAACGAATCTGGCGTACCGCTCCGCTTCGGCTGCTCGGCAGTGTGGGCCTCTGTCGTGTGCGTGCTTGTCGATCGAGCGGAGCTTGTCGAAGACGACACGACAGTCCCTCGCTGCGCGGGCCTCTGTCGTGTGCGTGCTTGTCGATCGAGCGGAGCTGCGGAGCTCGGCCGGGTCAGGCGCGACGCGCTCACCGGTCGATGCGGTGAGCGTCGACTGCGGCCTTGGCGAACTGGCGTAGGGCACGGTCGTCGATTCGCCCTCCCGAGAGGAGCTTTCGGAAGAACAACGGCCCGACGACTGCATCGATGAGGATCTCTGGGTCGGTGTCCTGCCGGATCTCAGCTCGTTCGATGGCGCGGCGCACGATCTCGATGCTCCGTTTCCGGCGCCGCCGGATGAAATTCTCATGGAGCGCGGCGAGCTCAGGATGGATCGATCGTGCCGCCAAGGCAGCTGGTAAGACTCGTCCAAGTCGGCTCGACCGCAGTAGCTGACGTAGGTTCACCGCGAGCTGGAACAAGTCGTCTTCGAGTGAGCCGGTGTCGGGCATAAGCCCTTCGGCCGGTGTGGTGGCCTCGAGCGCAGCCATGAGCAGTTCGGCCTTGGTGGGGAACCTGCGGTAGATCGTGGAGCGGGCGACACCGGCGTTCTCGGCAACTGCTTCGATGGTCACGCCGTCGTAGCCGTGCGCTGCGAACAGGTCAAGCGTCGCGTCGATGATGGCTTGGTCGGCTTCGGTGCTTCGAGGCCGGCCAACGGAAGGGCGTGGGTCACAACTCCTCACGCTTCTCCAGTCGTCTCGAATTCAGGGAGGTCGAGACCCCAGTGCGGTCCGAGCTCCTCGGCAGGTTCGGGAAGGCCGGGATTCTCGGTCGACCGCGCGCGATGGGGCAGCCACACAAGCGCGACGAACGCACCGAGCCCGGCGGCAACGGCACCAACGATCACGCCATGGTGGATCGCGTCCACGAACGCTTGGTTCGCGGTCGAAAGCAGTTCATCGGCGACCGACCCGAATCCAGGAGCGGCTCGCAAACTGTTCGCGACTGCGATCGCGCCACCAAGCGAACCCTTGGCTGCTGCCAGCGCGTCTGGTGGCACAGGAACGTTCGAGAACACCTCGGTGACTTTGGTCCCGTAGGTGGATGACAGCACGCTACCGATCACGGCGACGCCGAGTGCGCCACCGACCTGGCGGGTCGTGTCGTTGACGGCAGAACCAACACCTGCCTTGGCGAGCGGGAGCGACCCCATGATCGATTCCGTTGCTGGTGCCATGACGAATCCCATACCCATCGCAATGAGCATCAGGCGCCACAGGAGCTGGGGGTACGTGGTGTCGACGTGCAACTGGGTCATGCTGAGCAGACCGGCGGTGACCAGGCTGAGCCCGGCGACGACCGTCCGCTTCGTTCCGATGCGCTCGGCCACCCGGGCACTGGTTGGCGCAGTGATCATCATCGAGGCCGCAAACGGCATCATACGCAGCCCTGTTTCCAGTGGGGTGAAGCCGAGGATGAACTGCAGATACTGGGTCAGAAGGAACATCGACCCGAACATCGCGAAGAAGACCAGTGTGATCGCAGCGCTTGCCGCACTGAATCGGGGATTGCGGAAGAAGTGCACGTCGAGCATCGGATGATCGGTGTGGAGCTCCCAAGCCGCGAACGCGGCTAGCAAAACGACGCCGACGGTGAACGCTGCGACGATCTTGCCGTCACCCCAACCTTCGGCAGGCGCTTCGATGATGGCGTACAGCAACGCAGTGAGTCCCAAGATCGACAACAGTGCACCAAGTGGGTCGAGCCGCGGGGCTGTCGGGTCCTTCGAGGTCGGGATGAGGACAATGCCCGCGACGAGCCCAATGACGACGATCGGGAGGTTCACGAGAAAGACCGAACCCCAGTAGAAGTGTTCGACTAGGAAACCTCCGGTGAGTGGACCGAGCGCACCACCGACACCCGCCACCCCAGCCCACACGCCGATGGCTCGCCCCCGCTCGTCGGCAGGGAAGACGTTCGTGATGATCGACAGCGTCGATGGCATGATGAGCGCACCACCGACTCCCATGAGTGCACGCGTGGCTATGAGCTGGTTGGCGCTGGTTGCAAACGCCGACAGCAGCGAGCCGGTGCCGAAGATGATGAAGCCGATCTGTAAGGCACCGCGTCGGCCGAACCGGTCGCCGAGCGCACCTGCGGTCAGCAGGAGCCCGGCGAACACCAGAGTGTAGGCGTCGACCATCCACTGCAACTGCGAGTTCGTTGCCTGCAGTTCCCGGACGATCGTGGGGATCGCTACGTTCAGGATTGAGTTGTCCAAGACGATGACGAGCAGGCTGACGCACAGCACAGCCAATATCAGCCATCGCCGTTCGTAGGCGTGCGCCTCTGGTTTCTCCATCGCTTGTGCTTTCTGATCGGTTCTCCGAATTTCGAGACACTTATGACTCGGTTTGCTGAGGACGTTCTAGCTGTGCTCCATAAATTTCGCAACATCTGTGTTGCGAAATACCCCGGTGTCACCGCAAGGCGACCTGATCGGCTTGCACCATCTGCCACCTCGCTCACCGGGTCGGCGCCGCACCCGGATTGCGGGGTGCCCCGCGTCGCGGGCTCGCGTCTACCTGCGAGACGTCTCGATGCATGCGTGCGAGCGGATCACGGCGCCTCGGCGCCCCGCGTCGTGGGATCGCGTCTATTTGCGCGACGGTATGCGTGAGCTTGGTGGGAGTGGTTATGGGACGGTTGAGTCTGGATGGACCGGCTCGCTGCGGCGCCCTGATCGCTCCCTCACCTGAATGGCACACTGCGGGTATGTCGCGACTGCTTGTCGTCCATCACACGCCGTCGCCCGCGGTGCATGCGATGTTCGAGCGGGTGATGGCCGGTGCCCGTGACCCGAGCATGCAAGGTGTCGAGGTGATGGCTCGGCCGGCCTTGATGGCCAATGCCCTCGACGTCCTTGAAGCAGATGGGTATGTGCTGGGCACGCCTGCGAACCTCGGGTACATGTCGGGAGCGCTCAAGCACTTCTTCGACACGATCTACTACCCCTGCCTCGAGGCCACCGTGAACCGCCCGTATGGGTTATTCCTCCACGGGAACAACGACACCGATGGCGCGCAGCGCGCGGTGGAGAAGGTCGTGACCGGTCTGCGGTGGCGGGCAGTGGCCGCACCGGTAGCCGTGCGCGGTGAGCCGACACGGGAGGCGCTGGAGGCCTGTTGGGAACTCGGCGCAACGGTGGCCGCGCACCTCACGCTCCACGAGTCCTGACGGCTCCAGAGCCGACACGGGTTGCGCAGCGGCGGCGCGGACCAGGTGATGACCCGAGACAGTGGCATTTCGTTGCGGCGCGCACAACATTGCGGACGCTGGTATCGCACAGCACAACGGGGCGTGACCCGGCTTTCGTCGCGTTGGTCGGCGGCCGGTCGGCACTGGGCGAGGCGGTGCAGCTCGGGTGTTGGGTTACCGGTGCCCTGCAATTGCTGTCAGTCGTGTCGGCGTCTCGGCACGTTGCCTGTGTGACTGTTCCCGAAGCACGTGCTGCGTTTATTCGTTGAGTCGCAGCGGCCTAGGCGGGTCGGCCCGACCGGCTCTGTGAGCGGCTCGGGGTTCGGGTGCTCGGCGTCTTCGGGAGCGCGATCGCAAACGACGGGGATCCCAACGACCTCGACGTCGCCCTGGGGTTCCTGGGTGAACCACATCTTCTTGAGTTACTCGACGGGCCCGTCGAGTTGAGCGGGTATGACCGGATCGATCTTGCCGTGCTCGATGGCGCTGACCCGGTGTTGCGCAGCGAAGCGCTGTGCGGGATACCGCTGTATCAGTTGTATCAGTATCAACCCAGTGTCTTCGCGACCGAGCAGATGGCGGCGCTCGCTGAACGGCGTGACACCGAGTGGCTCCGGCGTCTCGACCTCGAGGCCATGCGGTGAACGCCCCAAGACTCGACCTCGATGTGGTGGCGCGACGCCTCCGGTTGCTTCGTGACCCCCTGGATCAGCTCGGTCTGGTTCGCGGCGTGAGACCGGCGGGACTTGAGGAAGCGCCGATCGAGCGGGTTGCTGTGTTCGTGGCCAATCGGCCGGTCTGAGGTGGCGCGCCCGGTCGGTGAAACCGAAACGACAGACGCGTTGCCCGCAGGGCGTCATACGAGCCTCTCACGGCGCTGCGGTGCCGCTGGATCAGGCCGGTGACAACGGTCGCGGATTCGCGGGTTGCGGCCTCCTGCATCAGCTCGCGAGCGGGTCGCTTGTCGTGGGTGCTCGATCCCGAGCGACGCCGCACCGGGGGGTCCGAGGGGGTGACGGTGGGTCGGGGCACCGTTGTGTGGCGGTGTGTTGCGCCGGCTTGGGTGCTCGCTCGGTTTTTTACTGGCAAACGGTGCTGGCCGCGGCCGTGTGCCACGCGTGTTGCTTGTAGGCGGCGGTTTCGAACGTGGGTTCAGTCGTGTCACACTGTGCGGATCGCGACCGTATGCCATAGGCCGGCGGCGACGGTGGCCCAGTTGGTGGCGGTGCCGACCTGGGTGGGGGTGTGCCGGTCGGTGGTGTCACCCACGCCGAGCTGCCCGTTCCCGTTGGCGCCTGTGGCGTACAGCAGGTTGGAGGTGACGGTGTCGTCGTTGGTGAGGGTGAGGGTGCCGACAGCGCGGCCGACGGTGACACCGGGGGTGGGGGTGGTGATGGTGACCTGTATCGTCTCGTTTGTTTCGCTGTCGAGGTCACCGGTGATCCGGTTGAGTTTGATGAACCC
>JANZZE010000082.1 GCA_026419545.1 Acidimicrobiales bacterium
ACACCCCACCACCCCACCAACACGAAGATCAGACGACCCTCACCTCGCCACCCACACCCCACAACACCCCATCACCCCACCATCCCAGCAACACGCCAATCAGACGATCTTCAATTCGGGATGAAACCGCTTGGTCGGCGCTAGTTCCACATCGACTCGCTCCGCGATCTCCGCGAAGACCCGTGAGGCTTCATCGTCGGGATCGACGGCCACGATCGGTCGCCCAGCATCTGCGCCCTCACGCAGCGGCACGACGAACGGCACCTGACCGAGCAAGGGCACGCCGAGACGATCGGCAAGTTCCTGGCCGCCGCCCCGACCGAACAGCTCGTAGCGCTTGCCATCGTCAGCGGTGAACCACGACATGTTCTCGATGACCCCTTTCAAATCAAGGTTCACCTTCTGGGCCATGAACGCCACCCGCTGGGCCACCCGCTGGGCAGCCGGCTGCGGCGTCGTAACCACGTAAAGCTCGGATCTCGGCAAGTACTGCGCCATCGAGATGGTCACATCGCCCGTACCCGGCGGGAGATCGATGACCAAGAACTCAGGGTCGTCCCAGAAAACGTCGGTCAAGAACTGTTCGAGGGCCTTGTGCAGCATCGGCCCCCGCCAGATCACCGGCTGGTCCTCGCCTGCGAAGAACCCCATCGAAATGCACCGCACGCCGTGTACCTCAGGCGGGATGAGCATCTCGTCGATCACCACCGGCGGCCGATCGACACCGAGCATCCTCGGGATCGAAAATCCCCAAACGTCCGCGTCGACCACGGCTACCGAGCGGCCGCGTTGGGCGAGCGCAATAGCCATATTGCTCGTGACCGACGACTTGCCAACGCCGCCCTTGCCTGAGGCGACGAGGATCACCCTGGTCCGGCTGGCGGGATCTGCAAAGGGAATGACACGTCCTTCGGCATGCCCGTGGGCGGCCCGCTGACCAGCAGTGGCGGACGGATCGCCGTGAAGCTGGCGACGCAACGCTTCTCGCTCCGCATCGGTCATGACCGTGAACTCAACCGTGGCTTGCGCGACCCCGTCGAGCCCAGCAAGCGCTTCCTTGACTCGCCGATCGATCTCATTCCGCAGCGGACACCCGGCAACGGTCAGCGCGATAGCAATGTGAACATCCCCGCCGTTGATCGAGATCTCGCGGACCATACCCAGCTCCACGATGCTTCGGTGGAGTTCGGGGTCTTGGACGGGACGCAGCGCCTCGGTGACGGCTGACTCGCTGATCGTTGCGGGCATGGAGGCTCCTGCGCGGTGTTCAGGCTAATTACTCCTACGCGGATAGGTAGAATATCGGTGTGGGACGTGCCGCACGCCAGCCCCCGCAATCTCGGGGTCACGCCGGAGCTCCGGCACGCGGGTTGAGCCCCACCGATTTCGCCTCGATGGTGACCGCGATTACCTCCGCGTTCGGCGATCCCACGCGGCGCGACATCTATCTCTTCGTCGCCGAGCAACCCGGCGGCGCAACCGCAGCTCAAGTGGCGGACCGGTTCGAGCTCCATCCAAACGTGGCCCGACACCACCTCGACAAGCTCGCCGGCGGTGGCTATCTCGAAGTCGAAGTCGCCCGTGGCGAAAAGACCGGGGCGGGTCGCCCCTCGAAGCGATACCGGGTGACCGAGGAGTTCGAACGGCTCGAGTTCCCGGTACGCCACGACGACCTGCTGGTCACACTGCTCGGTCGTGCACTAGCGCTCATACCGCCAGAACAGGCCGCGCAGATGGCCGAAGAGGTCGGCGTAGAATACGGGCGGGTGATGGCGCAATCGCTCGGCGACTCACAGGAGCACCAGCGGTCGTTCCGGTCCGCGCTGCACGCGGTAGCCGATGCGCTGACAGCGCACGGCTTCGCAGCGCACGCGGAAAGGCACAACGGTGAGTTGCGGATCGTCGCGCAGCACTGCCCGTTCGGTGGAGCCGCAATCGAAAATCCCGTTATCTGCGCGGTCGACCGGGGAATGGTCAAAGGGATGCTCGCTGAGCTCTACGGCGAGACCGTACCGATGCTGGAGTCATCCGTGGCCTTCGGTGACGACGTGTGCGTCACCGCGATCGAAGGCTGAGCCGGCACCTCGAACACAGCCACCAACCGCGCGTCGCTACTCCCACCGCGTTCGGATCCTCCAACACCGCACTGCCCGGGTGCTGCTTCGTCATCTGCCACCCGGCCCCGCTCAGGGAGAGTTCACAGTCTCCACCGGCAACGAACTCGGCGTTGTCGCCAAAGACAGCCCGGTGCGGTCAGGTGATGTCGTGGCTCTTGGCGAAGGCGTCCCAGTCGTGCCAGGGGAAGTCGTCCCGATCCCAACGTGACCGGAACGGCTCGAGATCAGCCGCCAGATCGGCGACGGAGAGATCATCCCCGAAATCTCCGGGTGCGCCGAGGTACTCGCCGATCCGTTCGCTGGCAACGTCACCCACGATCATCGAATAACTGAGGTGACTCGGCCACAACGCCATGAACCCGTCAATCCCCAACGTTTCAATCTTGGCCGGAGCGGGCTGTCCGACCGAAGACGTGTCCCGTACCGCCATCATCGGATGCTCGGTCTTGCGCCGGACGTACACACCCCACTGGAGCCGATGCGCGATCCGCTCTACTTCGGGGCTCAGCGCGAACAGCTTCTCGACCGTGACCGCAACCACCTTCGGGTCGACCGGCACCTCAAAACGAAGATCTTCCTGCCCAAGCGTGGTCAACGAATCATCGATTGGCGGACTCACCAACCAGATGTGTTCGTCGGTGCCGGTCAGGGGATGAGCGGTGATCTCGAGACCGTCCACGTGACCCGCCACGAGTGGGAGGTCAGCCCCGCGAGCCGTCAAGAGATACTTCTTGCGCACCGCCTGGCACGCTTTTGCCGTCTCGACTCTCTCCTTGCGCTTCTCAGCGTCGCGGGTCCTGACCGCTACCTTCGACAAGAGTCCCGCGTTCCCGCCGCTTGCAGCCAGGACGGTATACCGAGGGACGATCGGGATGAGTTCACCACGGACGTCGACCTCGACGTAATCGATGCCCTGATCCGACGCCATGATGAACTTCACGACTTCACCTTCGAGACAGCAGTGCTCGATCCCTTCACGCAGCTTGTTGAGGATGTGGGCCGGGTTGATGATGACGTCGTTCTCGGTCACATACGGCAAATGGGAACCTGCGGCGCCACCCTCGAACACAGCGGGCGGCCGGTCCTCGCGGTGGTAAGCGAGCGCAGCGTCAGTCCACAGTCTGGTCCGGGCGATCTCGTCCTCAGGTGGCACCAAGAAGTAGGTCGGGGCGTAGTCATTGGCGATTGCGTTCGACTCCGCCCACAACTTCCAGTAACCAGCCGCCCGGCGCGCCGGCTGGATGCGGTTGGCATCGTTACCTTCGTAACCGGCAGACAGGTAGCCCTCCGACTCGGTCGTCTCCACCCGGATCGTAGGGTCGCTGAGCAAACAGACGGTATAGGTCGGCACCAGGGACTGGGCAAGGTAGTGGCCCATGATGCCGCCGCCGATGATGAGCACATCGACGCCGAGTTCGGCACCGGGGTCAGCAGCCATGGCAGGAATGTACCCGTCTCGACGCAGCGATGGCGGGACGGAGGTGAGAATACCCATCGAACGCCGGAGCCTGATACGGGCGGGGTACTGAACTACGACCTTCGTGGAGCGGGACGAAGGCCTCAAAGCGGTACAACCGACGGAGCCATCAGTCCGAGTATCGTCGCCGGCCGTGACCATATACCTGGTGCGCCACGGCCACGCAGGGAGCCGAAGCCATTGGTCGGGAGACGACGACCAGCGACCGCTGAGCCCAAAGGGAATCCGCCAAGCTGAGTACCTCGTCGATCTACTCGGGCATAGCGGGATCACCGCAATCTGCTCAAGTCCCTCGGTCCGCTGCACCCAGACCGTTACTCCGCTGGCGCGCAAGCTCGGCCTCGACATCACCGAGTGCTCCGAATTGGCCGAGGGAACGGAACCCGAGGAGGCTCTAGCCCTCCTCTTCCGACAGGCTCACATCGCCGCTCCCGGCAACGTGGTGCTGTGTAGCCACGGCGACGTCATCCCACGGGTGATCCGGCGGCTCACCGCCAACGGAATGCGGACCACCGACCCGAACATTGCCCAGAAGGGCTCGGTGTGGGAACTCGACTACGACGGTGAAGTCATCACCGCCGGCCGTTACCTACTACCAGGAACTTGAGTCCCGGCTGTCCCCGCCAACAGGCCGAAAGTCACCCATGGCAGCCGGCCGTTACCTGCTACCAGGAGTCCCTGCTGAACCTTGCGAACCACCTTCGAGGTCGGTGCGGACGTTGTCGACGAGGGAACGCATGAACGGTGGGATCGAATCCATGTCCAGCGCAGCGAGATCCGCCCGAGCTGCGTCGAGCTGGCCGACGTCGCGATGCACGATGGCCCGGAACACCCGAGCATCGGCATAGCCGGGATCGGTCTCCACCGCCTGCGTCAACCATTCCAAAGCCTGCTGTTGCAGCAACTCCCGGTCCGCGGGTTCGCGGGCCGACAGTGACGACAAGCGGAGTAACCATCCTCGATATGCCATCGCCTCGACGTTTCCAGGATCGACCTTCAATACTTGGTCGTAGGTCTTGATCGCCCCGAGGAGGTCTCCCTTACCCATCTGATCCTGGGCGGCAAGGAGGAGATCTCGGGAGGTCTGACCCAGGTTGCCGGTCGCGGTCTGGCCTGGCGCGCGCTCTCCGGCAGTGCGAGCGACAAAGAACCCGGCGCCGACCGCGAACCCCACGAGAGCCGCGACCGCAACCAGCGTCCGGCCGAGCCTTCGGGGTCGGCGTCGTGCTGCGAACGCCGCGCGTCGCGTCTCGATGGCGCGGATCACCGCGGCAGCCCGGGCAGTGTAGTCATCCTTGAGCGCTTCGTAATCGGTGGCATCGATGTCACCGGCGGCGAACTCGCGGTCGAGATCGCGAAGCGACGCCAACAGGAAGTCCCGCTGCTCGTCGAGCGTCGCGAGCGCATCTGGGTCCAGCAGGCCACGATCAACGCCGCCAGCACCAGAGGACCCAGCGACCGGCTCGCTCAGCCCCCCACCAGCCGACGTTTTGGACGCCACGCCACCGCTATCGACCCCACCAGTAGGCCACTGGGGCTCCACCCCTTCGGTGTCGGCCCCACGGCGGCCCGGTGTGCTCTTCGCTGACGCAGCGCTAGGCGGGATGCTCATACCGCGACGCCGAGACGGCCCGACGACTGCTCCTGATCGACCAGCGCGCGAGTTCCGATGCGCCGCGGTCATCGGACCTCCTCGGCATCGGTAGGTCGGTCCGCGCGTAGAGCTTGCTCGACCAAGGCGCGATCGGCGGGTGTTGCCCGGAGCGCGCCACGAGTCCGCCAACGCCGGAACGCCACGACGAGTCCCGCAAGGCACAGGACGGCTACCACCACCGGCAACACCCAAACAGCCGCGCCCGTCCCGGTGGCGCTCGGGGTGAGCAGGATCCCCTCGCCGTAGGTGCTGACGTAGTAGGCACGGATCTGATCCGGGGACTCCCCAGCGGTCAAACGGCGGCGGATGTCTGCCCGGATCTCTTGCGAGATGAGCGCCTCGGAGACCGCGACTGACTCGCCCTGGCAGGTTGGACAACGCAACGTCTTGGCCACCGCGTCCACCCGCTCGGCGTCAGTTGCGGCAGGCCGGGTACCGGTCGCCGCCACCGCCAGCACCACACCGAACACCAGGACGAGGCCAAACCAGCCGATTGCCCGGACACGACGACCGGGTCGCGCCGGCGGTGGCATCGCCGTCTCGTTCTTCCCTGTCATGGTCGAAGTCACTAGCCCGCCCCGGTCTCGGCTGCCGACGGTGTGTCG
Organism: Acidimicrobiales bacterium; assembly: GCA_026419545.1. Taxonomy (GTDB): domain Bacteria; phylum Actinomycetota; class Acidimicrobiia; order Acidimicrobiales; family Acidimicrobilacustridaceae; genus JANZZE01. The sequence continues at coordinate 5,854 of JANZZE010000082.1, forward strand.
TAGCGTTGCAGGAGGCCTTCGAGGGCTGCGTCTGTCACACCGAGAAACTTGGCGATGACCTGCCCGTTCGGTGCGACCACATACGACTCGGGCACCCCACTCACACCGAAATCGAGGATCGTGGAACCGGTTCCATCGGCGATGACCGGCCAGTCGCCGCCGGCCTCAGCAAAGAAGGTGCGGATGTTGTCAGGGCTGTCGTCGAACGCAAGGCTCACGACCTCGGCGTCGCCGATCTGCTTATGCCGTTCGCTGAACTTGACCAGTTCCGGGTGTTCAAGCCGGCAGGGGACACACCACGTTGCGAAGAAATTCACGACCACGAACTTCCCGCGCCTGGCGTCGATGTCGTAGGTCTCACCAGTCAACGTCGTCCCGGTGAACGCCGGGACCCTTTTGCCGATCAGTTGACTCGACACGGCTCGTTCGCTGGCTGGCTTGCGGGTCGCCAGGACGACGATGAACGCAACCAAGACTACGGCAACCATCGCCGCGATCCATGGAGCCAGCCGGGCTCGCGGTCGCCCGATCGGTTCGGCAGCGGGATCTGAGTCGACCAGCACGGCGTCCATCAGTGCACCAGCTCCGGTGAGCGACCAGCGGCGACTGGCGGGGCCTCCCCAGACATCGCAGGTACCGGCGCAGACACTGGTGAGAGCGGGTCCCGCCGGCGTCCGGGGAAGGCAGCCAACACGGTTCCAGCTGCCATGAGCCCTCCGCCGATCCAGAGCCAAACGATCAATGGCTGGACGATGACGCGCAGCTGCACCGGCGACTCGGGGCTCTCCGGCAACGCCCTCAACGTCAACATCACGTCCTCGGTCGGTGTCATGCGCACGGAGGGGGTTCCGATCGTCTGGGAGCCGAAGCGGAAACGATTGAGCGCTGGAGCGTAGGGACCAGCGCCGTCGATCCGCACGAGTGCCCGCACCACTGTCCGGTTCGCTTCTTCAACCTGCTCTACGCCGACGAACTCGAACTCGTGGCCTGCGAAGGTGACCCGCTGACCGACCTCCATCGGGAACTCGCTCTGGCGCACGTAGGCCTGGCTGGCGGCAAACGCCACCGCGATAACCACAACGCCAAGATGCACGATCATCCCGCCGTTCGCGCGCCCCACCAACCCCCGCCATCCCTGGCGGCGGGTCGCCAAGACCAACTGCCGACCAGCTGAGCCGGCCGCGAAACCAGCGAGTGCGAAGGCGAGCACTGGAACTGCACCTCGGGCGCCGAGCACAACCGCGCCTGCTGCCGCTCCCACCCCCACCCAGGCAGGCCAAAACAGCCGCTGGCTCAGCAGTTCGCCACTTGCCTTCCGCCACGGAAGAACGGGCGCGACCGCCATGAGAAAGAGAATGGTCAAGCCGATCGGCGTGGACATGCGGTTGAAGTACGGCACGCCGACCGAGAGACGGCTTTGGTTCACCGCCTCGACCACAAGCGGAAACACCGTCCCGAGCAACACGACGAACGCGAAGACTGCGAACAGCACGTTGTTCGCGAGAAACGCTCCTTCGCGCGAGACCGGCGAGTCGATTCGGCCAGGAGCCCGCAACCGGTCACCCCGCCAACCGATGAGCGCCACCGTCACCAGCACGACCAGCGCGAAGAAGGTGAGCAGCACCGGGCCGATCCCTGACTCGGTGAACGCGTGGACCGAATCCAGCACGCCGGAGCGGGTGAGGAAAGTCCCGAGGATGGTCAGCGCGAACGTGGCGCACAGAAGCGACAGGTTCCAAACGCGCAGCATCCCCCGGCGTTCCTGCACCATCACCGAATGGAGGTAGGCCGTTCCGGTCAGCCAGGGCAGGAACGACGCGTTCTCGACCGGATCCCAGGCCCAATAGCCACCCCAGCCGAGCACCTCGTAGCTCCACCACGCACCGAGGATGATGCCGACAGTCAGGAACCCCCACGCAAACAAGGTCCAGCGCCGGGTCTCGAGCAACCAGCCCTCGCCTAGGCGGCCGGTCACCAGGGCAGCGATCGCGAAGGCGAACGGCACAGTAAACCCGACATAACCCAGGTACAGCATGGGCGGATGAAACGCCATCAGCGGATGGTTCTGGAGCAATGGGTTCGGGCCTGGACCGTCATAGCCAGGCGGCGGTGACACTGCCTGGAACGGGTTGGCCCACACCGCAAGCAACAGGAAGAAAAACGCGCACACGACGAAGAGAGTGAACATCGCCCAGCCGACTAGCGGGTCAGTCAGCCGACGCCGGAACTTGGTCGCCACAAGTGCCGTGTAACCCGCCAGGACGAGCACCCATAGGATGATCGATCCTTCAAGCGCAGCCCACATGGTCGCGACCTTGAACAGCAGCGGTGTCGTGGTCGCGCTGTTGTCGTACACGAACTTGACCGTGAAGTCGTCCGTAAGCAGCGCCACCTCCATCGCGATCGCGGCAAGCAATCCCCCGCCGAGGATCAGGAAGGCGAAGCTACGCGACAGCCGCAGCACGCTCCGGTCCCGCCGCATCAGCCCGGTGAGAAGGACCAGCGCGCCGGACACCGCGCCGAGCAGGCCGAGGAAAACGCCGGTGACCCCGAGGGCGATGTTCACGGCACCCCCGAAGATGCATCTGGAGCGGTGCCCTGCATCTCCGCTTGCCGCAGCCGATCCGGGTTCTTCTCTCTGTACTCCTCAGTGTGTTTGACCAGAATTCGATCGCTCACGAACGCGTCGCTCACTGCGGGTTCGGCGAAATGCCCCTCGAGAACAACCGGGATACCCGGTTGGAACATCTCAGGCGGGTCGCCGGCGTGAACCACGGGCACGACCACTCCCGAGCTCGTTATGTCGAATCGAACACCTTCCGGGGTGCGCTCGATCGAATCGCGCACCACCACACCCTCGATGCGGAATCGTCGATCGCCGAGCTCCGCCTTCTTCGCCACCGCCTCGTCTGCCGTGTAAAAGAACACAGTCGCACTGCTGAGTGCGCGAATGGCCAGGAAGCCGCCGACGACCAGCACGGCAATGATGCCGCCAACCCAAAGAGGCCGTGACCTTGCACTTCGGACCGGACGGGAAGGCCGCGGGCTGAGGTCAAGCCCGGTGGTCGCCGGCGCGGACTCGTCGGCGCTCGGCGCGCCCAGTTCGAGATCGTCGGTTACATCCATCGGCGCTCCTCAGGAGGCACTCGATCCGACAGCCGCCGACCCCGCGCCATGGTGACCAGCGCATAGACCAGCAAACCACCGAACACGACCGCCCAAGCAGCGATCACGTACCCAGCGTCGTGCATCAGGGACCACCCCCTGGACCGATTGCGCTCCCAAAGCGCGCCGCGCCGGATCCCGAGACCCGCGCCTCAGCGCGCCGTTCATCGATCGCGACCGAAAGCTCTCGCTCCTCCACCCTCCGTTCGAGCCAGGCCAGACGAAACCGGTGAATGAGCAACCACACCCAAACCAGGGTCAACACCACAAAACCCACGAACAACGAGAACAACATCAGGTCTTCGATCTTGGCTCCACCACCGAGCGGCTGCAGCGTCGCCTTCTGGTGCAACGTTCGCCACCATTCCACTGACTGACGCACGAGCACGACATTGATCGGCAACAAGACACCGAGCCAGGCGCTGCGCTTGGCCCGCACGTCCGGGTCACCCGGAACCTTGCGCAATGCGAGGTAACCGAGCAGCAACAGCAACAACATCGCAGACGTCACCAGCCGCGCGTCATCCCAGACCCAGAACGTGCCCCAGGTCGGCCGGGCCCAAATCGAACCAGTGATGCACGCGAACGCCATGAACAACGCGCCGATCTCCGCCGACGCGTAGGCCAACGTGTCCCACCACTCCGATCGCTTCCACAGGTACATGACACTGCCCGCAGCGGTGACGAAACAGGAGAGATAGGCGAGGCTGGCCGACGGTACATGGACGTACATGATCCGGGCGAGGTCGCCTTGCACCTCTTCCGGCGGGCTCCAGAACAGGCCCAGCCCCACGAGTACGCCGACACCGACCAGCGCGGTCAAACCGAGCACACGAGTCGTGGTCGAGCCAGTTCCACGCGGTGCACCTGTCGCAGCAGGAGTGGTTTCGTTCGTCGCGGTCGTCACATGTCCTCCAAAAGCGAACCGAACGCCAAGGCGCCGGCCACCAGGTAAACGAGGGCGAACAGTGTCAACAGCCCCAGCCAGGGCCAGCCGTCAGCCGGCACCCCGCTGAACGCAGCCTCGAACGCCCGCGTCGACCCGATGAGCACCGGTGCGAGCACCGGCAACAACAGGAGCGGGAGCAGTGTCTCGCGGACCCGAAGCCCGGCCGCGAGCACGCCGTACAGGGTACCGGCCGCGGCAATGGCGGCGGTAGCCGAGGCCCCGGTCGCCACGAGCAGCACCCACCCCCCGAACGAGGCGTCGTACAACACCGCAACGCCTAAACCGAGCAGCACCTCGAGCGCGGCCAGCTCGAGCGCGATCGCAGCCACCTTCCCGAGGAAGATCCCTGCGGGATCCAGACCGGACAATCGCAGCGCGTCGCTGCGACCGTCGCCGGATTCGATCGCGAAGGCTCGTTGCACGGCAAAGAGTGCGCACAACAACACCGCGACCCAGAACAACCCTGGCGCTGCCCGGGCGAGCACGCCCCGAGCCGGATCGAGGGCAAAAGCAAAGAGCAACAGGATGACAAGGGCCAATGGCGCAATCTGGTTGAAAGCAACACGCGACCGGGCTTCGAGCCGCAGGTCTTTGGCCGCGACCAACGCTGCGTCACGAAACACCGTGGGCCTCCGGTTGCTGGGCCAAGGGTCCTGGGTCCCCCGCTCGCAGACTGTCGCTGGTCACCATGCCCCCTGACACAACCACCACGCGCTCGGCGAGCGAAACCGCTCGCTCGAGTTCGTGGGACGCCACGAGCACGGTGGCTCCAGCCGCCGCCGCGTCGCGGATGACGGTATCGACGAGATCGCGGGCATCGTTGTCGAGGCCGGCGTGCGGCTCGTCGAGCAGCCACAGCTCAGGTCGGCGAGCGAGCAGACAGGCAAACGACGTCCGGCGCCGTTGCCCGGCCGACAAGCGGTTGACCGTGACGGACCGCAGGCGACCGTCAAGACCCATGGTCGCCAACGCCTCGTCGACAGTTGAGAGCTCGAGATGCGCGGCACGGGTCCAGAACCGGAGGTTCTCCTCGACGGTCAAGTCTCCATAAAGGCCGCTGGCGTGTCCCAGCAAACCCACATGAGCCCGCACGCCTCGCCGCTCACGACGCAGGTCATGGCCGAGCACGACGGCTTCACCGGACACAACAGGGAGCAACCCAGCACAGGTGCGCAACAGGGTCGTCTTGCCTGCACCGTTGGGCCCCTGCAGCAGCACGATTTCACCGCGGCCGACGTCGAGGTCGACACCGGCAAGTGCCGGGAACCGACCGACGAGCGCGACGGCGCCCCGGAAGCGGATGACGGGCTCCATGGCGACGCCACCAGGCTAACGGTGACCAATGAAAGCTTGAAAGCTGACGACCGGCCCCATGCCATCTGAGGACCAGCGCCCACGTCTGATGCACGAGCGACCGTGCCCCCTCGATCGGCCAAGGCCTCATCAGATTGGCCAACCCACCCACCATGCGCTGCGTGCGTGCACTCTTGAGCGCGGGCGACGCGCCTGAGAGACCTTGCCTGAGACCGGTAGGGTGCAGCTGTGTTCGCGCGAATCCTCGGTGGCATCGGCAAGGCGATGATCGCTGCAGGCGTGCTCATCCTGTTGTTCGTCGCCTACCAGCTCTGGGGCACCGGATTTCAGACAGCGCAAGCCCAAGAAGCACTCAAAAAAGAGTTCGAAGCCCGGCTAGCCGAGGTCACCGCCCGAAACGATGGCCAGGTATCCACCACAGCCCGTGACGGTGAGCAAGCCCCTTCGGCCCCTGAGGGCCCTCCGGCACCGTCGGGCACAAGTGCGTCCAGGTCCTCACTGCCCGGCGAGGACGGTGGACAGAGCCGTCAGCACGACAATGCCAACGGAGGCGGGACAGCCGCGAAGGGGGCGACCGTTACGGTCGAGCCACCGCGGACAGCCGACACAAGACCGCTGGCGCGGCAGTGGGGTGACCCGATCGGCCAGATCCAGATCCCCAAGATCGGCGCCGATTTCTACATGATCGAAGGCGTCGACCTTTCACTGCTGAAAGAAGGGCCCGGCCACTTTCCTGAGACGCCGTTCCCGGGCCAACCCGGCAACGCAGCCCTAGCCGGCCACCGCACGACATACCTGGCACCGTTCAATCGGATCGACGAGCTCGAACCAGGCGACCTGATCACGATCCGCACCGAGCAAGGTCGCTTCACCTACGAGGTGATGGCTCAACCCACCGGGCTCGGTCACTACATCGTCGGCCCGGAAGCGCTGGAGATTCTCGAGGACAAGGGTGACAATCGCCTCACGCTCATGGCGTGTCACCCCAAATACAGCGCCGCCGAACGGATCGTCGTAGAGGCCAAGCTCATCGGGAATCCGGCGGAACCGACACCGCGATCCAAGAGCAACCGACCAGTGTCGGAACTTCCCGGTGAGGAACTCGGACAGGGTGCGACCGGCAGCGGTGATGCTCTGTTGGCAGCCGGCGATCCCGAGGCACGCCTTCCTGCCGTGTTGTGGTCGTTGGCCGCACTCGCGGTGTGGTTCGCGGCCTGGCTGATCGGGCGTATCTGGCGCAAAGTGAGGTGGCCCGCGTATCTCGTCGGGGTGGCGCCATTCGCAATCCTGCTGTACCACGCGTTCGAGAACATCAACCGGGCGCTCCCCGGGGCGTACTGACCTGGCGATGACCAAACGCCAACGACCAGCTCTTTTAATGGCCGTGCTCGGCGCTGTGATGCTTGCTCTCGCCGGCCTCGCCTGCAGTCGCGGTGACAGCCACACCAGCGAAACGACGAGCACCACGGCAACCAGCATCATGGCCACGACTACGCCGACCACCGAGGTCCCCATCGACGAAGGCGAAAAGGTCTACGTCTATGCGCCCCAACCGGGTGATTGTTGGGAGAAGCGGCGGATCGGTGAAGAGGGAAAGAGTGCGGGCCAAGAGATCATCCTGAAACTTCACTGCGACAAGCCTCACGCCAACGAAACGTTCGCCGTCATCGAGTACACCGAACGGAACTACCCGGGCGATCAAGCACTCCGGACCTTTGCCAAGCAACGGTGCCCCGAGCACTTCGAGAGCTACGTGGGGCGGCCCTACGAGACCTCTGAATTAGAGATGGGGTACCACGTCCCGAGCCAGTCAGCCTGGAACCAGACCTACCGTCATTTCGTGGCCTGTTACATCTACCGCCAAGACGGCACCAAACTCGTCGGGTCTGTCCGAGGCTCAGGGCTCTGAACGGCGACCGGACCGGCTGCAGCCTTCAACCCACCTTCAACCCGCGAACGGCACTCAGCATCGGTTCGCACGACCGCAGCCCTGAACAGGGATTGGACCTTTGCGGCCGTCGATGGCCGGTCGTCATCGCCCCTGGAACAGCGGACGCCGCTTCTCCCGATAGGCAGCCAGTCCCTCCTGCAGGTCAGCGCCTGTCTCTTATACACATCT
>JANZZE010000083.1 GCA_026419545.1 Acidimicrobiales bacterium
GTCCTATCTCGATCGCTATGACCTCGACGGAGGAGGACACTGTCCGATCCCCCTTCCCGAATTCGGCTCGCTCGCAGGTCTGTCGGCGAGCCGCGAACGCGACGAAGCGTTCTTCTGCTTCACGTCGTTTGCTCGCCCTCCGACGTTGTACCGATGGACGCCCGAGCGGGTCAGCGACTGGAGTCGCCTGAGCGATTACGACCTAGCCGGTGACGGACCACAAGGTCACTATGTCGTCGAGCAGGTCCGCTACCCATCCAACGACGGGACACTCATCCCGATGTTCCTCATCCGCGCCAGGGACACGGTCCCATCACCGTCGACCCCCTGCGTCTTGACCGGCTATGGCGGATTCTCGATCACCATGGGTCCGGCCTATAGCGCCGCAATCGTCGCTGTCTGCGATGATGGCGGGATCTACGCAGTGGCGAACATTCGCGGTGGGGCCGAAGAAGGCGAAGCCTGGCACCGTGCCGGCATGCGTGAGAACAAGCAGCAGAGCTTCGACGACTTCATCGCTGGCGCCGAGTGGCTGATCGCCAACGGCTACACGTCATCGGAACGACTCGCGCTTCGTGGCGGAAGCAACGGTGGCCTGCTGATCGGCGCGACGATCACCCAACGACCGGACCTGTGCCGAGCCGCCCAGATCGCGGTGCCACTACTCGACATGGTCCGGTACCACCGCTTCCTCATCGCCAGGCTCTGGATCCCCGAATACGGTGACCCTGACGTCGCCGAGGAATTCGAATGGCTTTACCGCTACTCGCCCTACCACCGGGTCATCGACGGCATCTGTTATCCCGCGGTGCTGCTGACGACGGCTGACGGCGACTCGCGGGTCGACCCGATGCACGCTCGAAAGATGACCGCGCGGTTACAAGCCGCATCGGCGTGCCTTGACGAACGACCGATCTTGCTACGCATCGATACAAAAGCCGGTCACGGGCAAGGCAAACCGGTGTCGAAACAAGCCGAGGAACTCGCCGATGTCCTTGCGTTCCTGTACTGGCAACTAGGGATCGAACCCCTTTAGGCGCGCACCCCCGGCACCAGCCGCGTTCGGCAGCATTCGCCGTCGTCGCCCACACACCACCTGCACGGGCAACCACACGCTACCAACTGACCGCGGTCGCAGCCTGCAGCAAAGCCGCATGATCGGGTCGCTCGTAGGTCCAGTCATCTGCTACAGGTGACCGCATGCCGAGCGTTCCATCGACCGATCTCGTCGCCGTCGAGAATCCACACCCAGGCCGGGACTACGAAGTGCGCTGCGAGACACCCGAGTTGACCTGCGTGTGCCCGATAACCGGTCAACCAGATTTCGCGACGGTGACGATCACCTACACACCCGGTGACAAGATCGTCGAGCTCAAGTCGCTGAAGCTCTACCTATGGAGTTACCGGGACCAGGGGGCGTTCCACGAGGACATCACCAACCGGATCCTCGACGACCTAGTGGCCGCAATTGCACCAAAGCGCATATCCGTGGAAACCCGCTGGAACGTTCGCGGGGGTATCACCACGACAGTGACCGCCCGCCACCCTCAGTAGCCGGCAACCCGCGATCGCCCGCCGCTTGGCGGAACTACCTAGGTTGTGATATCGCACTATCCGCAGCTTCGGACCGCCTCACCGAATCCTCTCGAACCCATCGCTAGCCTCTTGTCGTTCTTCACGCTTCCCCCTCTCCCCGAACCCTCTCCCCCTGCATGCCGGCGCCACCTGATTGAAAGCCCGGAGGAGATAAGACACCATTGGCCCTTGATGCCTGCACCCGCTCGTCGCTGTACAACAAGTTCCGCGAAATCCTCGGCGAGCACGATGCCAACGCCCTAGTGAGCGAGTTTCCCGCCAGCGACAGCGACGAGCTCGTCACCAAACGGTTCCTACGCTCCAATTTCCCGAACCCCAGACCGAACTCCACACCCAAATCGGCGGCCTGCGCGCTGAACTCGCTGATCGTCTTCAGCGTCAGACCGTCTGCATCGTCACGTCATTGTTCACTGCAACCGGCGCAGCGATCCGCATCGCCCGCGCCTTCAGCTGGCCAGTCAAGCCCGTCGAGGCCACCCCGGAACCCGTGTTCCAACCGCTTGGAGCCAATCCGAGAGCCACGTGCTCACAGGCGGTTGCTCACTGCTCGGATCAGCGCGTCTTTGGCCCGATCGGGGAGGAAGCGCACGAGGTGGCCGGCAGCTCGCGCATCCCGGCCCACGAGATACCGCGGTTTGGGCCGGGCCGAAAACAGTGCGTGCTCGATGACTCGGGCAACCGCCACAGGTTCGATGCCATTGGCGTCCTGAAATTCGATTCCAGCCTGTACCTGGTCGATCATCTCTCGGTAGCGATCGATCGCCTCTGGCGGGAATCGATCCAGCAATTCGTCCACGAGCTTACGGCCCTTCTCCCAGATCGCAGTCTTGACCGCCCCTGGCTCGACGACCGACACCTTGAGACCCCAGGGGTGTAACTCGTGCCGCAGCGATTCAGCGATCGCCTCGATGGCGAACTTGGAGCCGGCATATGGCCCCATCAACGGGGTCGCGTAACGACCACTGATCGAGCCGACGAACACCACGCGACCGTGCCCCTCGCGGATGAGCGGCATGAATGCCCTCGTCACCGCGATCTGACCGAACACGTTGACCTCGAACTGAAATCGCCAGTCCTCGAGTGACAGGTACTCGAGCGGGCCGCCCCGTGCCACACCGGCGTTGTTGACGACACCTGCAAAGCGGGTGGTACCGAGCCGCTGGCCCACCATCTGCGCAGCCGCCTCGACCTGGTCCTCGTCGGTTACGTCGAGCAGTACGGGCACGAGGTTCTCACAAACAGCGGCTTTCAACCGCTCACCGTCCGCTGCCTGGCGCACCCCGGCGAAGACCTGGTGGCCCCGGGTAGCCAGCCGGCGCGCCGTTGCCTCGCCGATTCCGGTCGATGCACCAGTCACAAGCACTGCAGGCATGAACCGACCCTAGTGCCTGCCGGCCCCGGTATCGTGCGGCCACTGCTGCGTGATCAGTCGGTCAACGGCCAATCGGGCGGTTTCGGCACCTCGGGGCGCTCCTTCACCGAATCAGGTGCCCGCTGCTCCGCAGGAGGGCTGGTTTGCGAATTGGACAGATCGACAACCTGCCCGAGCGCATCCAATACCGCCCATGCCAGCCGGTCACCACCAGCCGCGGTCAGGTGGATGTTGTCACGCTCGCGCAAGAGATGCTGCGTGCCGTCAGCGCTAGGGAGCCTGGGTTCGTACGCACCGTTGGGCCCGACGAAGAACGGCCATGCGTCGACAAATCGGACCCAAGGGCGCTTTTGTGCCTCGGACCAGTAGATGTAGTTGACCTGCTCCATCCCCTTGACACCTGAGTTCGGTCCCATCGGTAGCGCGCCCACCCACAACACGAGCCGATCGCCCTGCTTTTCGTCGCGCATGATGTCCATGATCTCGCCGACGCGTTTGCGATATTCCTCCAACCACTCGGGCGTGAGGGGCTGGACCGCACCGCCACCGACCCGCATGCCCTGGATGTCATTGGCGCCGAACATGATGACGATGACCTCCGGGTCTTCGTCCTTGGCAACCTCTCTGATGTGATCGGGCCAGTTGAAATAGTCGGGACGCGAAAGACCGGTCGACGGCTTGTAGTCGAGCCTGCCCTTGATGATCCCTGTCGCGCTCGACGCCTTGAGAAGCTCGGTACCAAAGATCCCCACAATCGAGTCACCGCCCACCCAGAGGCGTAACGGCTCCTCGGGCGTCGGCGTTCTCATCTTCGGCATGGCTGCAGCTCGGGTGGTCTCAGCCGGATCAGACTCCAAAAAGGTGACCTCACCCTCTCGCGGGACATCGTCCTTCGGCACCTGCTTCCCCAACGCGGTGTCGATGCGATCACGGATGCCTCGCAGAGGGCTCGTGACCTCCGCGAAAAAGGCGGCGATGGCGTGACGCCAAGTTCCATCGTTCTTCGAGCGGGATTCGCGCTCGATAACCTGCGCATTGACGACGAGTGCGCCGAGCAATGCCACGACCATTGTGAGCAAGATGAGACCGGCGGCCATCGTGCCCGGCCGAGCAGACCGATTCGGTCGGATCAAGGTCCGCCACGTCAGTTCACCGAAGAACTCGGGCGTGTCCGGCACGACGACGGGCGCGGCACCAAGATTGCCAGATCCCTTTCCTTTTCCGTCCGTCGGACGTCGGCCCTGCTCGGTTGGCCGCGCTAACCGGCGCAAACCTCGCGTACCCGGAGGGCGGGCTTCGGTGGACTGAGCCGGCGTCTGGGTCGACATTCAGGCCACCGTACCTTCAGGCGCAGGGCGAACAGCGGTCACTGAGTCAAATCCAAAGCGGCACACGGTCAGAACTGGAAGTAGATGAACGGGGCAATACCTTCCGGCCCGAGTGCGTCAACGAGCACCAGGGCGGCAAACAGGGTCAGGATCTGCAAGGCGGGCGCGAGTCGCGTGAAGGCGACACTTATCCGTTCCGGGATTCGCTGCGGGACGAACTGCGAGGCAATCGAACCGGCGATGATCAAGGCGCCGAGTCGCAGCACCCCAACGGTTTTTTCGTCGGTCGGCATGGGCACCGAACTCGTCACGAGTTGGCCGAGCAGGTTCAACGCGTCCCCGAATGAAGTCGCCCGGAAGAACACCCAGCCCACACACACGATCGAGAACGTCAGCAGCCACTTCAACACCCCCCTGACCGGCGCTGGAACCCCGAGTGGCCGTTCGCGCCGAGACCACTTGGCCTTGATCGCCCGTTCCACACCGAGCGCTCCGCCATGGATCGAGCCCCACACGAGAAACGTCCAGTTCGCTCCGTGCCAGAGCCCTCCGAGGAACATCGTGAGAAACAGGTTCACATAGGTCCGCTTGACGCCACGTCGGTTACCGCCGAGGGGAATGTACAGGTAATCGCGAAGCCAACGCGACAAGGTCATGTGCCACCGACGCCAGAATTCCTGGATCGACAGCGAACGGTACGGTGCGTCGAAGTTCTGCGGGAAACGGATGCCGAGGAGCAATGCGACGCCGATAGCAATGTCGGTATAGCCGGAAAAATCGGCGTAGATCTGAATCGCATACCCGAGAATGGCGAAGAGCACGACCACCTTGGCGAACTCGCCCGGGACGTGGCCCCCGCTGACCCCGAATACCGGATCGACGAGGTTCGCCGCCAACCAACTCGAGATCACGACCTTCTTGAACATCCCCCGGAAGATGAGCATGAACGCCTCACCCGACTGGACGAAGCGGGGATCCGAGCGCTGAGAGAGTTGGGGGACGAACTCGCCCACTCGCACAATGGGTCCGGCAACCAGGTGGGCAAAGAACGTGAGATACACACAGAAGTCGAGAAGCTTTACAGGGCGGATCTCGCCCCGGCCCACGTCGACGACATAGCTGATGGCCTGAAACGTGAAGAACGAGATCGCGATTGGTAGGCCGTACCCGACAAACCATTCGGGGAGGAAACCGGCCAGTGGGAAGCTGCTACGGAACCAGTCGTAGTACTTGAAGACCCCGAGGACCGCGAGGTCGTTTGCCACTGCCAGCCTCACGAACCATTTGCTCGCCGGTGTACGGGCCCGACCGGGGCCCATGGTCGCGTAGGCAGCCTTCGCCCAGCCCTGGTTCAAGAAAGCGATGCCGAGCAGGAGGAACAGCCAAACCCAGGACTGTTCCGACTTTTCCGGCGCATTCTGAAACAACCAGACGTTCCCGACGACATAGAACGTCACCAACAACGCGACCGGTCCGGCTGCCTTCCACCATGCGCCGTGGAAGTTCCCAGAATCGCCGTCGTCAGGGGCAATCGCTCCGGTCAGCAACCACCCGAGCACCGCCATGGCGCCGCTGAGCCCAAGGGCCGACGGGACGAGGAACGCCTTCTGCGTGTTGAAGGGGTCGAGGTAAAAGACGCAACTCGCAAGGAGAATGAACCACCGCCAGGGCCTGGCATACGGGCGTAGCAGCCAGCTCCCGGTGAACACAATCACGAAATAGACGGCGAAGTCGACAGTCGGAAACAGCATGAAGGTCGGAAGTCCTTAGCCCACAACTGGCATCTCTGCGGATGGTAGTAGGGCCCCAGACGCGAGCCGGTGACGTCGCCGAACCATCATCGCGGGCCAACGGTCGACAGCATTGAGTTCGCGATCGCGTCGGCAACCGCTGCCGCCTCAGTCCGAACCGATGCAAGATCATCGCCTGCCGCGACCGCCTGGACGGCCTCAACGTACAGCTTGAGTTTCGGTTCGGTACCCGACGGCCGTACCACCACTCGAGCATCCTCGGCGTACAGGGCGACCGCATCAGTCGGCGGCAAGCCGGGGAGGCTGCCGGGGTTGGCCAAATCGACCACGGCAGTCACGGCGCGATCACCAAGCCTCGTCGGAGGATTCGATCGCAGTTCGTCCATAAACCGCGCGATCCGCTCGCGGCCACCAGGCTGCGCGAACCGGATTTGTCGGTTGCTCGTCGCGTGGACCCCATGACGGCGCGCCAGCTCATCGAGAACGTCGAGCACTAAGTGTCCGCCCTGCCGAAGCGACGCTACGAGATCGGCGAACACCAAAGCGGCAGTGATCCCGTCTTTGTCGCGCACCGCGTCGCTTACCGCGTAGCCGAGCGCCTCCTCGTAGGCGAACACGAATCTGTATGCCGGATCACCAAACGCAGCGCGCATCACCCATTTGAATCCGGTGAGCGTGTCCACGTAGCGCACGCCGTGGAAGGCAGCCATCCGCGACAGGAGCCGGGACGACACAAAGGTCGTTGCCACCAACCTGTCCGCGCCCTCGGTGGGCCGAAGGAGGTGCTCAGCGAGGAGAACCCCGATCTCATCGCCGGTCAACGTGCGCCAAGCAGCCGATGACCGGCTGCCGGCTGGCGTGTGCGAGGTCGGGACAGCCACTCCCAGGCGGTCGGCATCGGGATCGTGGGCCAGCAGCAGGTCGGCACCCCGCTGGATGGCCTCCGCTTTCACCAATTCGAGCGCCTCAGGCTCCTCTGGATTCGGGAAAGTGACCGTCGGGAAGGCGGGATCTGGCTCGCGTTGCTCCTTCACCACAGTGAAGAAGGCGAATCCCGCACGAGCAAAGACCTCCTCGGTGACCGATGCACCGACGCCATGCAAGGGCGTGTACACGATCGTGAGATCTGACCGCTCCGCAGACACCAGGGCCAGTGCTGCCTCGACGTAACGAGCGCGCACGTCCCCTCCGACATCCTCGATGCGCGGATCGTCGCTGTCGGCCAGCTCCGTCTCGCCCGACGCCGCCCGAGCCCGGATGCACGCAGCAACCTCGGCGTCTAGCGGTGGCCCGATTTGGACGCCATCGCCCTGGTAGATCTTGATTCCATTGTCAGTCGGTGGGTTGTGGCTGGCCGTCACCATGACTCCTGCATCGGCCTTCTGATCCCGCACCGCGAAAGCAAGCAAGGGCGTCGGCACCGCAGCGCGGAATCGGAGCACTCGGTGCCCCGCGGCCGCGAGTACCCGAGCGGCATCATCCGCGAAGACGTCGGATTTCCAGCGACGATCATGACCGATGACGACGGTGGCTCCCGGGCCGAGCCAGTCGCCCAGGCCCGCAGCGGCGAACCTCACCACCAAACGGTTCATCCGATTCGGCCCAGCACCCATCTGCGAACGCAAGCCGGCCGTCCCGAAAGTAACCAGGCCAGCGAACCGTTCGGCGATGCCGTCACGGTCTCCGGCCTCCAGCAGATCCTGTAGCTCGGCCCGGGTGTCCGGGTCAGGATCCCGAGCCAGCCAGGCCTCAGCCGCCGCGATCAGGTCTTCATCGCTTCGGACCGATGCGACCTTCGCACCCGCGCTGAGATCATTCCCCGTCGACGACATCACGGTCCTACAGTCTGCCCGTGGCCAGCATTCTGGAACAGGTCCGGTCGTCGTGTGGCCGGGTGGCAGCCCAGGCGCGTTTCGTCTCTGTCACCGATGACCTGGGCCGGCTTCATGCTTACGCGGAGTCCCTCCTCGCCGCTCCTCGCGAAGCCGTCGGACCGTGGACCGTCGACCCGGAGCTCGAACCAGAGCAGCGCGCTGCCACGGTCCTGTGCCTCGCCGCCGTCGCGTTCGGTTCGGGTTGGCACCCGGTTCTCCGCAAGCGTCCTGGTCTATCTGGCGCCACCACCCTCGCGACCAATTTCCGCGAATGGGCAGCAGACACCCGACTCAGTGCGCACAGCCTGCAGTTGGTGTCCCCGACCGCGGCCCACGAGATCTTCGGTCAGCCGACAGATGATCCAGCGATCGCAGAACTCATGTCCCACTACGCGGTCGCACTCAACGACCTGGGATCACTCGTCGCCGACGAGTTCGACGGTTCGTTTCTCGCCCTGGTGGAAAGCGCCGAGGGATCGGCCGCGGCGCTGGTGGAAACCCTGGACACGCTCCCCTACTTCCGGGACCGAGCCGCCTATCGCGGGAGCACCGTTTACTTCTACAAGCGGGCCCAACTCGCCGTGGCGGATCTCGCTCGCGCCTTCGACGGCGAGGCACCGGCCAACTTCTTTGACCTCCACGAGCTGACTGCCTTTGCCGACAACCTGGTCCCCCATGTCCTGGCGCTCGACGGAATACTCGAGGTCGATGGGGAGCTTCGCGCTCGGGTCGACCGCGGTGAACTCCTCGAATCCGGAAGCGAGGAAGAGGTCGAGTTACGAGCGTGCGCGATTCACGCAGTCGAGGTACTCGCGGGCGTCGTCTCCGAGCTGGGTGGCCAGGCCACGCCAGCCCAACTCGACCAGCTGTTGTGGACCCGCGGCAGCGAACCGACCTACAAAGCCCGCCCACGGCACCGCACCCGCTGCGTTTTTTACTGATTCACGCGTCAAGCTGAATTCAATTTCTCAGCGGCGGCTCAGATCGGTGGGATCGCGGCCGACGGACACACAGGGCGGAAGACTGCGATCTGGCGGGATGCGCACGACGTGAAGAGGTGAGCCATGACGGCCATGAGCTCCGCAGAGGTCTATCGAGATCACTCCTCGACCTGGCTCGATATGCCGAGACACCGTTTACGCCGACGTTTCGCGTTCGGCGTCGTAGCGACCTGCGTTGCTGTGGCGCTAGTCGGCTCGTCGTGCAGCAAGAAGCAAACCGCGCCGAGCTCGGCTGGCACCCCGGATACCGAAGCCAGAACCGAGAGCAACAACAAGTACATCGCGGGACCGAAGGACGCTGCGAACCCAGAACGCGGCGGCAAGATCGTGTTCGCCATTGAGGCCGATCCCGAAGGGCTCGACCCCACCCGCTACGCCTTTGCGGTATCCGGTCATTTCATCGCGTCCGCCTTCTACGACCCACTTGCCACGCTCGACAAGGACGGTCAGGTCATGCCGTACCTGGCTGAATCGATCACCGAATCTAACGGGAACAGGACCTGGACGATCACCTTGCGCGAGGGCGTGACCTTCCACAACGGAAAGCCCGTTGACGCAGAAGCGGTCAAGGCCAATTTCGAAGCGCATCGAAAGTCCTACGTGACTCAGCTCGCAATGAAGCCGGTATTGACCATTGAGAAGACCGGAGACCGAACGCTTGTCGTCACACTTGACCGACCGTGGTCCGGATTCGGAACGGTGCTACTCAGCCAGTTGGGTTACGTCATGGAGCCATCGATGCTCGACGACCCCTCGCTCGCAACCCGACCAATCGGCTCTGGTCCGTTCCTCTACGACTCTCGGAGGCCAGGGCAATCGTGGGTGCTCGTCAAGAATCCGAACTACTGGCGGAAAGACGACAAGGGAAATCCCCTGCCCTATCTCGACAGCATCGAGTTCCGCATCGTGACGAGTAGTGCACAGAGACTGTCGATGCTCGAGCGCGGCGATGTCGACATGATCCACACCAACCATCCAGACGAAGTCCTGGCCCTCAAAGCGTCGAACTTCAAGCGAGTCGACTATGCAGACGGCGAGAAGGATTTCCTGATCCTCAATACCGAAAAACCCCCGTTCAACAACCTGAAGGCCCGACAGGCACTCGCGTACGCAACCAACGCGGAGGGCTGGCGCACACAGGTCATGAAGGGCGTCGAACAGCCCAGCAATGGACCGTTCAATCCGGGTCAGCTCGGGTACCTCGAAGACAACGGATTCCCGACCTTCGACCTCGCGAACGCGAAACAACTCGTGAAAGAGTACGAGGCCGAAACCGGTCAACCCTTCGAGTTCCAGTTCATCATGGTCGAAGACGCCGTGGGTTGGGCGCAGTATCTCAAAGATTTCTATGACCAAGCGGGAATGAAGGTCGCCATCCAAACACTCCCGCAGCTGCAGCTGGTGGCGCAGACGGCAACCGGCAACTACCAGCTTGGCCTGTTCCGCAACTTTGGGTTCCACAACCCCGACACGGACGCTGTGTTCTGGCGGGCCTCGAGCGTTCTCCCACCGCCGAACGTGTCGTTGAACTTCCCGCGCATCAGCGATCCGAGGATCGACCAGATCATCGACCGAGCAATCGCCGCGACCAGCGACGCTGAGCGGCATGCTGCCTATCAAGAGCTATCGAAGCTGTTCGCCGAGCAATTGCCGTACGTGTGGCTCGGCCGCCCGAACTGGATCCTCGCGGCCAGCCCGAGTGTCAACGGCTTCTATGAGGCGGCCAACGGCAGTATCCAGAATCTCGGTGGCAAGACCTGGATCGCGGGGCTTTGGGTCAAACGCTGAGCTGAGCGGCCCCCTCCGAGATCAGATACCGAGCCATCGACGATCGTCGGCCTGAACAAACCCAAGACGCTCACCTATCGACGACCATCGGCTTGGCAGCGAACGCGTTCGCTACCGTATTCGTCAATTGCTGCCTCTTCGAGTGAGGTTGTGCTCGTTCGCAGCAAGTAGCCTGCGCTGCGGATGCTTGACCACGTCTTCACCGATGCGATCGGCGCGCTACGCGATGCTTTCGAAAACGCGTTTCTCGAGCGCCAAGCGTTCGAGGAGCGTTTCCAGGTGGACGTGTTGCTCGGCGACATGACCTGGGAAACGAGCTACGGGTTGCCGGGGGAGGGGCTCCCTCCTCGCGTCCAGGCCGATATCACCCTTGACTGGCCGACCTGGTCACAATCCGCCTATCGGTCGTGGTACATCGGCGAACCAATCCATGAGCCACCCCGTATCGACATCGAGATCGTGTTGCGGGTGCAACGCTTGGCCTCCAGTCCCGATCCTCGGCACCTTCTCGACGTACTGCCAGAACAGAGTCCGACGATCGGGTCGGAGCGTTTGGTCCGTTCGAACCCCACGGTAGAGACGCAGTACTCACACGACTTGTCGAGCACCGTGCACGCAATCGAGGTCTCCTACGACGGAACCTACGAGCTCGAGGAAGCCACCCTCGCCGACGGCTCGATCCTCGACGATCACTTCAGCGCCATGGGGGGTTGGATCGCGGCGACCCTTGTCCGGGTTGGGGATCTGAAGTTTGGCTTCTTGCCTCCCGTAGACCCCGACAATCTGTTCGGCCTAGAACCCTGAGGGAATCAGCCGCTCGATTCCTTGCCAATCGCCGCCCTCGAGTACCGGCCGTCTCGCCCCAGTCGTTACTCGCGGTTGACGATTCGAATGCCAACTCCCAGCGCCGAGCCCTAGCTCGGGACCAGTAGACCATCAGAACGTCGTCGGCCGCGGCAGCAAGTCGTCGAATTCAGGGGAACGCTTCTCCCCCTTGGCAGCAAAGCTCTCCATCATGTCCGCAGGCTGGAACATGCCGGTCTGCCAGGTCGCGATGAAGTTGAGTGCGTCCTCCACGCTGTGGTCACGGGCGTAGTTGAGCATCTGCTTGGTGCCATAGATCGCGAGTGGACTCTTACTGGCGATCTCGTGGGCGATCTCGAGCACTCCCTTCACCAACGACTCGTGGTTGGGGAACACTTCGTTCACCAAGCCCACCTGGTAGGCCCGCTCGGCTGGCAGGCGATGGCCGCGGTAGGCCATCTCCCGGGCAATTCCCTCGGGGATGATCTTGGGCAAGCGCTGAAGCGTTCCGACATCCGCCGTCATCCCGATGTTGATCTCTTGAACACAGAAGAAGGCATCTGCAGAGGCGTAACGAAGATCGCAGGCAGTCACCATGTCTACCGCCCCTCCGATACACCCCCCCTGGATCGCTGCCAGCACGGGCATCCTGGCCTTCTCCAAACAGGTGAAGCTGTCCTGGAGCATGAGCACAACCTCGCGGAAGTATGCCCGCAGTCGGCCCATCTCGTTGCTGTACCCCTCGCCTTGGGGTGCCGAGACCCCGCCACTCGCAAACACCGCAAGGTCCATCCCGGCGCTGAAATGCTTCCCAGTCGACGACAAGACGATTGCTCGGGCCGAACCGTCGTCGCTGATCCGGTTGACGATGTCGGGCAACTCCATCCAGAACTCGCGGGTCATCGAGTTCAGGGCCTCTGGCCGATTCAGCCGGATGTGGGCGACCTTACCTTCTTGTTCGACGTCAAAACACGAGTACGCCACGACGCTCCCCCCTTGTCCGAGTCGGCCCAGCAAGCGGGTCTAGCCAAGCCGCCAAATGCCGCGCACCGCAAACCCGGGAAGCGGTAACCGGACCGATCTCCAACGCCTGGCCTGTGGTGACCAACAGTGACGCCATCACCGGTTGCACCCGAGTCGTGGTCACCAACCAGCACCGAGCCGCAACCCTACAAGCGCGCGAGCGGCGCCCGGAGGCGCCGCCCACAGCCTGAACTACCCGGGGGAGCGGGTACAGGCGACTTCACGCCACGCATTGCGGCTCGAAGTCATGGTACCGAGCGGCGACCGCGCTCGCACCCGGGTCAGCCGGCTCCGCGGCCGGCGCGGTCCTGGGAAACGGCATCGAACTGGAGATACTCCTCGCCCGTGTCAGCCCAATCCTCGAACTGGATCACGCCGAGTTCGGTGAAACGCTGGCGTAGCCAACCACCATTGGCATCGAGGAGCCCCAGCTTCTTGCAGTTCGGGACGATCTTCGAAAACAGCATCTGCTGGAAGATGTTTTCCTGTGGAGGAACTTGCAGGATGAGTTTGACGACCTTCCGGGTGTCGATGCCCATCCGCTCCCAGACCTCCTGCTGCAAGAAGCGGTCCCGCATGCGCACGGCGGCCTCGAAGGCGAACTCCTGGCGCTCGAGGAGCTCGGCATCGGAGAGTTCCTTGTAGTACTCCTGCAGCGAGAGCACACCGAAGGCCACGTGGCGGGCCTCGTCGCTCATCACGTAGCGCAGCAGCTGCTTGAGCAGCGGCTCGGTGGTGAGGTTGTGCATGAACCCAAACGCAGCGAGCGCGAGGCCCTCGACCATGATCTGCATACCGAGGTAGGTCATGTCCCAGCGGCTGTCCTCGAAGATGTCGTCGAGGAGCATCTTTAGGTGGGCATTGATCGGGTAGAAGC
>JANZZE010000008.1 GCA_026419545.1 Acidimicrobiales bacterium
CAGCTCGGGTTCGCCCTGGCCTACGTGGTGGGGGCGCTCGCCGCCTTGTTCGCCTTGGACCGGAAAGCTGGAGGATTGCCCTGGCGGACGAGCACTAGACCGGTTACCAAGATGATCGTCGCATCAGCGGTCATGGCGTTGGTCGTGTGGGCGGTCTCGGCTGCCATCGACGGTGACCACGGGGTCGCAGCCGCCATCCGAGTGAGCGTCAGCATCCTCGCAGGTGTCCTTATCTACGGCGGACTGGTCCTACTGCTCGGTATTCCCGATGCTCGTCAGTTATTGGCGAAACTGTTGCAGCGGATCGGTCGGGATCGGGAAGGAACCACGGCCCAAACCCAAGCGTGACGTTTTCGTCGGTACGACCGGCGCCAACGCAGTAGCCGTGGGATGGGACGAAAGCATGGCGCAACCCGCAACGTGATGTCCTAGGCTGGCCAGCATGTGGAGAGCGATCAAGAGGTGGTGGAAGTACCTCACGGCCCGCACCAACCGTGCCATCGACAACCGAGCTGATCCGAGTATCCAACTCGAGCAAGCGATTACCGAGGCACAAGACCAGCACCGGCGACTCAAGGAACAGGCCGCCAACGTCATCGCCCAGCAAAAGCAGGCCGAGATGCGGCTCAATCGCTCGCTGGAGGAATACGAGCGGCTGAACGCGAACGCGCGTCAGGCCGTGTTGATGGCCGACGAAGCCCAACGATCTGGGGACGAGGCAAAGATGCGGGAGTACACCGCGGCCGCAGAGGCGTTCGCCAACCGTCTCATCACGCTCGAAACCGAGATCGAACAAGGCAAGTCCCTCGTGCTGCAGGCTACGCAAGCGGCTGAACAAGCCAAGGCGGCGGTCGAGCAGAACGCCCAAGCGTTGCAAAAGAAGCTCGCCGAGCGGCAGAAGCTTCTGGGCCAGCTCGAACAGGCGAAGATGCAAGAAGCCATGAACACGGCCATGGCCCAACTCAACGAAGCTGTCGGTCAAGACGTGCCGACCTTCAACGAGATCCGCGAAAAGATCGAGGCCCGATACGCCAAAGCCAAGAGCGTGTCCGAACTCACCGAGGCTTCGGTGGAGTCGAACATGCTCGAGATCGAGCAGGCGGCCCGCAACGTCGAGGCCCAAGCCCGTCTTGCGCAGATCCGCGCCCAACTCGGGTTGGCCCCAGTTTCTGACCAGGCCCAAAGCAGTGGAGTCGGAGCCGGCGCAACCGGGGTACTCGGCGGCCCGACTGCCGATGCCACCGGGCCGACCGCACAACCAGTGGCTGAGCCAGCGACCGAATCTGGCTCTTCCAGCTGACCCGGATCCCACCTACGACTGGCGCGAGCCTGGGTCAGGGGAAGGATCAGGGTAAAACCACAAGGTCATCGCGGTGGATGACGTAGCTGGGCACTCCGTCGGGTAGTTCGCCTCGTCGCTTCCCCGCGATTTCCTTCACCAGCTCCGCTGGCACGCGGGCAAGTCCCTTGGCGAAGACGGAGCCATCTGGGCCAGCGATCTCGACGGCGTCATCCTCGTCGAAATCTCCATGCACACCCACGATCCCAGCCGCAAGCAGCGATGCGCCGCCCCTCTCGAGCGCTGCACGGGCTCCAGCGTCGACTGCGATCGTGCCGGCAGACCCAACCGCAAACGCGATCCAGAGCTTGCGGGCGCCAAGTTTGCGGTCGTGAGGAAGCACGACCGTCCCCCCCCCGGAACGATCCGCGACGGCATCCGCCAGAACGCGCTCCCGGGACGCTGACGCAATGACCGTCCGCACCCCTGACCATGCCGCAATTTTCGCGGCGGCCAGCTTGGACGCCATCCCGCCACTCCCCCGCTCGGTGCCAGCGCCACCGGCCACCCGTTCCAACGCGTGGTCGACCTCGACGATCTCTTCGATAAGCGAGGCCTCGCGGTCAAATCGCGGGTCGGCAGTGAGCACCCCAGCCGTGTCGGTTAGCAGCACCAGCAGGTCGGCGCCGACGAGGTGGGCTACGAGCGCAGCGATCCGGTCATTGTCACCGAAACGGATCTCATCGTCGGCAACCGCATCGTTCTCATTCACGATCGGCACCACCCCGAGTTCGAGCAGTCGCTGAAGTGTGCCACGAGCATGCAGGTACTGTTTCCGATCACGGAAATCGAGGGGGGCGAGGAGGACTTGCCCCGCTATCAGACCGTGGTCGGCGAAAGCCTCGTTGTAGACCTGCATGAGACGGCTCTGACCGACAGCCGCAACAGCTTGCAAGGTGACGGCATCGCGGGGCCGACGGCCGCCGGTAAGCCCGAGTGCCGGAAGCCCGGCACCGATGGCCCCGGAGGTGACGACGATGACCTGATGAGCGTCGGCTCGCACTGCAGCGACTTCAGCGCACAACTTGGCGATGGCGCTCCGTACGATCTCACCATCGTCATCAGTTATGGATGACGTCCCGATCTTGGCGACGACGATCATGTTTCCCGACCGCCCGTCACGCTTCCTCCTCGAAATCGAACGACAGGTCGCCGATATGGACGGTGTCACCGTACTTCGCACCGGCCCGGATAAGCGCACGGTCCACGCCGAGTCGTCTGAGGCGCCGATGTGCGTATGCAAGGGCTTCGGGATTGGTGAGATCTGAAAGAGCCACGGCTCGTTCGGCTTCGCGACCGATAACCCGGAAGCTCCGGTCGTCCAAGCGTTCGACCCGGAAGCCCTCGGCCGCCGGCCGGTGCACGACGAACGCCTCGGCGGTGGGTTCTTCGGCTTTCGACGCCTCGACCGCAGTGGCCATCTGCCCGAGAAGGACCGGAATACCTTCTCCGGTCACCGCGGATATGCGCAACTCGGGATAGCTCAAGCCACTCCCACCCCGATACTCGGACGCGAGATCTGCCCGAGAACCCACCACGAGACGACGCCGTTCGAGTAGGGCTGGCTGATAGTTCGCCAGCTCGCTCAACAAGATGGATTCCTGGTCTCGCGGCGGCAGCGCACCTGTCCCATCAGCCAAGTCGAGCAGGAGCAGGAGCACCCGAGCCCGCTCGATGTGCCGCAGGAACTGGTGCCCGAGCCCCTTGCCCTCACTCGCGCCCTCGATCAGACCGGGAATGTCCGCGACGATCATCTCGAACCCGTCGTCGAGACGCACGACACCGAGGTTCGGCTCAAGAGTTGTGAACGGGTAGTCGGCGATCTTGGGCTTGGCGGCAGAGATCCGCGATATCAGCGTGCTCTTGCCCACATTCGGGAACCCAACGAGCGCGACGTCAGCCATGAGCTTGAGCTCGAGGTGCAGCCAGCGCTGCTCGCCGAGCTCACCCTGTTCGGCGAATGCCGGAGCCCGACGCCGGTTCGAGAGAAAGCGGGCATTGCCTTTGCCGCCTCGCCCACCAGCTGCGGCGAGCCACCGATCGCCATGGCGTACGAGATCCGCGAGCAGCGTGCCCTCAAAGTCATAGACCGCAGTTCCCTCGGGCACGTGGACCTCGAGATCGGCGCCCGCTGCACCGTGCTTCCGCTGGCCCTGTCCGTGGCGGCCGTTTTCGGCGCGGCGATGGGGGTGGTCCTTGAACGCGAGCAGCGACGCCACGTTGCGATCAGCGACGAGCCACACGTCACCACCTTTCCCACCGTCGCCACCGTCGGGTCCGCCCCGGGGTACGTGCGCCTCGCGCCGGAACGAGATACATCCTGCGCCGCCGTCACCGCCACGCACATTGAGGTTGCACTCGTCGACGAACCCGCTCACTCCCAAAAGCTTAGGGACGGCATCGCCGCCGTCCCTAAGCCAGTCAAGGGTGCAATACCGAGGACACTGGGACGCTCAGGCCACAAGGTGGACTGGGTCACCGATGATCTTCAACGACCAGGTGGTTCGGTCAGTCGCGGACGCACTGTAAGTGTACTCGACGCGGTACCATTGATTACAGGCAGGTGGATTCCAACTTGCAGGCAACGTCCAGTTGATCGTGATCAGATCATTGTTGAAATCATAGCCAGCAATATTGATCACCTGGACACCGGTACCCGACGCTTCTATTCCACCGGTTCCGTTGCTGTTCACACGGAAATCAAACGTTTCGTCGACCCACGAATTACAACCATTCGGCCGCTTGATCCGGAGCGACTGAGCACCTTCAGCTGCGTCCCACAGTTGAACTTCAACTTGCTTACCGGCGTGCTGAGGTCCGACCTCGGCCAAGAAGAACTGCGCGGTCCCCGCTGAACGGGCGTAGACCGACATGAAATCCTTCGCATATACACGCGGACAGGTGCTATCCGTCCGGTAGTCGCACAAACCCGGATTTGTCGACCGGTTGGCCACAATGGAATACGCGTTCGAGCCGTTGTTATTGCTTGCAGCGCCTCCGGGCGAACTTTGATTACGGACCCTGAGTATGTACTTTCCAGCCGGGGCGCTAGCAGGGATCGTGCAAAGCCGCCACCAGCCGAGCCTGCTCCGGAACTGCCCAGGTGCGGGGTTCCACGCTGTCCCAGCCGACGGGTAGTTGTGCTCGGCTGTTGTGTTTTGGTTCGGGGTCGTAATCGGATTAAACGTCTTCTGCCCCCCGGTGCCCGTGCCGAACCCGGACGTGCAACCATTGACAGCTGTCATTGGTGGGTTGTCGCTATCGTCGAGAGGTGTCGAGTCAGCTTGGTACAGCGTGAACGTCGTAGGCATCACCGGCTGACTTGCAAGTCCGCCAAAACACATTTCGTTCGTCACGTTCACTGGTTCAGCCGGCAGCGGACCACTACCGTCCGGATCCCAGGTCCCTGGCGTATTGCATTGCGTGCTACTGGTCCCTACATTCATCATGTTACCACTAAAGATTAGAACATCAGTGTCATAGGTCCGGTTCGTCGGCAATTCGACATAGTACTCATAGTTAATATCCGAATATTCAAGATTGTCCGCGCCCTGACAATTATTGTTGGTATTATTGTTGGCTTTCAGCGCCGCTTTTCGATCACCCTGCTGCTTGTCTGTGCATCTACCGCTTATAGCCATCCATAGGTTTTCCATTTCATACGGTGTGTTCGCCGAACCAAGCCCGAAATCGCCAGTCCCGATGAAATTGCGAGGGCTCCCGAGTGGGACTGGAAGCACATACTCCGCGACCGAACGCCGTGTCAGGGTGGAAGCCGGGTAGAACAAGCTGCTGAAGTAGCGCTGTCGGGGAGCGGTGATCGTTGCCTGCACCCTGTTGCCGGAAATCCTGTCGATGGACACACTCACGCCACCGACACCGTGCTGGAAGCCGTTGCGCTGGGCCGTCTCGAGCCCGACGGTCTGGTAGAGCGTGGGATTGCTCGGATTGTCCGCCCACACGACCGCTGCGAGAGCGGCTGCATCAGCAGCTCGCTGTTGCTCGACACCTTGCGCATACCACGACCCCACGTCAACCGCAAAGGACGTAAAGATGAGCAGTGGGACCAGGAGCAGTCCCGACAACACGACTGCATACCCACCGTCGCCAACAGGTCCGTGACCAATTGACGCAGGCGTGCTCCTATCGCCCGTCAGTCGACGACCACGGGATGCTTCCCCTGATTTCATTCGCTCAGTTTGCGAGAACTCATACTTCATGGCTGCGACACCTTTGGTTCGATTCGCATGACAGCGCGGTCGTTGAACGCCACAGACGATGACCAATAGAGCCTGGTGACCGGCGAGTAATTGACTCGCGCGTACACACCAACGTAATCCGGTGGATCAGATTGATTTGCCTTGCGAGAAGTTGGGCACCAAAAGCGATCCCAGGAGGACGCGCTACACGTGGTCCCGGTCAAGTTGTCAAAGTTAGCTGGTACCATGGTTTGAAGTTGCGTCAAGCCAAAAATGTTGCAGTGACCAGACAATCCCTGACCACTCGGCGTCGCATTTGTGGTTAGACATGCCGAGTTGGTCGGATCACCATTCAACGCCGTCGTGCGGTAAATCACTAGTCGATCAATCGTCACTCTCTTGGTCTTGGCCATCGAAGACCAGAACGATTGGAGGGCCAGGTAGTCCGCACCGCGCTGGTCCCCAAGATTGGTGGTCTGCCGAGCAGCGGCGCGCACGGCTGATTCAAGGTCGATTGTCTGCCGATATGCAAAGCCGAACTCGAAAACAATCAGCATAAACACGACGATGATCGGAGCCACGAGGGCGAATTCGGGAATTACTGCACCTCGGTCCTCACGCAAGCACCTAGGCTCAGCGAAGCGGCCGTCTGGCTCAATCCTCAGATCTTCGGTGGCGCGAGTCATCAAACCAACTTCCTCGGTTCGAGTTTGGTCACTGTCTGGTCCTCAAGGATCATTGACGACCCGAACATCGAGCTCACTGAAATGTGGTTGTAGCGAACATATACGCCAATCCAGTCGGGAGGACCGTTTCCGTTGTTGTTGAACACAGCGTTCTTCCGAGTCGTCGGGCACCAGAAGCGATCTTTCGATACGCCGACTATGCAAGTAAAAGCCGTCGAAGTCTGGGGGAGCGTCAAATCAGATGCCGCATAGACGTTGCACGTACCTGAAACGGCGACGGTCTTGCACGTCAACGGAATAGTAGAGGTGGCAGAGCTAGCTTTGAATATCGCGATGTGCTGAATGTTGGCTCGTTGAAGTCCGGTGCCGCCCTTGCCTAGTTCTTGGAGGATTTGCCAATCAGCGAGTGGATCCGATCCCGCGATCGCAGCCGACCGGGCTCCGCCGGCGGTCATATTGCCCAGCGTCAGCCAGTCACGGAACAACAGACCACCTTCCATGATGGCTATGAGGATGAACATCAACACTGGTGTCACAAGCCCGGCTTCGACTAGGGCAACACCACGATCTCCCGTTCCGCGGTCAACGGCGGACAGCTCATCACCTGCCGGACGGTTCAGCAACACGGCCACTCTCCTTGATGCCTGGCACCGCGGCGTTGGTCGCCCTCAACAAGTTCAATGCTTGGCCAAAAGGGCTGCCTCTGGAGCCCGCCAAATACGCCAACATCTGGTGCTTTTACCATGCTCGGGGCTCGCGCGGTAGCGTCACGAATAGCTTCCCAAGCGCTTGGCCGTATAAGGCGAACGCTGACGGGACACAAGATATCCCCCTGCTCTATCCGAATGCTGGTTGTGGTGTCTCTAGGGTGCAGCACGCAAAGCGATTGAGTCACGCGAGGACTATCACGCTGCACTACCGTATCGGTAGATTACATCACACAACTTGAGCGAAAATGTGCCGATCGGCCCATATGCTGGGCCGTCATCTGATTCGCAGTTTCAGCTCGGTAGAACGTCAACGACCTTGCGATTGCGGCGTTCACCAAACTTCACCTTGCCCTCTACCAGGGCAAACAGGGTGTCGTCGCCGCCCCGGCCCACGTTCTCGCCGGGGTGAATGCGGGTACCGCGCTGGCGAACGATGATGGTTCCCGGCAGGACGACCTGGCCGTCGAAACGCTTGACCCCAAGGCGCTTGCTCTGGGAGTCACGCCCATTCCGGGTGGATCCACCGCCTTTGGTCTTCGACATCGCTCAGCCCTTCTCGATGCTCGTGATCTCGATGGTGTCGTACTTCTGCCGGTGGCCCCAGCGACGCCGGTTATTGGTCTTCGGCTTGTAGCTGAATCCGACGATCTTGGGACCGGTAGTCGCACCAACGACTCGTGCTGACACCGATGCATTTGCAAGCTCGGCGGGTGTAGCCAACACCGAATCACCGTCCACAATGAGCACCGGCTTCAGCCGCACCTCACCAACACCGTCGCCAAGCCGCTCGACGGCAAGCTGCTGGCCTTCCGTCACGCGGTACTGCTTGCCGCCGGTTTTGATCACCGCATACATAGGCGCAAAACGGTACCCGAGGAGCGCGATTGACCACAACTCGGGATCACACTCGCCCCTGCTCGGGAGCTGAGCCTAGGTGCACTTGTGAGAAGTGGACGAGGGACGACGACCGACGACGAGGACACGCTCGGGAGCTGAGCCTAGGTGGGCACTTGCGCTGGTGAACGCGAGAGCCCAATAGCGGAGCTCACAGCCCGTCGACCGGCCGATTCGTTTAGGACCTTCATTGGGAACGGCCTGGGACACGGGTGCCGACGCGCGCAACTCACCCATTCCCAGGAACTTTCCCGTTGCGCTTCTTACCCCGCTTGGCAGTGCCCTTGGCGGGGCCTCGGTCAACGCTGCGGCCTGGTGCAACGTGCTCCCGCTCACCGGCTCGTACCGACCTGACCCCGGCGCCGGCGTCCTTGTCGAGCAGCGCCTGGTCGATTACCACGCCCCGTCCCTCACATTCCGGGCAGGTCTGTGTGAAGGACTCGAGGAGCCCTTCTCCGATTCGCTTCCGGGTCATCTCGACCAACCCGAGTTCCGAGATATCAAACACCTGGGTCCGGGTCTTGTCCCGCGCCAACGCCTCGCGGAACGCTCGGATGACAGCTCGGCGGTTCTCTTCGATCTCCATGTCGATGAAGTCGATGACGATGATTCCGCCGATATCGCGCAGGCGGAGCTGTTTGGCGATTTCCTCAGCCGCCTCGAGATTGTTCTTGAAGACTGTTTCCTCCAAGCTAGAGGTGCCCACGTTCTTGCCCGTGTTGACGTCGATGACGGTGAGGGCTTCGGTGTGCTCGATGACCAGCGATCCCCCGGACGGGAGCCACACCTTCCGGTCGAGCGCCTTGTGAAGCTGTTCGTGGACATGGAACCGTTCAAAGACCGACAGAGGCTCCTTCAATTTGTCATAGAACTGGACCCTGTCAGCAAGAGCGGGAGAGATTGCCGACACATAGGCACTGACCTCGTCGTAGAGCTTGCGGTCGTCGATGATCACCCCGCGGTAATCCTGGTTGAACTCCTCGCGAATGACCCGGACCGCCATATCCGGCTCCCGGTACAACAGCGCCGGAGGCGTCACGGTGGCGGCGAGCTGCTCTATCTGCTCCCACTGCTGCACCAGCTGCACGACGTCGCGTTCGATCTCCTCGGCAGTGACTCGCTCCGCTGCGGTACGAACGATGACACCGTGTTGCTTTGGCTTCACCTTGTCGAGAATCTGGCGGAGCCGCCTGCGCTCCTCGTCTGGAAGCCGCTTGGAGATGCCGTAAGTCCTCGAGTTCGGGATGAGCACCACGAACCGACCCGGAAGGCTCACTTCCTGGGTGAGCCGAGCACCCTTGTGGGCTATGGGATTCTTGGTGACCTGACACAAGATTCCCTGTTTGGCCTTCAGCATCTGTTCGATGCGAGGTGGCCCAGACTCCTCGACATCTTCCGGGTCGTATTGGACATCCCCCCGGTACAAGACGGCGTTCTTCGGAGTGCCGATGTCGACGAACGCTGCCTCCATACCGGGCAGGACGTTCTGAACCTTCCCGAGATAGATGTTCCCGTGGATCTGGAAGACGTCGTCGGCTGGCCGGGACACGTAATGCTCGATGAGGTTTCGGCCTTCAAGCACGGCGATCTGCGTTGCGGTAGGACCGACGCTCACGACCATCAAGTACCGGCCGACTGGCCGCCCCTTACGTTCCCGGCCCCGGCGCGCCTTGAGGACCTCCTCGTCGAGATCGATCGCCTCCGTCGGTACCGCGGCTTCCACCGGCTTGACGGCAGGGGCTTGGCTACCCCCGCCACCGCGTCCTCTACCCCCCCGTCGGCGGCGTGAACCCGGCTTGGTGGCCTCAGGCGGCACCACTGGCAACGGCGGTGCCGGCAGGGTGTCACCGATCTGCGGCTTGCGCACGAGTACGCGCTCGGCGACTTGGGGATCCCGGACTCGTTCCCCCGACAGCTTCGCCGGGAGTTCATCAGGCATCCGGCTCTTGGCCGAACCCTTGGCTCGAGGCTGGGTAGCCGAGGTCGCGCCTGGTCCTACCTTGCCACCAGACGGCGCGATCGCGTCCGTCGGCGGCCGTGCTTCAGCCTGCTGGCCACTATCGGTACTGGCCTCGGGTCGGGACCGGTTGCGGCCTCCACGCGAGCCCCGCCGTCTGGGCGAAGACCCCGGGACTGGCGACTCGGCCTTTGCTTCGGCAGGCGGGGCCTCGGTGCGGGGGGCCGGAGCCCCGTCCGCGTCGCTGGTAGCGCTCGGCGCTGCAACCGGTGGCGGGCCACCGCTCGCAGCGTCGTCGAGCCGATCTGACATAGCGTTCCTCTCTCATCACGCACGCGCCTCTGCGTGCTCCGCTCGAGCAGCGGCTGCGGAAAGCGGCTCGCGCCGCGTGTTCCCGAGCGTGATCCACTGGTGAAGCCTGCATACCCGCGCTTGGATGACCGGCGGCTCGAAAGCGGCCAGCAACTCAGCGGGGCGCAGCCCCCGCGGCTGGGTGCCGAACACCGCTCGCAACTCGGTGCCTGGCTCGGCCGCGGCAATCGGACCGGCGACGACCAGCTCCCAGAGGTAGGGCCGGATGTCGTCGTGAACCTCTTTGCCCTTCCGCTGCCGCACAACAGGGAGCGTTGGAGCAGCGAGTAGGCGCTCAACCTCGCGGCGCGCCGCCTCGATCGCGAGGCCGGGTACTTCAATACGCCACTCACAGGCAGTCACCGCCTCTTGCAGCGATGGTGCCTTCGGGTCGACGACATCGGCAGCGTCGACGGATATTCCCTCCGGGAGCAGTGGCGTGAGCTGCTCCGGGAGGGTGTCGATGTCGAGCGAGACGGCTTCCGGCTCGCGCAGGTCGACGTCGAGATATTCGGCAAGGGACTCGTAGCCCGTGGGTAAGGCCAAGCCAAAGTGCACCTTGGGTCGCGGGGCGAAACCCTCGGTGGACGCAACCGGCAATTGGGCCCGGCGCAGCGCCCGCTCCCAGAGACGAGCCACGTCACGATGACTGGTGAAGCGCACCTTGCCCAGCTTCGAGAAGCGGAAGCGAACCCTCATCGCGCACCTCGGAGCAGTACCGGGGCCTCGGAGCCCCTGCGGAGGTCCTGGCCGGTTCCCTGACTCCCGCCAGCGGGAGGAGTCGTCGAGGCCACGATGTGCTCGAGGCCATACCCCGTGCATGCGCCGCAGTCGTAACAGGGAGTCCACCGGCAATCCGGCAGACCCACCTCGGCGAGCGCGTCGCGCCAGTCCTGCCACAGGAAGTCCTTGTGCAGACCGGCCGACAGGTGATCCCAGGGAAAGACCTCGTCCTCGGTGCGGTGGCGATGGACATACCAGTCCACGTCGAGACCGTGCATGGACATCGCATCGATCCACATCGAATAGTCGAACTTCTCGCTCCATTCTTGGAACGTGCCACCCTTGCGCCACACCTCCTCGATGACCGCGCCGATCCTGCGATCCCCACGGCTTGCGATCCCCTCCACAAGCGAAGCCTTGGGATCGTGCCACTTGAGCTGAACCGCCCGATCCTTCCGGAGAGCATCCCTCAGCAATCCGATCTTTCGATTGAGTTCGGCCACGGTGTTCTGACCGAACCACTGAAACGGCGTGAACGGCTTGGGCACGAACCCCCCCACCGAGACCGTTATCGACGGCGAGCCGTGGTACCTGCGGCCTATCTCGATGCAGTTCCGCGCGAGTTCGGCAATGCCAAGGGTGTCAGCATCGGTCTCCGTGGGCAGCCCAGTGAGGAAGTACAGCTTCATGCGCCTCCAGCCCTGGGAATAGGCCGACTCGACCGCTCCGTAGAGATCTTCTTCCCGGATCAGCTTGTTGATGACCTTGCGGAGCCGCCAGGTACCTGCTTCAGGCGCAAACGTCAGCCCCGTACGTCGAGCCTTTTGGATCTCCGACGCGATCTGCACGGTAAATGCATCGACCCGCAGGCTGGGCAACGAGACCGACACCGGATTGCAGTTCGGCTGCTCCTCGATAATGCCCGCAACCACCTCGTCGATCGAACTGAAATCGGCAGTGGACAGGGACGTGAGCGCGACCTCGTCGTAGCCGGTCCGTCGCAGACCGTCACGGACCATGGTGCGAACCTGTTCGGCCGGGCGTTCCCTCACGGGCCGAGTGATCATCCCGGCCTGGCAGAACCGACACCCACGGGTACACCCCCGAAACACCTCGACATTCAACCGGTCATGCACCACCTCGGTCAGGGGAACGAGTTGACGCTTCGGGTATGGCCAACTCGCCAGATCCGAGATCGTTCGCTTCTCGACGAGCTCGGGGACCCCCGGGAACCGCGGCGTGACCGCCACCAGACGTGGGCCGTCGTATGTGACCTCATACAGCGAGGGGACGTAGACCCCCGGGACCTTGGCCAGCTCCCGCAGCAGGTGCAACCTCGACCCTTCGGACCGGCCACTTGCCTTCCATTCCGCCACCACCTCGGTGATCTCCCCAACGACCTCTTCGCCATCGCCCAGCACGACTGCGTCCAGGAAATCAGCGAGCGGCTCTGGGTTGTAGGTGCAGTGACCGCCGGCCAACACGAGGGGGTGCTCTGGTCGCCGCTCAGCGCTGCGGACCGGGATCCCGGCCAGATCGATCAGGTTGAGCACGTTGGTGTAAACGAGCTCAGCCGAGAGGTTGAAGGCCAGTACGTCAAAGGCGCTCGCAGGGAGATGGTTTTCGATCGAAAACAGGGGCAACCCGTGGGCGCGCAATTCCGACTCGAGGTCCTCCCAGGGCGCGTAGGTCCGTTCTGCCAGCGCATCGGGCCGTTCGTTGAGGATCTCATAGAGGATCTGCAACCCTTGATTGGGTAGCCCAATCTCATAGGTGTCCGGGTAGGTCAGCAGCCAAGACACCTTTCTCGGATCGTGATCAGGGCGAACAGATCCATCTTCAAGACCGATATAGCGAGCTGGCTTTTGGACCTTGGCCAGCAGATTTTCCAACTGAGGCCAGATCGAATTCATGTACCTCAGAGGTTACCGGAACCGGTGCATGTGGACGCTCAGCACGAGACCAAGGGCCAAAAAGGTGGTCACGATGCTCGAGCCGCCATAGGACATCAACGGCAGCGGAATGCCGGTGACCGGCATGATCTGCATGGTCATGCCAACGTTCTCAAAGATCTGGAACACCAAGAAACTGAGCACCCCGACGCAGAGCAGCCGACCGAACCAGTCCTTGGCCAGTAAGGCCGTCCGCCAGATCCGCCAGATCACGATGCCGTAGAGGACCAGCAAGGTCGCAGCCCCGACGAACCCCAACTCCTCACCCACCGCAGTGAAGATGAAGTCAGTCTCCTGTTCAGGTACGAACTGGTACTGCGTCTGCTGGCCCTTGAACAAGCCTCGACCAGTGATACCGCCGTTCCCTATCGCGGTTGTGCTCTGGTTGATGTTGTAGGTCGTCGCCCGGGCATCGCTCTCCGGGTTCACGAACGCGGTGAGCCGATCCTTTTGGTACTGCTTCAACACGTTCGAGTTGAAGACGCCGATCACGGCAACGACGCCGAGCAGCGACAACGCGAGGATGTGACGACCACGGACACCCCCGACGAGGAGCATGCCCATCAAGATCGCGACATAGATCAGCACCATGCCCAGGTCAGGCTGCAACAGGATGAGGGCCATCGGCGCACCGGCGACCCCGAGCAACACACCGAGCCGCCGTGGATCGATGTCGCCTTCATAATGCGACAAGAGCGCCGCGAGTACCCCGATGAGCGCCAACTTGGCGAACTCAGCTGGCTGCAGTTGGAACGGCCCAAAGCCGAACCAAGCCTGTGCCCCTTTCGACTCCTGCCCAAGGGGAGAGATCACCAGCACGAGAAGCAACAATGCGCCGCCGTAGAGCAGCCACACGTAATTGAACAGCTTGCGATAGTCGAACGCACTGACTGCCACCATCGCCAGCCCGCCGAGGGTCATGAAGGCCAACTCCCGGCGCAGGTACGAGGTGTCCGGCGCAGGGCCGGTTCCGCGAGTGGAGCTGAACACCATGAGTGTCCCCAGGGCAGCGATCGCCGCGACGCACACGACCAGGACGACGTCGACATGGCGAAACGGGGAGGTGGCGTCACCCCGAGCCCGAGTTCCGAGCGTACCGACAGCCATCAGTCGCTAGACCTCACGACCGACGGCTTCGAACCTTCTTCGGTCTGCTGCCCGGCAAGGGGCTCGAACACCCGCCTCGCAACTGGGGCGGCGACATTGCCACCGAACCCCGCCTCCTCCAGGACGATGGAAAGGCAGTACTTGTACTCCGGGTCGGGAGCACAGGCGACGTACAAGGCGGTATCGGCCTTGTTGTTGACCTGGGCGGTACCGGTCTTGGACAGCACGGGAAACGCCTTCGTGTCAAAGCCACGGAACGCGTTGTATGCGGTACCTGTGAACACCCCACCGCTGGACGCCACGCCGAGGAGGCCTTGCCTGATCGGCTCATGAATCGCAGCTGGCATGTCGGCCGTATAGGTCACCTCGGGCTCGATCTCCCGAATCACCGCAGGATGCGCCGGGTCGGCGGCTTCGCTAGCAGGTTGGAGGATCCGCATCACCACCGTTGGCTTGTGATGTACACCCTGATCGACGAACATCGCATAGGCGTTGGCCAACTGGAGTGGCGTTGCGAGCATGTCACCCTGACCGATCGCCAGGTTCACGCTGTCTCCCGGATACCAGGTCGGGTCGCCCTTTGCCTTCTGGTCAGGGGGGAGCGACTCCCAGGTCCGTCGCTTCCAATCAGCGTCGGGCACGTTCCCAGCCGACTCGCCGGGAAGGTCAATACCGGTCTTGGCCCCGAACCCGAACGTGCGGGCGGCACTTTGTAACCCCTGCCCCCACCGATCGGCCTCCCAAAAGAACCGGTCCCCAATCCAATAGAAGAACACATCGCTGGACACGGTAAGTGCGCTGGAGACGTTGACCGTGCCATGACCTTGGCGGTTGGGGTTCTGGCGGGTGCAGTTGCCGCTGCACTTCATGAGCTGGTACACGCCGCCATCGACGTATGAGGTATTCCCGTTGATCATGCCAGAACTCATTGCCCCGAACGCGGTCACCAACTTGAAGGTCGATCCCGGCGCGTACTGGCCCGAAATCGCCCGGTTGACGAACGGGTTCTCCGCTGGATTGCGGGTCAGCTCCTGGTATCGCTCCGTGCTGATTCCGTTGACGAACTCACTCGGGTCATAGGTCGGATACGAAGCAAGAGCCAGTACGCGACCGGTGCCCGGCTCCAGCATCACCGCGGACCCAGCAGGTGCTGCGGCAATCTTGCCGTCGCTGGTGTAGCCGCCCCGAACCAGGTCGAGTTGCTCGGCTAGGGCCTTCTCCAGGCTGACCTGGATGTCGATGTCGATGCTGAGCTGCACGTCGTTGCCGGGACGCGGCGGCCGGTGCTCGACAGTTCGCACGACCCTGCCCAGCGAATCGACCTCGATCCGGCGGACTCCAGGTGTTCCGCGTAGTTCATCCTCGTAGACCCGCTCCACACCTTCCTTGCCGATGTTCGAGTCCGGCTGGTACGGCTTCGGATTCTCTTTCGGATGGTCGGGGGTTCCCTGCCGGGCACGCAGCTCCTCCTCATTGATCCGCCCGACATAGCCGACCACATGAGCGGCCGCCGCGCCGTAGGGGTACGAACGCACCGCTTCTCGGTTGACTGCAATGCCCGGAAACTCCTCTGCCCGCTCCGACAGAAAGACGTAGAGGTCCTCGGGCACGTCAACGGCGATCGGCACCGGTTGGAGCGGGTTGTACTGCGGGTCGTGCAACCTGCGCTCCAGCGAACGAACCTTCGTGGGCCTGCCCGAGCGGGTCAGCTCCTGGGCGATCCGGAAAAGGATCTCGTCCCGCTTGCCCGACGAATCGAGCTCATGGGGATTGGCTGTTACCACCAAGGAAGTCCGATTGTCGACGATCACCTTGCCGTTGCGATCGAGAATCCGGCCACGGGGTGGTTCTTCGTAGACCACTTTTGTCGTGTTCTGGACCGCAACGTCTTGATATTGGCCCGCTGACATGACCTGCAGGTACCAGAGCCGAGCAAAGAGTGCGCCGAACATCGAAACGATGACGACGCCGAGGATGCTGAGACGTAGTCGTGGCGATTCGGCGTCCATACCTCTCACCAGTACGCCGGGCGATAACCCGGTTCAACTCGCCAAGCCCATCGCAACACCCGCAGCGCAATTGGTGCTAGGAGCGCATTGACCACTGCAACCACGACAACGATGCGGGGCACTCGGTCGGTCATCAGGTGAGACTGACCTACAAGCTGACCCACCCCGACGTAGAGCAACTCACCGATGATGCTCGCGATAGCGGCCGATGCCATCGGCACCCAGCGGGATGTCCGGACCGATAAGCCCTGCATACGACCAGCCACGTAACCGGTCAGGCAGAACGCCAGTGCCCCAAGCCCGATCAGCCCTTGGATGACAAAGTCAAAGGCCAAGCCAGCAAAGAACCCCACGATTGCGCCACGCTCGGGGACGCTGGTGAGGCCGGCTGCGATGGCGAGTAGGAGCAGGATGTCAGGCGACACCCCAAAGATGTGGAAGTGAGAGAACACACCGCGCTGAAGCACCGCGGCCGACGCCACGAGCAGCCCGAGGCGAGCCCTAGTCCCCAACGCGTCAGTCATTCCGGCGGCTCCTGCAGCAGCACTTGGACGTATTCAACGTCGCCCACGTTCACGAACAGGTCGATTTCGATCTCCTTTTGTCGACTCGGCTCGTCCTCGTACACCGCAGTGACCTTGCCCACTGGGATGTCAGGTGGATAGAACGATCCACGCCCGCCGCTCGTGAGGATCAGGTCGTCGACAGCGACTGGGTCCTCGAACCGGATCAGTGTTGCCCGCAGTGTGTGCTCATTACCCTGACCCCTCGCGACCCCCTTGACCGGCTGGTCGCTGCGGACCTTCACCCCCACGCTCTGGTCTTTCTCAGTCACAAGCCGCACCGTCGCGCGGTTCTCCGACACCACGTCGACATGGCCGAGCAAACCGGCCCCCGTCACCACCGCCATCTTCGGCCTGATGCCTGAACTAGCACCCTTGTCGATTTGAATCGTCGCGTCATAGTTGGACACGGGTCCGGACGACACTCGGGCAGTCACCTTTTCGATTCCACCAGCGAACTCGATGTTCAGGGCGCGCTTGAGCTCGTCCAGTTCCTGTTGAGCCGCCTCGCTGGTCGCGAGGCGGCCTTCGAGTTCATCGATACGCCCCTTGAGGCGCTGGTTCTCGGCTTCGAGTTCTCCGTAGCCACGGGCACCCCGCCACATCTCGCCAACCGGTTCGCCGATCCTCCCGAAAAACTCGCCTACTGGCGCCAGTAACCCGAGGGCGGCACTGCGCGCCGACTCGAGCGGCCCGAAACCGCGAAAGTCCAACGTCAGCAGCGTGATCGACGTGAGCACGAGAAGCGCCAACGTGAAGCGGCGCCGACTCGTCCTCCGGGTGACAGCCACGACCGCAAACCTTACGTGCCCAGCGGCGCTGGTTGCTCCTCACCCGTACGCGCTCAGGCGCTCGGTGTCGACGAGAACAAGACGCCCTTGAGCGCTTCGAACTCCTCGAGCGACTGACCTGAACCGATGGCCACGGCGTAGAGCGGATTGGGCGCTATGACGATCGGCATGCCGGTTTCGTGGTGAAGGCGGCGATCGAGACCGTTGAGCAGGGCCCCACCCCCGGCGAGCACGATGCCCTGCTCCATGATGTCTGCGGCGAGCTCCGGAGGGGTCTTGTCCAGCGTGGTCTTCACCGCATCGACGATCGCCGCCACCGGTTCCTCGAGCGCTTCGCGAATCTCTTCCGTGCTGGTGACGATGGTTTTGGGCAAGCCAGTCACGAGATCGCGCCCGCGGATCTCGGCATAGAGCTCCTGTTCGAGGGGCCACGCTGAACCCAGCGTGATCTTGACCTCCTCTGCAGTTCGCTCACCGAGGGCAAGGCTGTATTCCTTCTTGATGAACTGGATGATCGCCTCGTCGAGCTCATCGCCACCCACGCGGATGCTCTGGCTCGTCACCACGCCGCCGAGCGAGATCACCGCGACTTCGGTGGTTCCCCCACCGATATCGACGATCATGTTGCCAGTGGGTTCCTGGACCGGGAGGCCTGCGCCGATCGCGGCCGCCATCGGCTCCTCGATGATGTAGGCCGGTTTGCGAGCGCCGGCGTTCTCGGCAGCGTCTTGCACCGCGCGCTGCTCCACAGGGGTGATGCCCGACGGCACGCAGATCACCATGCGAGGCTTGGCCCACTTGCGCTGATGGACCTTCTGGATGAAGTAGCGCAACATTTTCTCGCACATGTCGAAGTCGGCAATAACGCCGTCCTTCAATGGGCGAATGGCCTGGATGTGGCTCGGCGTGCGCCCGATCATCCGCTTGGCTTCAGCGCCTACTGCGACAGGCCGACCGTCTTTGACGTTGACAGCCACCACTGAAGGCTCGTTCAGGACGATGCCCTCGCCTCGGACGTAGACGAGCGTGTTGGCCGTTCCTAAATCGACCGCCATGTCGCGGCCCATGATCGAAGTGAGTGACGAAAGCACTGGTTTGGCGGCTTCGTTGTCTAGGGGCCCGCGGGCCCGATGCGGCGAGTTCGGTCAAGCTCACCGCGGCGGGGCGGATCCAACGTCCGGCTCGGGTACGTAGAAACCACCAAGCCGGGGCGAGCAGTGTCGTTCTGTGCTGAAGGCTAGGCCTCATTGCCCGACCTGCGTTGCCGTCTCACCTTAGTTCGGGGTAACGAAAATGCAACATCCCAGGTGAGGCAGCCAGAATCGCGCCCGCGACCAGGTCCACCCTTCGTCGGAGCGATGTCAGCTGCGCCAGGTCAAGCCTTGGCGGAGAGGCCGGGGAACCAAATCCCGATTTCCCGCTCGGCCGACTCGAACGAATCTGAACCGTGCACCAGGTTCTCGGTGAACAATATGCCGAGATCACCTCGGATCGTCCCAGGCGCGGCCTCGCGCGGATTGGTCGTCCCCATCATTGCGCGAACCACCTTCCAGGTATCCTCCGGACCCTCCACGACGAGCACAACAACCGGAGAACGCGTGATGAACTCGATGAGTTCACCGTAGAACGGCTTGTCCTTGTGTTCCTCGTAGTGTTTGGCAGCCGTGGCCTCGTCGACTTGGCGCATCTCCATCGCGACGATCTTCAGGCCGCGTCGCTCAAAACGGGACAGGATCTCGCCGACGAGACCGCGCTCGACGGCATCGGGCTTACAGATGACCAGGGTGCGATCCATAGGGAATCGAAGGCTAGGCCGCCTGAACGCGCTGACCCCAATCGCGCGTGCCGCCCACCAGGAATGGTCGTGTTACCGACACTACACCCGAACGAAGACAGAGCTGCGCTACGTGGCGCGTGCATGGTGCGGCGCCGCAAACAGGACGCCCGACACTAAACCCGAAAGAAGACAGATCTGCGCTACTCCATACCCGGCGGCGCGAGCCCGAGGGCGTCACGTGCTGCTCCGGCCACGTAGATCGAACCAGTCACGATGATCACGTCAGCGTCGCTCGCGACCTCGCGGGCACGCTCGACTGCGGCTGCGACCTCCGGGCAGACCTCGACCGGTAGGGCAAGTGACCGGCAGATCTCGCCGAGCTCCTCCGCAGGGCGGGCCCGGGGTGAGTCAGGTGTGCAGCAGATCACTAGATCCGTGTGGCGAACACCGAACGCTTCGAGCATGGCGTCAGGATCCCGCCCTTCGAGCAAGCCGATCACGAAAACGATTCGGCCCTCACGGGCGAACTCCTCGTCAAGCGTCTGGCGAACTGCGGCAGCACCAGCGGGGTTGTGGGCGCCGTCGATGATGAGCAGCGGCGACCGGCCCGCGATCTCAAAGCGGCCAGCCAGATGCAGGCGAGCGAACGCGGCCCGAACGACGTCCGGATCGAGCGGCCTGGCGAAGAATGCCTCGGCCGCCGCAACCGCCACAGCAGCGTTGATGCCCTGGTGCTCACCGTGCAGCGGGAGGAACACCTCTTCGATCAGCTGCCCGGGCGTCTGCAGATCGAGGAGCCGCCCCCTGACCGCGACCCGATCCGACACCACATCGAAATCCTGGCCGCGGACCCAGAGACGATCACCTGCTGCCCGTTCGAAAATCGGTCTCAGTTCAGGATCCGTTTCCCCCACGACGAGGAATGAACCCGGCTTCACGATGCCCGACTTCTCCTCGGCGATCGCGGCACGCCAGTTGCCCGAGAAATCGGTGTGATCTGGTCCAATGTTGGTGATCACCGCGACCTCGCCGTCCACGACGTTGGTGGCATCGAACCGGCCAAGCAGGCCCACCTCGATCACTGC
Source organism: Acidimicrobiales bacterium (assembly GCA_026419545.1). Taxonomy (GTDB): domain Bacteria; phylum Actinomycetota; class Acidimicrobiia; order Acidimicrobiales; family Acidimicrobilacustridaceae; genus JANZZE01. Next base: position 20,144 of record JANZZE010000008.1, read on the forward strand.
GGCGTCAACGGGTAGCTCCGAGAACCACAGCAGGCTGGCCGCGGTCAAGATCTCAAAGTACGACGGGCGGACACCAGCAAGGCCTTCCGCGTCGGCCACGGCACCGATCACTCGTCCGAACTCCTCATCCGAGATGGCGCCACCGCGTCGCCCACCCCGTCGCGCGACGATCTCGCCCTGCCGGTCGACATCGAGCAGCCGATCACCAGTCCAGCGCAGCCGCTCGTTGATCCGCTGCAGGTGCGGACTGGAGTACGTACCGACCGAAAGCCCGTGCTCTTCGAGCAGGAGCGTGATCATCTCACCCACCGAGCCCTTACCATTCGTCCCGGTCAGGTGTAGCACCGGGTACTGGGTCTGCGGGTCACCGAGCACGTGCATGAGCCGGCGAATCGGTTCGAGGCTGAGCCCTTCGACGCGGCCGGCGGCAATAGCCGGGGACGCCTCACGGTTGATGTGAGCATCGAGATACGCGAGGGCGCTCGCGTAATTCACGGCAACGACGGTCGTCAGCTCGCGGCGCGCCGAGGTCGTGCCTGGCCGTCGGCGGGCGAGGACTTTCGGGCAGTACGCGGAACAAGCGTCGGGTTGACTTTCTCGAGCACTACGTCGGCGTCGATGACGACCTTTGCGATGTCGTCGCGACTCGGGAGTTCATACATCACGTTCAGTAGGACTTCCTCGAGAATCGCTCGCAAGCCGCGGGCCCCAGTGCCCCGCAGCAGCGCCTGGTCGGCCACCGCGGCCAGAGCATCATCGGTGAACTCCAGCTCGGCGTTCTCGTACTCAAAGAACTTCTTGTACTGCTTGACCAACGCGTTCTTGGGCTCGACGAGGATTCGGATGAGTGCGTCCCGGTCGAGATTGGAAACCGCGCCGATGACGGGCAAGCGACCGATGAACTCGGGGATGAGCCCGAACTTCAGCAGATCCTCAGGGAGCACGTGAGCGTAGATCTCGCCAAGGTCCTTCTCGGCCGCTTTACGGATGTCGACACCGAACCCTATGCCGTTGGAGCCTCGCCGGCTCTCGATGATCTTTTCGATTCCAGCAAATGCGCCACCGCAGATGAACAAGATGTTCGTGGTGTCGATCTGGATGAACTCCTGGTGCGGGTGCTTCCGGCCACCCTGCGGCGGCACCGACGCCGTCGTGCCCTCAAGAATTTTCAACAGAGCCTGCTGGACCCCCTCGCCCGACACATCACGCGTAATCGATGGGTTTTCGCTCTTGCGAGCAATCTTGTCGATCTCGTCGATGTAGATGATGCCCGTCTCCGCCTTCTTGACGTCGTAATCCGCAGCCTGGATGAGCTTGAGCAAGATGTTCTCGACGTCTTCACCGACGTAGCCCGCTTCAGTGAGCGCGGTTGCATCGGCAATCGCGAAAGGCACGTTCAACATACGGGCCAACGTCTGGGCAAGCAGTGTCTTGCCACAGCCAGTCGGACCGATGAGCAAGATGTTCGATTTGGCCAGCTCCACCTCATCAGAGTGGTTCGCCCCGAACTGCACCCGCTTGTAGTGGTTGTAGACCGCGACCGACAGGATCTTCTTCGCGTGCTCCTGGCCGATGATGTAGTCGTTCAGGAACTCGTAGATCTCGCGTGGCTTGGGCAGTTCGTCGAACCGGACCTCTGAGGACTCAGCAAGTTCCTCCTCGATGATCTCGTTGCACAGGTCGATGCACTCGTCGCAGATGTAGACGCCCGGTCCGGCGATCAGCTTCTTGACCTGCTTCTGCGACTTGCCACAGAACGAGCACTTCAGCAGCTCACCGCCATCTCCGAACTTCGCCACGTCATGATCCCCCGAGGTGCGTCTGACTCGATTCTGCGCCTGGTGTCTGGCCTCTACCGTATCGCCGAGATCGGCCCACCGCTCTCGGCTTGGGAGCGATAGGTGATGACCTCGTCGATGATCCCGTACTCCCGGGCCTGCTCTGACGACATTACAAAGTCACGGTCGGTGTCCTGGTGGATCTTCTCGATGTCCTGGCCGGTGTGATAAGCGAGAATCTCCTCAAGCAAGGACCGCATACGCAAGACCTCGTTGGCCGCCAACTCAATATCGGTGGCCTGGCCATAGGCCTCGCTGTAGGGCTGGTGCAACAAGATGCGGGCATGGGGCAACGCGAGCCGCTTTCCTTTGGTGCCAGCCGCGAGCAACACAGCTGCTGCCGAGGCTGCCTGGCCGAAGCAGATCGTGGACACATCGGCCTTGACGTACTGCATCGTGTCATAGATCGCGAACAGGGCGGTGATGCTGCCCCCGGGCGAGTTGATGTAGAGGTTGATCTGCTTGTCGGGGTTCTCGCTCTCGAGATACAGCAGCTGCGCGCAGATCAGGTTGGCCACCTCGTCAGAGATTGCGGTCCCGACGAAGATGATGTTCTCCTTGAGGAGCCGGGAAAACAGGTCGTAGCCCCGCGCGCCTCTGCTGTCCTCATGCCAGACCTGCGGGACATAAGCGTTGAAGATCTCAGGAATCACTCGTCGTCCTCAGTTTCGTTGTCGCCTGTCGCTGCGCTACCGGCCTCACCGTCGCGATCATCGAATTGGGATGGTGAATCGCCATCGATTTCCAGGCTCGCCCGAGCGATGACGTTTCCTTCCTCGTCGACGATTTCGAGCTGATCGCACAGCCATTCGAAGGCCTTACGGTTGCGCAGGTCGGAGCGTACCGCCTCAACCTGGTCACTGCGTTCGAATCGGCGCCGCACCTCTGCCGGCTTGATATCGAGCCGTTGTGCCACGGCGGCGTACTCCTCTTCGAGCTCGTCGTCGGTCACGTCGATGGCTTCGGCTTCGGCGATGGCCCGGAGCGCCAGGTCCACCTTCACCGCCAGCTCAGCTGCCCCGCGCAGCTCATCGACGATCTCTTGTTCCGTCTTGCCGGTCATCGCGAGGTATTGCTCAGGATCGATGCCCTGGGCCTGGAGCCTGAGCGCAAAGTCCTGCAGCCGATTGCGCAGCTCGGTATCGACCAAGGGCTTGGGCGGGTCGTCGGTCACCAGCGCAGCGAGTGCCTCGCTCGCCCTTTCGCGCAACGCCATCTGGGCCTGGATCTTCTTGACCCTCGAGAGCCGCTTTGCAAAGTCGTCGCGAAGCTCGGCGAGGGTTTCGAATTCCGATGCTTCAGCTGCGAAGGAATCGTCGAGCGGGAGAAGGACCTTGGCCTTGACTTCTTTCACCAGGATCCTGAAATGGAGATTGTCAGCCGCCTCCGGGTCCGGATTGGCGGCGTTGAATTCGAGGATGTCACCTGGCTTGGCACCCCTGAGGTTCTCGTCGATCTCGGGGATCGGAGATCCGGCTCCAATCTCGTAGAGATAGTCGTCGGCAGTGAGACCGTCGAGGACCTCCGCTCCTTGGGTGCCCTTGATGTCAACCGTGACGAAATCACCATCAGCCGCGGGTCGATCGACGGTCTCCAACTCAGCGAAACGCTGGCGAAGCCGTTCGAGTTGCTCATCGATCTCGGCGTCGGTGGGTACCGGCGAAGGAATCGTGACCCTGAGCGAGCGGTAGCCGCCGATCGTGACCTTGGGCCGGACCTCCACGACGGCATCGAAGGCAACAGGGCCGGACTCCTCGCCAGTGGTGATGTCGATCTCGGGCGGAGCGATGACATCGACCTGATGCTCCTTGACCGCCGTCAGGTAATACTCGGGCAGCGCATCTTGGAGGGCCTGGCCGCGTGCGGCTTCGATGCCGAACCGGGCTTCGAGCACCTTGCGAGGGGCCTTTCCCGGACGAAAGCCGGGAATCCGGACCTCGCGTGCGATTTTCTTGAACGCCGCGTCGATGGCTTTTTCGAACTCTTCCTCGTCGACCTCGACGCTGACCTTGACCTTGTTGCCCTCAAGGGGCTCGACCGTCGATTTCACAGAAGCTGCAGTCTACCGGCCGCCTCTGGCCACCCGGGCTGAGAGCCAACAGAGTCGACGTTCAGGACCAGAACTCGTTCACCGATGCTTGGTCAGCCGGGATGTCGTGACCTTCAGCGAGCATTCCATCGACGAAACGCCATCTCCTCCCCCACGGCGCCCGCTTCAATCCCGGGTCGATGGGCCCGGGCTGGCAATCAGTGCCTTAACGCCGAGACCATCAGGGAGGTCGCCCACCTCCGCCAAGTAGCGAATGGTTCAAAAAATCCCCGGCATGCTAGGTTGCCGAGGCTCGAAGCTTGACTTGATCCTGGGGAGAATCCATTTTGCGACTCCAACGTCTCATCGTGCCCCTCGCGCTCGTCATTGCAACCTTTGGGACCATGAGCTGCGGCGCCAAACCCAAAGACGAAAAGGCGCAAGCCGCGGGCGGAACGACCACCGTGAGGGCCTCGGGCAACAACGCCACCGCCGACAAACCAACAACAACGACCACTGCTGCGAAGCCACGCACGACGATCAGGAATCGGCCCGATTGCGTGGCGTATGAGAGGTACTCCTGGGCGCTGAGCGCTGTCGCGTTTGCCAAGCCTGAGAAGCGAGCCGAAGTAGAGAAGAAAGCCGACGAAGTCGCGGCCAACGCCAAGAAACTCATACCGCAGTTGAGCAGCGACATCGATAGCCAACTGTCGTTGACCAAGAAGGCTGCAACACCCACTGGCCTCAATCAAGCCGACAAGGACCAGCTGAAAAAGGTCGGTGATACCCTGACCCAGTGGCGAACGACGACCTGTTTGTGATTCCGGAGCGGCTTCCACCAGTGGCTGTGTGGATGCGTCGGGATCATCTCTATCGTTGGTGACACCCGGGGAGTAGCGCAGCTTGGTTAGCGCGCCTGCTTTGGGAGCAGGAGGCCGCGGGTTCAAATCCCGCCTCCCCGACGAAACAAGTTGCTTCAGATCTCGCCGTTGCGCTGCATCAGGTGGAAGGTCAGCCAGCCAGGAACGACCGGCAGCCAGAACGTCACGCCGCGGAACAAGAACACCGACGAAACGGCCTTGTCCGAGCTCATCCCCAGCCCGGTGAGTGCAGCGATGAGGGCGGCTTCGACTGCGCCAAGGCCCCCAGGCGTGGGTGCCACGATCGCTACCGACGAAGCGATCAGGTAGGCAACGCCAATGTGTGCGATCGACACGCCTCCACCGAAGGCCTCGATCGAGCACACCAACGCCCCGAGAAAACCGAGCGTCACGACAGTTGAGCCACCGATCAACATCGCGATCTTGCGAGGGCGCTTTGCCAGCTCGACCAGGCCGGTCTTGGCTTGGGCCAAAAGCGGAGCGACTCGTCTGACCACCATGCGCCGGGTGAACGGCAATGCCAGCAGGAGACCCGCGACCGCCATGACCGCAACAGCGACAAGCACGATCGTCCCCACCGGCGAGGACGAAGGGGCAGGCTCGCTCGTCAGCTCGGTCTCAACCGACGTGGCTGAGCCGACCCACAGGAGGAATACCCCGAGCAACAGCAGGTGCGCGACCAAGCCGCCGAGCGCGTTGAGGCCCACGCCTGCCACCGCCACACCCGAGTCCACGCCTCTGCGTTGGAGAAACCTGGTGTTGAGCGTCATCCCGCCAACCGATGCAGGAGCTAGCACATCAACGAAAGCCGCAGCGACCTGTGCCCGCATCATCGGGAGCATCGGTACCCGGTCAGGAACTGACCCGGCCATTGCGATACCGGCGCCGATATAAGTCACCCCCTGGGAGAACAAGAGTGGCACGAGCCATTGCCACTTTGCATCAGCAAGGGTTCGACCGATGTCTGAGACCTCTGCGAAGCGTGGCAGAAGGGCATACAGGGCCAACGCGAAGACCGCCATGCCGACGATCGTTCGGGGTTTGAACCTCGCTAGCTCTTCATAAGAAACCTCATCGATTCCGGTGGCATGCTGCACCTCGGACCGGAGTTCGTCGAGCAAGCCTTCGCGCTCACCGAGGGCTTTGCGGGTCTCGGTGCGCAGAGCCAACGGTTGCAACACGGAAAGCGAGGCACCCAACGTGTCGCGACCCAGTACGGAAACCGCGGCGTGCACTGCCCGCGGAGCGCCAACCTCGATCGCGCTCGAGCAGAGCAGTTCTGCAACATCGGTCCGAAGCTGCAGGTCCGTCGCAGCTATCTCGCCGTAACCGAAATCAACAAGCTTTGGCCGTCCGTCATCGTCCCGAATGACATGGGCCAAGCGCAGGTCGCGGTGAGCGATACCAGCCCTCTGCAGCTGCACGACCACTTCCCACAGCCTGCACAAGGTGTCGTCATCGATCGCCTTCCCTTTTCCTTGAAGGTGCTCGCCGCCAAGGTGCTCGAACGCGAGCACCATGCCTCCGGGGTTAACCTCGGCCAGTGCGGTCAGGTCCGCGGTCGGCACACCCCTATCGGCCGCGTACAGCGCAACCAGCGCTTCGTGTTCGACCGATCGGCGAAGGGTCGAGAATGGCTGTTCATTGACGGCGTCCCGGAGACGAAGCCGCCGATAGAGCTGGACCAACCGATCGGCTTCGGCACGGTCCGGCGGGAACACCTTCACGAAATGTCGGTTGCCGTTCCGTTCGACGCAGCAATAGGTCGTCGACCCACGGACTCCCGACGCCAGGAATTCGAGTCTCGCCGGATCCAGGCCGGCCGAACACAAGGCGCGTACCACCGCAGTGCCAGTCGGACGCCGGTTCGGCGAACCGAACACCAGCAGGATCAAAGCGCCGAGGAGGTAGCCCAGGACGATGGCTATTGCCACGTCATAGGGCGAGTCAGCACCTGAGGCGATCCGGGTGAACGCAGCAAGCGCGATGAGGCCGACTCCGAACCGTCGCCACGGGCGATCTAAGAACGATGCCAGGACCGTGAGAACGGCCGAGGCGCCAGCGAGGAATCGGGCGCCGGGATAGGCAACGGCCCGCAGCTCTCCGAGCTGACCGGGTAGCGCGACCTCGGAGGAGAGCGCCGAGCTGACCCCGAACATCGCGATCGCCCCTGCACCGGCGGCCAAGGCCACCATGAACATCGTGCGCAACCGACCGATCACAACAAGCGCTATCACGACGGCAACCGGCCCCACGATCCCGACAACTTGCCCCAGCGCGATCAGGATTGTCGCCAACACCTCAGGCACGGCATCGGCGAGGTGCACCACATCCCTTTCAGCGCCGCTCAAGCCACCGCGGAAAACTGCTGCAATCAGCACCGCTGCCACGAAAGCCACGGTTGCCTCCACTGCGCGCACTGCGTCCCCGGCGGTGCGGACGAAGGCTGGTTGGCTCGGCTCGATGATCTCCACAGTCGGGCTCGCTGCGGCGGCGTCCGACCCGTGATTACGGTTGGCTCGAATACTCGGCACTCGACGACTCCGGCGAGTTGGCTTGATCAACCGTACTCGGATCCAGAAGGTCTGCGGTCGACCGCAGCTAGCGAGGATGCACCCGACAAGATTGCGCCAACGAATCTCCCGGCAAGCCGGACGCCAGCATCTGGGCTGCAATCAGCACCCCGGGCGATACAAAACGTCTCAGCCCGGGCCTTGATTCAAGAGCGGGTGACGGGAATCGAACCCGCATAACCAGCTTGGAAGGCTGGGGCTCTAGCCATTGAGCTACACCCGCGAGGAATCGACAGTTTAGTGCGCGCACGACCCGATCCCGAAGGCGTGGCCAGTCGTTCAGCCACCGAACAACGTTCGTCGAACCAATGACGGATCCGATTCGATGTCTCCGTCACGGAACCGAAGAGGCCTCGTCTGTTTCGCGGCGTACGCCTCGGTCCCGTCGACATGGTGCAAAGACTCCGGGTCACCAGATTGACCGTAGACGAGCAGGCCAACCCCGCGGGGCCCGTCGGCTGTCAGCTCGACCGCCATGAGGAAACTCGTGCCATAGGTGACGAGATACCCCCCGTCACCGAGCCCCGTCCTAGCCCGGCCTGGGAGAGCGACAGGCGGGACCGGCGCGGGCTCAAGTGACGCTGCGGGGAGCGCCCCCCAGGGGGCGAGCACGTTGAGCACGCCATCACCTTCGCCCCCACCATGCACCGGGATCCGACGGTCGCCACGGCTGGCCCACTGGATGTCGCCAAGCGGCGCGTCGAGCGGTACGCCCGCACGGTCGAGCACCCGGACCGCGTGACCCATAGCGTGGACGACCGGGTCGTCACCATCATCGTCGGCGTGTGCGGCCAACCCGTACGGCGTACCGACTGGGTCGTCAGGATCGAATGCCGCAGCAAAGAGCGTTCCGGCATCAACCCACGCACTCACGGGGAAGCCTGCCATGAACTCCCGCCAAAGCGCGGCTCCACGCGATTCGATCGAGAAGCATCGGTCCCAGCGCTCGAGGATGTCCGCTGCCTGGACCAGGTCGGCGTCGTGGCCTCCGACCGTCACCTTGCCGACCGCACGACAACGACTAATCACCGCATCGACGAGCAGTTCTGCGCTGAGGCTTGCGTTGTCGAACACCGCTGCGACCAGGTCATCCAAGGTGACGTTCCCCCGCCGGGCCAGGGCGGCGGCCCGGCGGAGGTTCTGTCGCGTCCGAAGGCTTTGCGGCGTTGCTTCAAGGCCGTTCAACGGCGAGAACCCCTCGAGCCGGACCTGGGGGTTCGGGAGCCAGTGCGAGTCGTTGGCGTTGAGCACGAAGTCACGCCGCTCGATCTGGGGCAACTCACCAAACGGTTCAAGACCAGGCGAACGGGCGCCGTCAACGACGACCCACTCGTCGTCGGGATCGCTGCCATCGAGCAGCGCGACCCGGTTCTCGTAGAGCAACGCGGCAACGAAGTCGTCCCGCAGACGGGAACGGAAGCGTTCACGAGCTCCTGCGCTCAGCTTCGGGGTCGCAGATGCATCACAATACCAGACCCTTCCTGACCGGTCGGCTGCCACCGTGTTGACCCAAGGCATCCCCTGCACCTCCCGGAACACGGCTTTGAATGCGTCGAGGTCGGTCGCCCGATCCATCCCGATGAACTGGCGCAGGAATCCGGTGTTGTCCAGATTTGCGTCGCGGTAGGTGAATCCGACTTCAAGCCCCCAGCCGAGCAAGGGAAGATTCACCATCGGCCCGTAATGGCTCGACCAGAGCGTGCGCGAAACAAAGCCAATCGAGCCGTCGTCCTCCAGCACCTCGATCGTGTAGGTCTCCGGGACGCAGTCACGAACCTCGTCGCCGTAGCGATAGCGGGTCGGGTCACCCGGCAACAGCTCGAGTCGGTAAAGCGTGAACCGATGACCGCAAGAAAAAGTGTGGGCCCAAGCCACGCCTTCGTTGAACCCCATCTGAACCCCGGGCGTACCGAGAAGAGAAACGCCGTAAACGTCGAGCTCGCCCGGGATGGTCAGGTGGCATTCCCAGAATCGAGCCTCGCCATACCAGGGGAAGTGTGGGTTGGCGAGGACCATGCCGTGGCCAGACGTGCTGATGTCCCCGCCCACCGCCCAACCGTTGCTCGCCCCGGGCGGCGCAACCAGCGCGTCAAGGGGCGAAGGAGGCACCGGACCGTCCGGTCCGGGTGCCTCAGCGCGGCCGATCAACGGAGCAAGATTCCGCCCACTGGCCATGAGCGCGACGTCACCGAGATACGCATACAGATCGAGCACGTCGATCGGGCGGATCCAGTCTGCGTCCCGACACCACTCAGGTAGGGCACCGCGTTGCCTTGCCTCGGCGACCCAGCTGTTGTAGCCGGCGACGTAGCCCTCAACCATGGCCTCGATCTCCGGTGGCTGCGCTTCACGCAGATCCACAGCTCGATCTGCAACCCCAAGGGCCAGGTAGCCGAAGTCGCTGGCAAGGTGCGCGCCATCGCGGCCTGGTCCGTGGAAACGGGCACGCTCACTTCGCACCTTCACGATCTGATCGGCGATCGTTGCCAGGTTGTCCCGAGCGCACGCCCAACCTTGGCCGAACCCCAAGCCACCCCAGTCATCGGCTCGGATGTGCGCGACGCCATGGGTCGTCCAGCGGATCTCGGCTGCGAACCGCCCACCAACTGCTTCTCGCTCCACCGCCTGTTCACTGATCACTGTTCCCCCTTTTTGCGCGATTGGCCGCCATGGTGCCATCAGGGGTCAGCCTGCGCGGCACGGATCGCCGGAATGGGGTACACAGGGTGGCGGGAATGAGAGAGGAGCCCAAAGGAGGCGCCATGAATGTCGAGGCGATCCTGCGGAGCAAAGGGTCATGGGTAGCGACGATCACACCTGAAGCTGGGGTCGTAGAAGCGGCCGCGCTCCTGGCACGACACGGCATCGGAGCGCTCGTCGTGTGCAACCCGGCTGAGAAGATCGTGGGGATTGTGTCCGAACGCGACATCACTCGAGCACTGGGTGCGGTCGGCTCAGCTATCGCCAACCTGCACGTCGCCGACATCATGACCCGCGAGGTTCACACCTGTTCACGTCGAGACAGCGTCGACAAGCTTGCGCTCGACATGACGCAGCGGCGCATCCGCCACCTTCCAGTCGTCGGCGACGGCGAACTCGTCGGGCTGGTCAGCATCGGCGATGTGGTGAAGTCGCGCATCGACGAGTTGCAACAAGAAACCAACGCGCTCCATCGCTACATCACCGACGGTCGTTGAACGCGCTCAGCGTCCTAGCCCACGTGGGTCGAAGCCAGCCCGTACAGTTGCGCCATGCACGCTGCTGTCCTGCAAGAACCCGGCCAACCGCTCGCTGTCGTCGAAGTCGACGACCCGACGCCTGCAGCCGACGAAGTACTCCTCGCCGTGGAGGCCTGCGGCATCTGTGGTTCTGATCTGCACGTTTCTGACGTCTTGCCTGCACCTGGATTGATCATGGGCCATGAGCTCTGCGGCACCGTGGTGGCGGTCGGCGGCCAAGTCCGATCCGAAGCCCCACTCTTGGGTGAAGGGGTGCGGGTTGCTGCCTTGTCGCTCGCCACCTGTGGCCGCTGCATTGCCTGCCGAACCGGCCGGGTCCGCAAATGCGTCGAGGCGAAGATGATCGGGATCGAGCGGCCCGGCGGTTACGCCGAACTCATCACAATCCCGGCTCGGGACGTGGTGCCGCTCCCAGAAGGGCTCGACCACCGTCACGGCGCCCTGATCGAACCCTTGGCCGTCGGGATCCACACCGTGAACCGGGCTGGCATCGCGTTCGGCGACGATGTCCTGGTCCTCGGCGGCGGCCCGATAGGCGTAGGTGTAGCGATTTGGCTGACCCAAGCTGGAGCACGGGAGGTCATCGTGAGCGATCCGGTCGCCAGTCGACGCGAGCTCGCAATGACCGTCGGCGCGACCGGCACCCTTGATCCGATGCGCGAAGACGTCGCAACCGGTTTCGCCGCCATCACCGGATCACCACCGCGTCATGTCATCGAGTGCGTGGGAATCCCAGGGCTTCTCCAACACGCGGTCGACGTTGCCGCAACGGACGCAACGATCACCGTCGCCGGTGTTTGCGTCTCCCCCGACCAGATCGTGCCGTGGACATTCATGGCGAAGGAGACCGACGTGCGGTTCTCCTTCTACTACACCGCCCACGAATTCAACACCGTCATCGACATGATCAATCTCGGTCGCATCGATCCCCTCCCCCTTATCACCGACGAGATCTCCCTGGACGAGGTCCCAAGTCGCTTCCAAACGCTCAAACAACCAACTGACCACTGCAAGGTGCTCATCCGCCCTTGACCCCGCCCACCTGGGTTGCACTTGTAGTGCAATATTCGCGCTAGGGTTGGGCGACACCTGAAGGGGGGATCATGAGGTTCGGGACGTTCTACGAGATGCAGCTGCCGCGACCCTGGACCGAGGAAAGCGAATACGACCTGTACCAACAAGCGCTCGACCAGGTGGAGCTGTCTGACCGCCTCGGGTTCGACTACGTGTGGGAAGTCGAACACCACCATCTCGAGGAGTACTCACATTCCTCAGCACCCGAGGTTTTCTTGGCCGCAGCGTCACAGAGGACCAAACAGATCCGTCTCGGCCACGGCGTGATGCTCGTTCCACCCCCCTACAACCACCCGGTCCGTTGTGCCGAGCGCATCGCCACCTTGGACCTGATCTCGGGCGGCCGAGTCGAGTTCGGCACCGGCGAGTCGGCCACCATGCTCGAGATGGGCGGCTTCGGGATCGACCCGGCGCTCAAGAAGCGCATGTGGCGGGAGGCAGTCGAGCAGATCGCCAACATGCTCGTGATGGACCCCTACCCCGGCTTCGACGGCGAGTTCTTCTCGATGCCGTGCCGCAACGTGTTGCCCAAGCCACGCCAGAAACCGCACCCGCCGGTGTGGGTGGCCTGCACCAACCCCAACACCATCAAGTGGGCGGCCCGCCACGGGCTCGGCGCCCTGACGTTCGCCTTCACCGACCCCGACAACATGCGGGAGTGGGTGGCCGACTACTACCGGATCCTTCGCGAGGAGTGCGAACCCGTCACCCATGTCGTCAATCCGAACGTCGCGGTCGTCACCCCGTTTTCGGTCCACGAAGACGAAGACGAAGCGATACGCCGGGGCATGGACGGCTTCCGGTTCTTCCAGTACGCGCTGATCAGGCTCGCCGCCGGGAATCCGACCCGGCCTGGCAACACCAACCTGTGGTCGGACTACCTCGAATCGAAGAAGCAGATGAACCAGTTCGACTTCTTCACTCGCTATGGCGGGATCGGCACCCCCGACCAGGTACGCGAGCACCTCCAGGGCTACGCAGACGCCGGCGTCGACCAAGTGATCTTCATCCAGCAAAGCGGCAAGAACACCCACGAACACATCTGCGAATCCCTCGAGTTGTTCGCGACCAAGGTGATGGACCACTTCAAGGAGAACGAAGCAGACCGCGAAGCAGCCAAACACGAGGAACTTGCTCCGTTCATCGCCACGGCTTTCGAGCGCAAGAACTGGATGGAGCCGATCGCTCCCGAGGCGGTGCCCGAGGTGCCGTCGGTGCTTGCACAGATGAGCCAGCAGAGCCAGGCGACCGGCTGATCACCTCACGCCCAGCGGCAGGTTCGGCGTTGGCGCCTCGGTGGTCGGAACTGATGGCGAGCTCCTTGTCCTAGACGACGGAACGACTCGTTCAGCAGTCGTCGTGACAACAGCCGCTAGCGCCCCCGGCAGGATTCGAACCTGCGACCATCGGATTAGAAGTCCGGTGCTCTGTCCATCTGAGCTACGAGGGCCGGCTACAAGCGTAGGCGCCGCGCGCCCATCAACGGGCAAACCGGGGGGAGTCGCGGCAAGCCAGCGCCGTTCGTCCCGGCGTGCGCAAAATGCCCAGCTAACCCCGAGCCGCGGAAACGTGATCAGGTCGGGTTCGAGGTCTGCCGGCGACGCGAGGCCACGAGGAGGCCGGCTCCACCAAGGGCGAGACCAGCTCCCGCAACTGCCAGTGGGAAGACAACCCCCGAACCGGTGCGCGGTAGCGCCCCAGTCGCGGCGGTGGTGGTCGGCGTGAGGCTGTTGACCGCACCGGCAAGCGCTGTGACCTGAAGGTCAGCGGACAAGACTTGGACCTGCCCTGCCAGGTCCAAACCGGTGAGCGTCACGGAATGCGCGCCGACGAGGAAGTCAACCGGGACCGTGAACGTGTGGACAATCGTGCCGACCTGGTCGGCAATTGCCGTCCCCACATCGAGAGGATCAGAGTTCAACGTGACCTGAACGGACGTGCCAGGCATCCACCCTGTCGAGGTCACCGTGACCTGACCCCCCTGCGGCACCGTGGTCTTGTCGAGGGTGATGCTCGGTCCAGCCAACGTGGTCGGCGGGGTCGGGCCGGTCGTCGGAGGAGCGCTCGTCGTCGAGGACGTCGAGGACGTGACCGTGCTCGTGGTTGGCAAGGACGAGGTCGACGGGGGCGCGGTCACGGTGAAGGTCTCCGGCTCGTACACGAAACCCCCGCCAACGAGTGCACACGTTACGTAGAAGTCGATGGCGCCCGGAGGGGTGCCCATAGGGATGACGTAGGACAGGGACCAGTCGCCCGTCGCGTCGGGGTTACCCGAGGCCAGGATGGCGCTACCGGTCGGATTCGGCACGGTACCGAGGTTGACCACGGCGCCTTCGATACACCCAGTGATCGACGTGAACGTCACGGTCGTACCGGGATCACCCGCGGTCGGCGACATCGTCATGGCGGGGGTTGTGATGATGCCCTTTGGCAGAGCCACGGCGCCGCCGGCCGAGAAGGCGAGGAGCAGCACGGAAACCAACGGGGCTGCGGCGCATCGGCAAACCCGGCGAGCCCAGGGTTCCAAAACGTTCGGTCGCGTCGTCATTTCTCATCCCATCCCTCGGCCGAGGCCCGCAGGCCAAGCGGCTCTCGACGCTCAAGCCCCGAACAACGGCGGACTCCGGATCGCGGCAAGCTTAGCGACGATTCGGTGGTGGTACGGGTTTCACGACCACGTATGCTGTGTCCTCTCCATGGTGGCCGTAGCTCAGGCGGTTAGAGCACCAGGTTGTGGCCCTGGAGGTCGGGGGTTCGAGTCCCCTCGGCCACCCCATCGAGTCGAGGCCCGGGCTTGCCCGGGACCGTGACCGACGCGACTAGAATGCAGGCTCCGAGCGACGAGCCCGCAGGCTTGCCGCCGTGCGCCTCTAGCTCAATTGGCAGAGCAACGGACTCTTAATCCGCAGGTTCTGGGTTCGAGTCCCAGGGGGCGTACCACACCGAAGTCTCTCGAACCCCGATCCTCCAGGCGGGGGCCGAGAGACTTCTGCCGTTTTGATCGTCTTTGATCGTGAGCAGCCACTGATTGCCGATACCCGGCTGGTGGATGATCGTTGCCGAAGAGGTTCCTGGTGCGTCGACCATCGTTGGCGCTCACCGACTACCTGACAACCAGCAGACAATCAGCAGAAACGAACATTCCGTCCTCATCCTCCAGCCGCTGCGCTGGAGGAGTCATCCCCTACTACCGTGTCGCCCACTGTCGGTTCGCCGGTGAGGAAAGGGACCTTGGTGGCCAGGAACGTTCTCGCCAGCCGCAGCACGCGCGGCTTCCTGCCAATTGCAGTCATCACAGTCGTAGCCGCCACGACTGTGGGGGTGTTCACCACCTCCATCGCCAGTGCCGCCGAGCGGCAATCGCTCATCGACACGAGCCCGCTACCACCCCAACGTGTGGTCCCAGTCGATCCACAGGTTCTCAACGAGGCCAGCCGCGGCGCTTCGGTGAACGTGATCGTCGAATTCGCAACCCCCTCACCGGCAACTGCCACCTCAGCGGGCGAAGCAGCGAGCCGACGCGCTGCTGCCCGAGCCGCAGGTGATCGAATCATCGGTCGCCTGCCACGACAAGATCGATCCCACGAACAACGGGCCGAGCACTTCCCGTTGCTCGCCCTGACCGTGACCCCGGCGGGCCTCACGGCACTGCAGTCCGCCCCTGACGTTGCCCGCATCTACGCCAACCGCGCCGCAGCTCCCTCGCTCGATGACAGTGTGCCGCTCATCGGCGGAACCCACGCCTACGACCTCGGCTACACCGGCGCTGGTCAGACCGTGGCGATCCTCGACACTGGTGTCGACGCGACCCACCCCTTCCTTGCCGGGAAAGTCGTTGCCGAAGCGTGCTTTTCGACGAGCATGGGGACCGAAATCGAAGCGATCTGCCCCGGGGCGGACCCGACCATGGCGGTTGGCCCGGGGACAGGGGCGCCGTGCCCGCTCGGTTCGAAGTGCGATCACGGCACCCACGTCGCCGGTATCGCAGCCGGCAACAACGGGGTGTTCAGCGGGGTAGCCAAAGACGCCACGATCATCAGCGTCCAGGTCTTCTCCAAGTTCAATTCCGGGTGTGATCCGGAAGCACCACCGTGTGTCCGGGTCATGGACTTCGACATCATCCGGGGGCTCGACTTCGTCTACGGCCTGCGCGATACCTACTCGATCGCCTCGGTGAACCTGAGCCTGGGTGGTTTCCCGATCCCCGGCTACTGCGACTTCGACAGCCGGAAACCTGCGATCGATGCTCTCCGGGCCGCGGGAATCGCGACGGTCATCGCGTCCGGCAACGACTCGGCTAAGAACGGCATCCAGCTCCCGGCATGCATCTCGTCAGCGATCAGCGTCGGCGCCACCACCAAGGGCGACACTGTCGCCGGGTTCTCGGACTCGGCCCCGCATTTGTCGCTGCTCGCGCCTGGTGTGGGTATCACCTCCTCGGTACCGGGCGGGCTGTTTGCCACGTTGAGCGGGACGTCGATGGCCACGCCACATGTGAGCGGGGCGATCGCGATCCTCAAACAACGGTGGCCACAACTCGGGGTCGGTGAGGCGGTAGGAATTCTCCGGGGCACTGGTCTCCCGGTCCTCGATCCGGGCAACAACCTCGCGGTGCCGCGGATCCGGCTCGACGGCGCCCTCGAGCCCCCGACCTTCCATCCGCTTACGCCGCGCCGCCTGCTCGACACGCGGGACGGGACCGGCGTTGCTGGGGGAGCTTCCGCACCGATCGGACCCAATTCGAGCATCGATCTCGCGGTCAACGGAATAGGTGGGGTCCCAGCGGACGGCGTCACAGCAGTCGTCCTAAACGTGACGGCGGTCGGAGCCAGTGCCGGTACCCATCTCACCGTCTGGCCAGCGCGGTTCCCCAAACCCGAGACCTCGAATCTCAACGTGCGGGCCGGCGAGACGAGAGCGAACC